>JBKHVJ010000055.1:0-41694 GCA_046570145.1 Alphaproteobacteria bacterium
TGACCGGCTTGTTGGCGCTCATGATCTTGAAGCCGTTGTCCCAATAGGCCAGCCCGATGATGCCCTTGGTTTCCAGCTTCTGGAACAGCTGCTTGCCGATCGCGCCCTCGGTCACGCGGCGCAGAACGTCCTTGTTCGGGAAGATGTAGGGCAGGTCGAAGACCTCGAATTCCTTGGCGCCCAGCGGACCGAACTTCGCCAGCGACGGGGCCAGCATCTGCACCGCGCCCAGCTGCAGAGCCTCGAGCTCCTCCTTGTCCTTGTAGAGCTGGCTGTTCGGATAGACCTCGACCTTGACCTTGCCGTTGGTCATCTTCTCGGCAAGTTCCTTGAACTTCTCGGCACCCTTGCCCTTCGGCGTCTCCGGAGCGACGACATGGCTGAACTTGATCACGATCTGGTCCTGGGCCCAGGCCGTGGACAAGGCCATCGGCGCCGACATCATGCAGCCGACCGCCGCCGCGCACAGGAGCTTCACGAGTTTCATAGGTGCGTTCCCCTCTGGTGTTGATTATCCGCCGGGCGGAATGTCCCGCCTTGAACTTGTTGCGCATTGTTCATGATCTGACGAATTGCGGCTATTGTGGATATCCGCAGAGTCGGCCCGTCCCACTTTCGTCCGGTCCCATCGTCGCCGTCCTCCACACTTTCGTGTCGATCTTCATGCCGCAGTCCAACCGGACCCCTCGCTCCGCCGCCCTCCCCTCCCCCCGCTCCGGGCGGGCGGTGCCGCATGCCATGCCGCTGGTGGCGATGGCGCTTGTCGTCGTCCTGCTCGGCGCCTTCCTGTGGCTGCTGCAGCGCAACGAGCGGGACGAGGAGGCGCTGGCCCTGATCAAGGATGCGCTGTGGGTGGAGCAGAACCTGCATTTCCAACTTGCATCCGACGAGGACAAGCTGGAGAGGCTGGCGGAAACGCTGGGCCGGACGGAGGTGGACCTGCGGCAGTTCGCCGCAATGGCCCGGCTGGTGGTGAACACCAATCCCGCGATCGAACGGGTGCTTTGGCTCGACGCCCAGGGGCGCACCATGCTGGCCGAGCCGCCGCTGCCCCAGGACGGGACGCCGGGCGCCGACGGGCCGCCCGATGACAGCCTGACCCGCCACGACGCGATGCGCATCGCCCGGTCCTCCGGGCTCAGGGCTTATGGCGCGCCCTACCGGATCGACCTCACCGACCGCGGGTTCGATGTCGCCTTCCCGCTGTTCCGCGACGGCGTCTTCGTCGGCGCTCTGGTCGGCGTCTTCTCGTTCGAGGCGATGCTGACCCACCATGTCCCCTGGTGGTTCGCCCAGCGCTACCAACTGGAGGTGATCGACGTCACGGGAGCAGTGCTGGGAGCGAAGTCGCGCATGGTGGTGCCGGGCTCCATGGCGGGCTCAGGCACCGGTCCGGCGCCGGACCCGGCCAGGAGCCACGTCATCCCCTTCGATCCGCCCGGCCACGGACTGGCCCTGGTCGCCACCGCCTACCCCAGCGAGTCCAATCTCACCCGCACCGTTCTGGTGGCGGCGATCTTCGCGCTGACCGGATCGGCGCTGTGGAGCCTGTGGTCGCTGCGCCGCCACATCGCCGGCCGCCTGCGCGCCGAGGAGGCGCTGCGCGAGGAGCATGCCTTCCGCAAGGCGATGGAGGACAGCCTGACAGTGGGCATGCGTGCCCGCGACCTGGAGGGGCGCATCACCTACGTCAACCCGGCCTTCTGCCGGATGGTCGGCCTGGAGGCCGAGGAGTTGGTCGGGCGCGGCCCGCCGATGCCCTATTGGCTGCCGGAGGAGATCGACCGGGCGGAGGCCGCCCTGCAGGACGTGCTGGCAGGCCGCGCGCCGGAAACCGGGCTGGAGATGCGGTTCCGGCGCGCGAACGGCGAGCGGTTCGACGCGCTGATCTACGAAGCGCCGCTGATCGACGCCAACGGGCGCCAGACCGGCTGGATGGGCTCCGTCCTCGACATCACCGAACGCAAGCATGCCGAGGAGTTGGCCCGCCAGCAGCAGGAACGGCTGCAGCAGACCTCCCGGCTGATCACGATGGGCGAGATGGCCTCCACCCTGGCGCATGAACTGAACCAGCCGCTGTCGGCGATCGCCAGCTATTGCACCGGCTGCCTGAACCGCCTGCGTTCCGGCCGGTTCGACACCGACGAGGTCGCCGCGGCGCTGGAGAAGCTGGCCGCACAGGCCAAGCGCGCCGGGCAGGTGGTGCGGCGAATCCACGACTTCGTGCGCAAGCGCGACCCGAACGTCGCCCCCTGCTCGCTCGCCCGCGTGCTGGAGGACTGCGTCGGGCTGACCGGCGCCGACGCCGCCAGGCTGGGCGTGCGGGTGGAACTGGACGCCCCGGCCGATCTGCCGCCGGTCACCGGCGACCGAATCCTGCTGCAGCAGGTCGTGCTGAACCTGATGCGCAACGGGATCGAGGCGATGGCCCGCACCCCGCGCGACGACCGCCGCCTGACCGTCACCGTCCGCCGGGAGGGGCGAACGGACGGCGCCGGGGACGGCGTGCTGCTGACGGAGATCCGCGACCGCGGATGCGGCGTGGCGCCCGATGTGGCGGAGCGTGTGTTTTCCCCTTTCTTCACCACTAAGCGCGAAGGTATGGGGATGGGCCTGAACATCTGCCGCTCCATCGTCGAGCACCACCGCGGCCGGCTGTGGTTCGAACCGGTGGCGGCGGATGGCGGCCCGGACGAAACATCGGCCGGGACCCGCTTCCTGTTCACCCTGCCGGTGCATGCCCAACCCTCGGGCCGAGTTCCTGACCAAAGCGCAAAGGCCGCAGAATGACCACGCTCCACATCGTCGACGATGACGAGGCGATCCGCGACGCGCTCAGCTGGCTGTTCCAGTCGCGCAACGTGCCGGTGGCCGGCTGGCCCTCCGCGGAAGCCTTCCTGGAGGGGTGGAGGCCGGAGATGGCCGGCTGCCTTCTGCTGGATATCCGCATGGAGGGGATGAGCGGGCTGGAGCTGTTCGACCGGCTGCTGTCCAAGGGGTGCCGGATGCCGGTGATCTTCCTGACCGGTCATGGCGACGTCCCCATCGCCGTGAGCGCCCTGAAGAAGGGGGCCCGCGACTTCGTCGAGAAGCCGTTCAACGACAACGAGCTGGTCGACCGGGTGATCGACGCGCTGGCCTTCGACGCCGAACAGCGCGAGCGCGAGGCGGGACAGGCCGGGCTGGCGGCACGGCTGGCCACCCTGACCCAACGCGAACGGCAGGTGATGGAGCTGGTCGTCGCCGGCCGCCTGAACAAGGTCATCGCCGACGAGCTGGGCATCAGCATGCGAACGGTGGAGGTCCATCGCAGCCATGTGTTCGAGAAGATGCGGGTGAAGACGGCGGTGGAGCTGACCCGTCTGTTGACGGGCGCCGCGTGACCTTGGGAGCGGCCGGGGGGCCGATCCCGGCCGCCCCCCAACCGCCTCCCCAACCATTCCTTGCCACTCCGGTGGTCCCCTAGCAGTGGAGCGTCGACGGTTGCGCCTGCGGTTGCCCGGTTCCCTGCTTGCCATCGGCGTGGCTGTGACCACGCCCCTGCTGCTGTTCGGCGCGGGGCTGGTCTGGCAGCTCGACGCCCGCGAGCGCGGGAAGATGGAGAGCGAGCTGCAGTCGGCGGCGCAGTCGCTGTCGCTGGCGGTCGACCGCGAACTGGCAAGCCAGCTGCGCCCGCTGGAACTGCTGGCCGCCCTGGTCCAGCCCAATGCAGGCGATCTGCGCGCGCTGTATGACGAAGCCACCGCCGCCGCCCACAGCCAGGCCGGCTGGCTGGCGATGGGCCTGATCGACACCGACACCGGGCGCTTCGCCTTTCACACCCACTACCCGCTGGGCGTACAGCCGCTGCCGCCGCCGCGGCTGGACGACATCACGCGCCATGTGATCGAAAGCCGCCGCGCGGTGATCGGTGGCGTGCTGCCGCCGGGTGGGCCGCCGGGTCGGCCGTCGCTGATCCTGCGCGCGCCGGTCCTGCAATTCGACCCGGCCAGCGCGAGCGACCGGGTGCGTTATGTCCTGTCGCTCGCCCTGGGGCTGGAAGGGCTCGGCGGCGCGCTGCAGACCCGCAACACCCCGACCGAATGGTTGGTCACGGTCATCGATCCGACCATGCTGATCGCCGCCCGGTCGCGCGATGCCGCGGCCCATCTGGGCCAGCGCGCCTATCCGGCCCTGGAAGCACGCATCCGGATCGGCAGCAACAGCATGTTCATCGGCAAGACGAAGGATGGGCTGGAGGTCCATGCCGTCATCCACCGCTCCGCCGAGACCGGATGGTCGGTGGTGCTGGGCGTGCCGTCGGCCATCGTGCAGCAAAGGCTGAACGCCTTGCGACTGACGGTGATCGGCGGCGGTGCGGCGGCCTGCGCCGCGACGCTGGGGTTGGCACTGCTGGTGTCCCGCGCCTACCGCCGCCGCCGCAGCGCCGAGGAGGAGGTCCGCCGCGCCCGCGAGGCGGTTCTGATCGAACAGCGCCGCCGCCTGGAATCCGAGAAGGAGCATGCCGAGGCCGCCAACCGGGCCAAGAGCGAATTCCTGGCCAACATGAGCCACGAACTGCGAACGCCGCTGAACGCCATCATCGGCTTCGCCGAGGCTCTGTTGTCGGGCATTTTCGGCCCGGCGCCGCCCAAGCATGTCGAATACATCGCCGCGATCCACCAGTCGGGCCGCCACCTGCTTGACCTCGTCAACGAACTGCTGGACATGGCGAAGATCGAGGCGGGACGGCTGGAACTGTTTCCTACCTGCGTGAGGCTGGGCGACCTGCTGGACGATTGCATTGGGCTGGTGGAGGCGCTGGCCCTGCGCAAGGGGGTAACGCTGACCTGCGATGCCATCGACCGGACCCTGCAGGTCAATGCGGACGGGGTCCGCATGCGTCAGGCGGTGCTGAATGTGCTGTCGAACGCCATCAAATTCACCCCCGCCGGCGGTGCCGTGCGGGTGGAGGCCGCGGCCGGAGCGGGCGGCATGGGTGCGGTCATCGTCATCTCCGACACCGGTGTGGGCATGACGGCCGATGAGCTGACCATCGCGATGGAGCCCTTCCGGCAGGTCCACAACTATCTGACAAAGGCCGAGGAGGGAACCGGTCTGGGCCTGCCGCTGGCCGGCCGCTTCGTCGAGGCCCATGGCGGGACGCTGACCCTGGACAGCACCCCGGGCATCGGAACCACGGTGACGATCCGGCTGCCGTGAGGGGCCGGCTGCCGTGAGGGGCCGGCTGCAGTGAGGGGTGCGGGTGATCGCGCCCCGGAGGTTCCTACCCCCGCCGGGGCGGACGGCCCGGAAGCATCGCGCGCTGCAGCTTGGCGCCGGCGAGGTCGGCGCCGTCCAGATCCGCACTGTCGAGGTTGGCGTCGGACAGGTTGGCCTGGACCAGACAGGTCCCGACCAGCAGGGCGCCGCGCATGTCGGCCCCCATCAGGTTGGCGGCCCAGGAGCGGCCGGTCGGGCGCCCCGACGGGTCCTTGATCGCCGCGGGTCCAAGCCGCACCCGCGTCAGGTCGGCGTTGGTGAGCACGGCATAGCTGAGGTTGGCGCCGGACAGGTCGGCGCCCATCAGGTTGGCGCCCTCCAGATTGGCGCCGGACAGGTCCGTCATCATCAGCCGTGCGCCGGTCAGCGCAGCCGCCGACAGGTTCGCCCCGCGCAGGGAAGCGGCGCTGAGATTGACGTTGCGGAGGTCGGCGCGGCTGAGGTCGGCGCCGTCCAGGTCGGCACGCTGGCCGCGCTGGCCGACGCTGTCGATCCAACGTTCATGGTCGAAGATGGCGCGCTGTATCTCCGACCCCATGCTGTCGATCGGCCGGGTCATCTGCGCCGTGGCGATCCGGGTGGAGGACAGGTCGCAGTCGGCCATGCGGGTGCCGACCATGTCGGCCTTGTCGAAGCGGGTGCCGTCGAGCGACGCCCCCGACAGGTTTGCGCCGTTCAGCCGCGCGCCGGTCAGGTCTGCACCGTTCATGACGGCCCCCGACAGGTCGGCGTTCTGCAACACGGCACCGGTCAGGTCGGCATCGGACAGGTTGGCGCCGCGCAGCGTCGCACCGGTCAGATCGGTGGGAACTCCGCCCTCCGCCGTCGTGCCGTTCTGCAGGCGGGCGAGCGCCGCCCTGTGAAGCTGGCGGGCGCTTTCGGCGTCCTGGCCGTTGGGCGCATCGGGTCCGGATCCGCGCCTTGCGCTGCCGCCCGGCTCCAGCGTGCCGGCGCGCAGGTCCGCCCCCTTCAGGTTGGCGTTGGAGAAATCGGCCGCGCGCAGGCGGGCACCGCGCAGGTCGGTCTGCATCAGGTTGGCGCGGCTGATGTCGGCATCGCGCAGATCGACGCCGAACAGGTCGGCGCCGGCCAGATTGGTTCCGTTCAGCCGGCCGCGAGCCAACCGTGCGCCGACCAGACGGGCACCGCGCAGGTCGCGCTGCGACAGGTCCACCCCTTCCAGGTCGGCCATGGCGAGGTTGGCGCGGGCGCCGCCCGGCTGGCCCTTGATCCAGCGGGCGTGCCGGTCCAATACCTCGGCCAATTGATCGGGCCGAAAGAAGGACACGGTGGAAGCGGTAGGGGCGGTCGCGGTGGGCACGGGCAGGTTGACGCCGTGAAATTGGTTACATCGCGACAATCATGCGGTTCATTCCTTACCGAAGGCTGAATGAATCCCCTTTTGCGCCCACTCTTTCGGAGGATGCGGTTCGGGGATACGCCCCTATGTCGTCCGGCCGGGCGACGCGGCGCCGACCGAGGGTCCGGTATGGAAAACAGAAGCTTGGCCATACCGACGGCCGGGTCCGCCTTGGCGGCCCGCCAGGGTGACTCTGCTGCGAAGCTCCCGAGTCGCGCACGTTACGGTTCTGTAATCGAACTGGCTGCGAACGAGTCGCGAACAGCTTCGACTCGCGTTCCGGCTCGGCCCGCGCGCCGCCCGGCGGAAACCCTGGACCCGGCCAAAAACCAGCACCGGTTAAGCAATGGTTTCTTGACAGCAAAGGCCACGGACATCCTAAAAGTGTCCTACCTTTCGGTCTAACGCACCGCAGCATGCCCTGACCTTGGCCGGGGTGTGACTTTGGCCGTAACCGGGATGACGGGCTCCGAAAGGCGGAGACGGCGTGCCGGAGTGGAAAAACGGGATATGAAGGAAGAATGATGAAGGATGCGGACGCCCGGTCGACCACGACCGCACGCCCGAGCGTTGGCGAGAGCCACGCCACCGAACGCCGTCATCTCGATCGCCGCTCTCTTCTGCGCGCTGGCCTGGGCCTGGCGGCGGCTGCCTCTGCCGGGGGAACTCTGTTCGCGAGCGAGGAGGCCGAGGCCGCGGCGCTCCGCGCCCCTCCCCGGATGCTGTCCCTGGTGAACCTGCACACCGGCGAGAGGGTCAGCGCCGAATACTGGGCGAAGGGCCGCTATGTGCGCGATGCCGTGCGGGCGATCAACCACCTGCTGCGCGACCACCGCAACAACTCGGTCCATCCCATCGATCCGAAGCTGCTGGATCTGGTCCACAACCTGAGCCGCAAGATCGGCCGCAAGGGTCCGATCGAGATCGTGTCCGGCTACCGCTCGCCGGAATCCAACGCGATGCTGCGCGAAGCCGACCATAGCGGCGTCGCCCAGAACAGCTTCCATATGCGCGGCATGGCCATCGACCTGCGGGTGCCGAAGATGTCGACCCGCCAGTTGCAGCGCGCGGCACTGAGCCTGCGCGGCGGCGGCGTCGGCTATTACCCCGACAGCAACTTCGTCCACGTCGACGTCGGCCCGCTCCGCCACTGGTGAGCGGGGCGAAAGGGACGATGCCGGCTCCGGCATAACCCGCCGGTCAGTTTTTCGAATTCGAAGCGGCGCCACGTCCGGACGGGATGTGGCGCCGCAGTCGTTTCCAGCCTTCCCACGCGGCGGCATGACCTTGCCGGACGACCGCGCCGGGACCGACGCTCGCTGCCCGCAGGTTTCCAGCGAAACAAAAGAAGGGCGATGATTGCGTCTTGTTGCCGCATCCCTGAGTCGTATTGGCCGATAAAACAATCGAAAAAATTGCTTTATACCAAGATCGTGCAATTATGGATCGATCTTCGGCTCTGGAACGATTGAAGGGGAAAACGCATGGATAAGCTGGTCGGAGAGTCCGAGTTCGGCCCGATGCCGGAATTCCGGAACGGCAATCCTCCGCAGACACCTTCCGGGTTCGGCGGATTCGGAAGCGGCTGGAGCCAGTACCTCACGGGCGGAAGCGGGGACGACAGCCTGATCGGCGATACCGGCAACGACACGCTCGACGGCGGTGCCGGCGATGATTTCGTGGCCGGCGGACTGGGAGACGACGTCTATATCGTGGACAGTGCCGGCGACATCGTCCAGGAGCTGGCCGATGAAGGCACCGACGAGGTTCGCACCACCCTGAACGCCATGACCCTCGGCGACAATCTGGAACGGCTGGCATTCTCCGGGAGCGGCGGCTTCCAGGGCACCGGCAATGCACAGGACAACCTGATCGCCGCCAGCTGGTACGACGACACCCTGGCCGGCGGCGCCGGTTCGGACACGCTCATCGGCGAAGGCGGAAACGACATCCTCGATGGCGGCGCCGGCGACGATTCGATGGTTGGCGGGACCGGCAACGACATCTATTTCGTCGAGAGCACCGGCGATATCGTCTTGGAGCAGAACTTCGAAGGCACCGACGAGATCCGCACCACCCTGAACGCCATGACCCTCGGCGACAACGTGGAGCGGCTGACCTTTCTCGGAACGGGCGACTTCCACGCCACCGGCAATGCCTGGGACAACCGGATCGTCGGCGGGACTGGCAACGACACGCTGATCGGCGGCGGCGGATTCGACACGCTGATCGGCGGTGACGGCGACGACGTCCTGTATATCGAATCCTCCCACTATTATTTCACGCCGACGGATGCGCCCGTGCAGGGCGGCGCCGGATTCGACACCGTCTTCGTCACCGGCAGCGGAGGGGCCCAGATCAATCTGGCTGACAGCAGCATCGAGCAGGCTTTTGGCGGGGCCGGCAACGAATCGCTGGACGGCGCCGGCGCCGCCACCGGTCTTCTGATCGACGGCGGAGGCGGCGACGACACTCTGGTCGGCAGCGCCTTCAACGACACGCTGATCGGCGGCGACGGGGCCAACAGCCTGACGGGCGGCGCCGGCGAGGATCTGTTCTTCATCGGTGCGGCCGACAGCATCGGTGGCGGAACCGGCTTCGACACCGTTTATGTGCTGGACGACGGCAATCTCACCCTGGATCTCGGCTATGCCGGTGTCGAACGGCTGTTCAGCGGCGGCGGCGACGACAATCTGTACGCCGGAGGAACAGCGGTCGAGATCGATGCCGGGGGCGGCAGCGATGCCCTGCTCGGAAGCGAGTTCAACGACACGCTGAACGGCGGCGATGGCGACGACAGGCTGTTCGGCCGTGGGGGCAACGATGCCCTCATCGGAGGGTCGGGCAACGACGACATGTTCGGCGGCAGGGGCGACGACACGCTGGCGGGCGGCTCCGGTATCGACAACATGTTCGGCGAGGACGGGAACGACCTGCTCTATGTCGATTCCGCGACGTCGGGCTGGCTGGATGGCGGCCAGGGCGACGACACGGTCCATGTTCGCTACACCGGTGGGGTCACCCTGAACATCTCCTCCTCCATCGAGCATTTCATCGGCGGAGACGGTGATGACAGCGTGACCGCGGCCGGCACCTACGGTGCGGTGGGAATGGCCGGCGGCGACGGCAACGATCTGCTGACCGGCGGGTTCGGCGCCGACACGCTGTCCGGCGGCGCCGGCGACGACACGCTGGTGGGCGGCTCCGGCGACAACTGGCTGCAGGGCGGCGCGGGTGCCGACCTGTTCGATTTCTCGGTCGGCGACGGCTCGGTCACCCTGGCCGATTTCAACGCCGCGGAGGGCGATCTCATCGGGCTGGGCGCGTACCAGAGCTACACGGTGAGCGCCAACACCCTGGGCGAGGCCGTTCTCAGCCTCTCCGGCTTTGGTGCCTCCGCAACGGTCACCCTCACCGGAGTCCAATCCACGGACGTGTCGGGTTCCTGGTTCACCACGGTCTGAAGGGGCGCCGGGGGAGGATGCACCTCCCCCGGCCGGTTCCCGCCCGCACTCAGATGTCGAGCGTGTCGCCGTCGTCGCGGTCGTTGTAGCGGTAGACGGTGGTCGTCCTGCCCCAGGTCAGCATTCCCGCCTTCTCGGGCTTGTTCGTGCCGACACCGGTCCACTGGGCGGCCGCCATGTAGCCGTAGTCCGTCAGCTTCTCCATGATCCGCGCCACGTCATCGGGATCGGCCGAGGGGGGGACGTCGGTGTAGGCCAGCCTCAACTCCGCCAGCACGCTGGCCGGTGTCCGGTAGACCGGGGCGTCCATCTGGAACAGCGCCCTGACATGCTCCACCTTGACCGGACATTTTTCGATGGATCGGGCCAGCAGAAGGCAGATGTTGTCGGCGATGACGTCCGTCGGCAGGGAGGCGGTGCCCCGCATGACGTCGAAGATGACCTGCTCCTTGCCCGTCAGGTCGGGAAAGGTCTTCAGCAGGCGCATGGTCAGGATATAGGCCGACGGCTTGTCGTCCATGCAGCATTCCAGCACCCGGCGCTGGCCTTCCAGCAGGATCTGGTCGCGGCGGACCAGATCGGGAAAGGTGAAGCGGCGGACCTTCTTCTCGACCGTGCCCTTGAACCAGGTGAGAGGATTGTGGCCCAGGAGAATCCTGCTCCATCCGCCGATGAGGTCCTTCGCCTTGTCCCAGGCGGGATCGCTCAGCCGTAGATAACGGCCGATGACGGCATCGACGAAGCTCCGGTAGGTCTCCGGCGCGATGGTCGGCCAGTCGCGCGGCTTCACCTCCATGAGTGCGCTACCGCAGAGCGGAATGATCGGGTAACGGACCTCCTCGCCGGCTTCGTCGGTCTTCATCACGCGGCTGATCGGCTCGCCCACCGCGTCGATGTGCGGATTGTTGTCGGGCAGGCCGAACCAGGACTGCAGGAACCGCTGACAGTTGCGGCGCCCCAGTTCGTAATCGTGGCGCCGGAACTCGATGTCGAGGAAGCCGCCGAAGCCGCCCCACAAGCCGCAGGCGATGGCCGCGGGCTGGGGCTGCGTGCCGACGAAGCGCGACGGCGAGATGCGCCACAGATCGGCCCCGGTGTTGTCCAGGGCGCGCAACAGCACATCGGGGCGGAAGCGGCTCTGTTCCACGAACATGCCGATCATCTTCGACAGAACCTTGGTCAACCGGGTGTTGGCCGTCCCATCCGGGTTGAGCCCGTCGATGGTCGGGGCTTCTGGGAAGGGGCTGATCATCACGACGATGCGGTTGGCCTCCGCCACATCGCTCGGCGATCGATCGGGCGGGTTTTCCATCAGCGCGTAACGCGCGAGGTCGAAGGGATCGTTGTTGATGGCGCCGCCGTCGACCGCGGCGAACCGGTAATCCACCGGCGGCTGCAGCACGGCCCCGCCGCCGGAAGCGCCGGTGCTGCGCCAAGGCCAATCGGGCTTGATGTCCTTGAACCGGCTGGGCAGGATGTTCAGCGGCCAGGCGCGCTGGTCATAGTGGGTCAGCGGCGTGATCAGGTCGATGGCCGACAGCCCCGCCGGGAAGGCCCCGGATGCAAGCGTGTTCTTGATCAGTCGCTTGCTGTTGGACTGCGTGTAATCCGTCGGCTTCTCGGCGTCCTGGCTCTCGAACCACAGCCAGTCCTTGTTCCGTGCCGCAGCACCGCTGAAGTTCGACTCGACGCTGTAGCCGTAGGCCGCATCCGACTGCGCCCACGGGCTAACGAAGGACGCGCTTCCCAGACCCTTCAGAACGAAATGGGCATGGTCGAGATGGTTCATCATGCCATAGGCCGCCCCGCCCATGCCGCCGCGTACCTCGATCTTGTAGGGGATGCCGCGGGTGTTGGTCTGGGTCAACAGCACATGGAGGTTTTCTGCGATGTAGGGGCGCGGCGGCAGACGGTCGGGGGCGTTCGCCGCCACCTCCAGGTCGGCCAGAGCCTTGCGGCCGATGTTCATCAGGGGCTGGGCGTTGAGGAGCGAATACACCCCGTCCAGCTTGGTGCCGTCGGGAAGATCCGAGTTGTCCAGCAGTCCCAGGATCGGCGGCGTCTCGCCCTTCGCCGAGGTTCCCACCGCCACGTCCGCACCGCTCTTCACGAAGGCCGGGCCGTCCACCCAGGCCCGATAAAGTTCAGGCAGGACGTGCCAGGGGACCTTGCCGGCCGTTCCCGCCTCGTCGCGCGCGGCATAGCTGGGGTCGTTCGGCCGGCCTGCCTTCGAGGGCCGGGCGCCCATGCCGGCGCAGAGCGAGCCGATGGAACTGGTGATGGCGCCGGCCGACGCGCCGGTCATGGTGGCGATGACGACCTTGTGATGGGGCACCGTCCGGGTGCCGTCGGCGAGGTCCCGCTGCTTCGCCGCCTCCCACTCCTCCAGCGCCTCCACCAGGAAATCGAGCACGCCGGCGGAATAGGCACCGGCGGAAATCGCGCCGGACATCGCGAGGCCGAGATAAATGGTTTTGTCCGGAGACTGTGTTTCGGCAGCCATAGGAATCTCCCCCGTCACGTCGGTGCGGCGGACGGCACACCGCCGCGCAGGTTACGTCGGGGAGAAAATCTCCTATTAATTGTATATAAATGCAACAGAATGCGTATTACGAATTTTGAAGAACTATTTTCCCGCCGAAATCGTGCGCCCCGATGCTCCGGCCATCGGCCCGCAAATGCCTCGCTCCGGCAAAGGAAAAGGCGCCGAACCCGTCCGGATCCGGCGCCCTGTCGCATCCTCATGACACACTGCCGGCCAAAGCGGCCGGAAGCGCCCTACCCCACCTTCAGCTTGCGGCGCAGCAGCGACAGCGGTGCGGTTTCGTCCAGGCTGGGCTGGAAGGCGATGGTGACCTCCTTCAGCGCATTGTCCCAGCTGTCCGGGTTGGTGCCTTCCGGCGCCTCGACCGAGCTGAAGCCGGTGCGGACCAGGAACAGGTACTGGTCGGGGATGACATGGCCGACCGCGCGGATCTCGCCGGTGTAGCCGTAGCGCTCCCGCAGCTCGCGCGCCGTGGAGAAGCCGCGGCCGTCACGGAACTTCGGAAACTCCACCGCGACCAGGGCGAAGCGGTCGAGATCGGCGGCGACGGCACCCGCCAGCGTGCCGCTCTTCAGCCGCACGCCCAGCTTGGCGTTGCGCCCGTCGAAGCTGTCGCGCTCGGCTTGCCAGCGCTCGAAGCTGATGATGACCGGGCGGTCGTTGGGCACCGGCTCGCCGTCGGGGATGAAGCTCCAGGCATCCTCGCCGATGCGCCCATTCTCAATCAGCGGCATAGATTCTCTCCTTGAACGGGGCATGACCGACGCGCTTGAGCGTGTCGACGAAGCGCTCGCCCTCGCCCGAGCGGTTGGCGAGATAGACGTCGACGATGGCCTCGATGGCGTCCACCGCCTCGGTCTCGGTCACCGCCGGGCCCAGGATGTCGCCGATGGCCGTGGTCAGCGTCGGGTCGCCGCCCACCGTGATCTGGTAGTATTCGGTGCCCTTCTTATCGACGCCCAGGATGCCGATGGCGCCGACATGGTGATGGCCGCAGGCGTTGATGCAGCCGCTGATCTTGATGCCCAGCTCGCCGATGGTGCGCTGGCGGACCGGATCGGCGAAGCGGGCCGAGATCGCCTGGGCCAGCGGGATCGAGCGGGCATTGGCCAGCGCGCAGTAGTCCAGCCCCGGACAGGCGATGATGTCGCCGATCAGTCCGGCATTGGCGCTGCCCAGCTCCGCGGCGTCCAGCTGCTTCCACAGGTCGTAGAGGTCGTCCTTCTTCACATGGGCGAGGACGAGGTTCTGGACATGGGTGACGCGCAGCTCGCCGAAGCTGTAGCGCTCGGCCAGATCGGCCACGAGGTCCATCTGGCCGCAGGTGGCGTCGCCGGGGATGCCGCCGGCCGGCTTCAGCGAGATGGTGGCGATGGCATAGCCCGGCGCCTTGTGCTCCGCGACATTCACCGCCAGCCAGTTGGCGAAGGCCGGATCGGCGGCCTTGGCGCGCTCCAGCGCGTCGGAATGGTCGGGCAGTTCCTCGAAGGGCGGCGGGGCGAAATGCTGGCGCACCCCCTCGACGATTTCCGGGTCAAGGCGGTATTTGGGGCCGCGCAGCCGCGCGAACTCCTCCTCCACCTCCTGGGTGAACTTCTCCAGCCCCAGTTCATGGACCAGGATCTTGATGCGCGCCTTGTAGATGTTGTCGCGGCGCCCGTACTGGTTGTAGACGCGCAGGATGGCTTCCAGATAGGCGACGAAGTCCTCCTGGGCCACCCACTCGCGCACCAGCTTGCCGACGAAAGGCGAGCGGCCGAGACCGCCGCCGACATAGAAGGAGAAGCCGGGCTCGCCCTTGTCGTTGCGCCGGGCCAGCAGGCCGACATCGTGGATGCGCACCGCCGCGCGGTCGCTCTCGGCGCCGGAAATGGCGATCTTGAACTTGCGCGGCAGATAGGTGAATTCGGGGTGCATCGTCGTCCACTGCCGCAGGATCTCGGCATAGACGCGGCCGTCAACGACTTCATCCCTGGCGGCGCCGACGAACGGGTCGGTGGTGACGTTGCGCACGCAGTTGCCGCTGGTCTGCAGCGCGTGCATGTCCACCTCGGCCAGCTCATGCAGGATCGCCGGGGTGTCCTCCAGCTTGATCCAGTTGTATTGCAGGTTCTGGCGGGTGGTGAAATGGCCGTAGCCACGGTCGTACTTGCGGCCGATGGCCGACAGCTTGCGCAGCTGGGTGGCGGACATCACGCCGTAGGGAACGGCGATGCGCAGCATGTAGGCGTGAAGCTGGAGATAGAGGCCGTTCATCAGCCGGATCGGCTTGAACTCCTCCTCCGTCAGCTCGCCCGACAGGCGGCGGTCGACCTGTTTGCGGAACTGCTCGACGCGCTCGGCGACGAACTGCCGGTCGATCTCGTCGTAATGATAGATGCCGGCACGGGCGCCGGGCGCGATGTGGTTCATGTCGATAAACCCTCAGGGCCGCCGGAACGGCCAGCGATCAGTAATTCAGGCGGCCTGCGTGCCGAGAGATTGCTTGCCGAGATCGAGGCGGACGGTCGGTCCGGCGGTACGGATGCGCTCGCGCATCGTCGCCGGGACCGGAACGCCGTCCTGTTCCACCACCTCGAAGGCGTAGATGTCGACGCCGAACTGCTCGCGCTCCGCCTTCTCCTTGGCGGCGGCGAGCACCCCGTCCGCCTCGGCGCGCGGGAACAGCGCGGCCTCGGCGAAGGACTCGACCCACACGCCGCCATCGCCCAGGAACACGACTTCCCCGTCGCGCAGGCGGTTGGCGGTGATGGCTTTCATCGATCCTTCCTTCGATCGATCCTTGGCCGACATCTGGCTCTCCTGGCTGGTCGTTCGCTAAACGTGTTTGGTGTCTTACCCGAACCGGCAGGGGTCCGGCAGTGAATTCAGCGGGATGTGGTCCGTTACGGCAACCATCGTTCCCTGTCGATCAGCGTGCGGGTCTCCTGGGCAACCTCGGACATCGACGCGCCTTCCGCCCGGCGGCGGTTGCGCAAGGCGGCGATGGTTCGCAACCGCTCCGCCCAGTCCTCCGGGAACAGGGTTTCCAGCCGCTGACGCAGCAGGCTGGCGAGGGTCGGGCTGCGGCCGCCGGTCGATACCGTCATCACCAGATCGCCCCGCCTCACCACGGACGGCGAGTGGAAATCGCACAAGGGGATGACGTCCTCGACATTCACCAGCACGCGGCGCGACCGCGCCAGCTCCGCCAGTGCCGTTTCGGTCTCCGTCCCCAGCCCCATGACATACAACACGCCGACCCTGTCCAAATCCGTGGCATCGGGCAGCGCCCGCACCAGACGGGCGCCGGCGAGCGCGGCCAATTCTCCATCCGGTTCCGGTGAAAAGACCTGAGGATCCGCCCCACCCTCGCGCAGCTGGGTCAGACGGCGAACCGCGAGCGGTCCGTTGCCGGCCAACGCGATCACCACCCGCGACGGATCGAGCGCCAACGGGATCATGGACGTGCCGCCGCAGCGTGCGGCACGGATCGGCGGCGGCCAGTCCCTATGATGGAGATCATGTGCATGCCGGTATTTAGCCCAGGCCCGCCGACACAATCAACATATTTCACACAAAGCATTGCAGCGCAGCACAAACCTATTAAACAAGTAGAGAATGTATTTACGTTGCACGGGTTTTCTGCGGGTGTTAATGTGCAAACATGAACATTAAATCTACCCTCTAAGTAGATAATATGAGCCACCGCGAAAGGCAGCTGACGATGGACGCCGCGACACGGGTGAAACATCTGACCGACAGCTACGGCACGCTGGAAGGCGCGCCATTGCTGGCCGCCATGCATGACGTGTTCGGCGGGCGGATCGCGCTGCTGTCCTCCTTCGGCGCCGAATCCGCGGTGCTTCTGGCTCTGGCCGCCGAAGCGGCGCCGGATTTCCCGGTCCTGTTTGTGAATACCGGCAAGCTGTTCGGCGAGACGCTGCGCTACCGCGACCAGTTGGTGAAGCGGCTCGGCCTGACGGATGTGCGGGAGATCGGGCCGACCGCCGACGACCTCGCCGCCGCCGACAAGGACGGCATGCTGTTCAGGCGCGATTACGATGCCTGTTGCCACCTGCGCAAGACGGTGCCGCTGGATCGTGCGCTGGCCGCGGCCGGACTGGAGGCCTGGGTCACGGGACGCAAGCGCTTCCAGTCCACGACCCGCGCCGCCCTGCCCCTGTTCGAAGCGGAGGGGGGTCGCGTGAAGGTCAACCCGCTGGCCAACTGGGACAAGGACCGGCTGGAGGAGGAGTTCACCCGGCGCGACCTGCCGCGCCACCCGCTGGAAGCCGACGGGTTCCTGTCGATCGGCTGTTACACCTGCACCGAGCGAGTGGCGCCCGGTGCCGACCCGCGTTCCGGCCGCTGGGCCGGCAGCGCCAAGACCGAATGCGGCATACACACCATGATTGGAACCGCCCGATGAGCGCCGATCTCGACCAGCTCGAAAACCAGAGCATCTATATTCTGCGCGAGGCCTACAACCGCATCGACAAGCTGGCGATGCTCTGGTCGATCGGCAAGGACAGCAACGCGCTGCTCTGGCTCTGCCGCAAGGCGTTCTTCGGCCGCATCCCCTTCCCCGTCGTGCAGCTCGACACCGCGATGGAGCTGCCGGAGGTCTACGAGTTCCGCGACCGCATCACCAAGGAATGGGGCCTCGACCTGAAGGTGGAGCAATGCCCGCCCGAGGAGGAGATGGACCAGACCCTTCCCCCCCTGACCCGCGCCGCCGCGCGCAAGACGGAAGGTCTGAAGAACCTGCTGCGCGACCATGCGTACCAGGGTGTCATGGTCGGCATCCGCCGCGACGAGCAGGCGACCCGCGCGAAAGAGCGCGTGTTCTCGCCGCGCTCGCTGGAAGGCGACTGGGACGTCAAGGATCAGCCGGCGGAATTCTGGGACCATTACAAGACCCGCTTCCCCGAAGGCGTCCATGTCCGCATCCACCCGCTGCTGGCCTGGACCGAGCTGGACATCTGGCGCTATTCGCAGCGCGAGGGCATTCCCATCGTCCCGCTGTACTTCGCCAAGGACGGCAAGCGCTATCGCTCGCTGGGCGAGAAGAACATCACCTTCCCGGTCGACAGCACCGCGTCCACCATCGACGAGATCATCGCCGAGCTTCAGGTGACCCGCGTGCCGGAACGCGCCGGCCGGGCGATGGACAACGAATCCGAAGACAGCTTCGAGCGCCTGCGCAGCGTGGGGTACATGTAAGATGCCGCATTCTCAACTCCGCATCGTCATCGTCGGCCATGTCGACCATGGCAAGTCCACGCTGATCGGCCGCCTGCTGAACGACACGGGCAGCCTGCCCGACGGCAAGGTGGAGCAGGTCCGCGAGATGAGCCGCAAGCGCGGCATGCCGTTCGAATGGGCCTTCGTCATGGACGCGCTCCAGGCCGAGCGCGACCAGGGCATCACCATCGACACCACGCAGATCCACTTCAAGACGGCGCAGCGCCCCTACGTCATCATCGATGCCCCCGGCCACACCGAGTTCCTGAAGAACATGGTGACGGGCGCCTCCCAGGCCGACGCCGCCCTGCTGGTGATCGACGCCGACGAAGGCGCGCTGGAACAGTCCCGCCGCCACGCCTTCCTGCTGCATCTGCTGGGCGTGCGTCAGGTCGCGGTCGTCGTCAACAAGATGGACAAGGTCGAGTTCTCCAGCCGCCGCTATGAAGCGGTGGCGCAGGAGATCAAGGACTATCTGGCCGAGCTGGGCCTCCAGCCCAAGGCGGTGATCCCGGTTTCCGCCCGCAACGGCGACAACATCGTCAGCCGCAGCGAGCAGGCCGACTGGTATCTCGGCCCCACGGTGATCGAGCAGCTGGACGCCTTCCGTCCGCAGCAGACCTCGCCCGACCAGCCGCTGCGCCTGCCGTTGCAGGACGTCTACAAGCCGGACGATCGCCGCATCCTGGCCGGCCGCATCGAGAGCGGGCGCCTGCGCGTCGGCGACACCCTGCACTTCTCGCCGACCGGCGCCAGCGCCAAGGTCGTCAGCATCGAGGCGTGGAACCACCCCGAAGCGGTGCTGTCGGCCCAGGCCGGGCAGAGCATCGGCATCACGCTGGACAAGCGCATCTTCGCCGAACGCGGCCACATCGCCCACCATCAGGCCGACGCCCCGACGCTGGCCCACCGGCTGAGCGTGCGGCTGTTCTGGCTGGTGTCGGACCCGCTGGTGGTGGGGAAGACCTACACGCTGAAGATCGCGACGGCTGAGCATCGGGTGACGGTGGAGCAGGTGACTGCGGTCATCGATGTGGAGGATCTGTCCAGCACCCCGGGCAAGGCGGTCCGCCGCAACGAGGTGGCGGAGGTCGTCCTGCGGTCCCGCTCGCCCATCGCGCTCGATCTGGCGTCGGACCTGCCGCGCACCGGCCGCGGCGCGCTGATCGACGGCAACGACGTGGTCGGCGGCTGCCTGGTGGTGGAGATCGAGGACGCCGCGGCGGCCAACATCACCGAGGTGTCGCACACCGTCTCGCTGGAGGAGCGCGCCCAGGCCAACGGCCACAAGGGCGGCATCGTCTGGCTGACCGGCCTGTCGGGCGCCGGCAAGTCGACGCTGGCGATGGCACTGGAACGCGCGCTGTTCGACCGCGGCTGGCAGACCTTCGTCTTGGACGGCGACAATGTCCGCAACGGCCTGAACGCCGGGCTGGGCTTCTCGTCGGATGACCGGGCGGAGAACATCCGCCGGGTGGCCGAGACGGCGAAGCTGTTCGCCGACGCCGGCATGGTGGTGATCGCCTCGCTGATCTCGCCGCTGAAGTCCGACCGGGCGCGGGCGCGGGTGATCGGCGGCGAGCGGTTCCATGAGGTGTATGTCGCCGCCGACCTCGCCACCTGCGAGGAGCGCGACCCCAAGGGCCTCTACAAGAAGGCGCGGGCCGGCGAGATCGCCGAATTCACCGGCATCTCGGCCCCCTACGAGGCGCCGGACCAGCCCGAACTGGTGATCGACACCGACGCGCTGAGCCGCAGCGAGGCGCTGGCCCAGCTGCTCGACTATGTCGACGAGACCTTGGGCAAGAACAGCCTGAGGTCGGAAAAAGAGCTGACTTATGTGATCTGAGCGTCGGTTCCGATCGGGCAAGGCTTCGGGCGCGGGGGAAAGACCGCGCCCGAAGCCGTTTTCACAGTACCGTCCTGGCGGGTTGGTAGAAAGCCGTCACGATCAGCGCCGCGCACGCCACCGCCAGCGGCAGGAACGAGATCCACAGGACGGATTCCCACCCGTAGCCGGTCAGCAGGCCACCCGAGGCGAAGGAGCCGAAGGCCATTGTGCCGAAGACGATGAAGTCGTTGAGCGACTGCACCCGCGTCTTCTCCTCCGGCCGATGGCACTCCATCACCAGCGCCGATGCGCCTAGGAAACCGAAGTTCCAGCCCACTCCCAGCAGGATCAGGCTCACCCAGAAATGAGCCACATCCACCCCCATCAGCCCCACGGCGGAAGAGCCGGCGATCAACGTCAGGCCCGCCGCCACCATGCGGGGGGCCCCGAAGCGCGTGATGAGGCGGCCAGTGAAGAAGCTGGGGGCGTACATCGCGATCACATGCCATTGCAGGCCGAGGTTGGCCGATTCCTGAGACAGGCCGCACAGCCGCATCGCCAGCGGGGCGGCGGTCATGACGAAGTTCATCAGCAGGTAGGACACCACCCCGCAGATCACCGCGGTGATGAAGCGGGGCTGGCGCAGGATGAGGGAAACCGGCCGGCCGCCGGCGACCTCCGCCGCGGTCGGCATCGGCAGACGGACGCCGAGCAGGACGAGCGCCGATAGAGCAGCCACGGCGGCCTGGGCAAGATAGGTCGCCGCGAACAGGTAGGGCGGCCACAGGTCCATCGTGTGGGTGACCAGCTGCGGTCCGACGACACCGGCGACCACGCCGCCCGCCATGACGGCGGACATCGCCCGCGGGCGCCGCTCGGGCGGGGTGCAGTCGGCGGCGGCAAAGCGGAAGGAGAGCACCACCGCGGCATAGGCGCCGCCGGGAATCATCGCCGCGCAGAACAGCCAGAAGCTGCCCAGCAGGATGGCGAGCCAGGACAGCAGCCCGACGAGGACGCCGCATCCGGTGCCCACAAGGAAGGCGGCGCGCCGGCCATGGAGTCGGGCGATGGTCCCGGCCGGCAGGGTGCACACCGCCATCCCGACCACGAAGATGGAGATCGGCAGCGTCGCCAGCGCGGCGCTGGGCGCCAGCGTGTTGCCGACGATGGCGCCGGTCGCATAGACGACCACCGCGTTGGCCCCGGCAAGCGCCTGCGCGACGACCAGCCGCGTGACGTTTCCGATCTCGTTCCGGCCGACGGATGTGGAAGCTGGTTCGGTATCGGCGGCGTGCGTGGCTTCGGGTTGCGGCATGGCGGTCCTCGGGCGGTGCGCCGGCCTCTCGCCGACGGGAACGGTTGATGCAGGAGTAGCGGTCGCCCGTTATGAACGGAAATGGTTTGTTCTCATGGGTGAATGAACGGGAATCATGGACGATTGCGGCCGGACATCGGCCAGCCGGCGCAGGCGGCGGCAGCCTCCCTTCACCCGAAGTGAACGCCGCCTTCAGAACAAGTCATTAGTCGTGAAGGCAGCCCCGGCGTAGCATCGCTTGCGTTGTCGAAGCGATGGAGACGGACATGCCCTCTCACACGGAGTCCCTTGAGCGGCTCGGACTGCGCTCGCCGGTGATCCAGGCGCCGATGGCGGGGGGCGGGGATACGGCGGCGCTTGTTGCGGCGGTCAACCAGGCCGGCGGTCTCGGTTTCGTCGGGGCGGCCTATCTGACCGACGCGCAGATCGCCGAGCGGGCGCTCGATATCCGCAGCCGCACCGCCCTGCCCTTCGGCATCAACCTGTTCGCACCGACGCCGGCTCCCGGTCCCGCACCGATGATGGCCGACGCGTTGTCCCGCGTGGCGCCTTTCCATGCGGAGCTCGGCCTGCCGGAAGCGGAGGAGCCTTATTTTGCCGGCGACGGGTTCGACCGGCAGTTCGCGGCGCTGCTCGACAGCGGGGCGGCCTACTACAGCGTCACCTTCGGGCTGCCGCCGGCCGAGAGCGTGGCGGCGGCCAAGGCGCGCGGCATGCGGGTGCTGGGCACCGCGACCACGGTCGCGGAGGCGGTGGCGCTGGAGCAGGCCGGCGTCGATGCGGTGATCGCCCAGGGCAGCGAGGCCGGCGGGCATCGTGGCAGTTTCATCGGCGATCCGGCTGCGAACTTGGTCGGCACGATGGCGCTGGTTCCGCAGATGGCCGATGCGGTCGGCATTCCGGTAATCGCGTCCGGCGGGATCATGGACGGGCGCGGCATCGCCGCGGCGCTGGCACTGGGTGCCACCGCGGTGCAGTTGGGAACCGTCTTCCTGACCAGCGACGAGGCCGGTATCCCGGAGGCGCACAAGACCGTCATCCTCACGGCTCGCGAGGACCAGACCCGGCTGACCCGCGCCTTTTCCGGCCGGCCGGCGCGCGGCATCGTCAACCGTTTCATGGAAGCGGTGGAGGACCCGGCGGCGCCCGACGCGGTGCTGCCCTTCCCCTTGCAGAACGCGCTGACCCGGCCGTTGCGCACCGCCGCCGGCAAAGCCGGACGGGCGGAGTTCCTGTCGCTGTGGGCCGGCCAGGGACTGCGGCTTGCCCAACGCCGGCCGGCGGGGGAGCTGGTGGCGGAACTGCTGCGCCGCACCGATGCGGTGAGGCGGCGGCTGGGCGGCTGAATCCGGGGGAAGCGCCCGGCTTTCAGACCGACTCGGCCATCACCCTGTTGCGGCCGCCGCGCTTGGCCGCATAGAGCGCCTGATCGGCGCGTCGGACCAGCGCCATCGCCTGCTCGCCGGCGCGGAACTCGGCGACGCCGACCGACAGGGCCACGGTGCCGTAATTGGCGTTGCGTGCCTTGTTCACGATCTGCCGGGCGCCGACGAAGCTGCGCACCTGCTCGGCCAGCTTGGTGGCGTTCTCCAGGCTGGTGCGCGGCAGGATGATCGCGAACTCCTCCCCGCCATAGCGGACGGCGGTATCTCGCCCCTTGATGCATTCGGTCAGCATGCGGGCGACCAGCTTCAGCACATGGTCGCCGACCAGATGGCCGTGGGTGTCGTTGAAGGCCTTGAAATGATCGATGTCGACCATCAGCAGGGACAGCGGCTGCTCATCGCGAACCGATGCGTCCATCGCCTCCTGCAGCATCAGGTCGAAGGCCTTGCGGTTGCCGATGCCGGTCAGGCCGTCGGTCAGCGCCTCGCGCCGCGCGCTGTCCAGGCTGACCCGCATCTCCGCCAATTGCTGGCTCGATTCCTGAAGCTGGAACTGCAGCGCGGTCTGACGGTCGACGATCTCCTTGGTCTCCGCCGCGATGGCGGCAACCATCGCACGCAGTTCCGGCAGGCTGAGCGGCTGGTCCAGCTCGTCCCGGAAGCCGGTCAGCGCGTTGCCGTAGCGCTCCGTCTCCGACCCGACATTGCCCAGCTGCTCCAGGATGCGGCCCAGCGCGTAGCGCGCCTTGTCGGAGGTCTCGCGGATCGCCTGGGCTTCGGCATCGAGCGTGAAGAAGCGCTTGTACAGCTCTTCGCACAAAGTCTGCGAGGTGGTCAGCCCGTCGCGGCGCGCCAGATCGATGGCGCGGGTCAGGTCCGGGTTGCGCCCGCTGAAATAGACGTACCAGAGCGTGAAATTTTCCGGGGTGGGCGGCAGTCGTTCGGACAGCATCCGCTCCATGGCCTTCGCGGCGAGGCCGCTGGAACGCTCGAAATCCTCCGTGATCGCCAAGACCGTCGTCCGTCAAAAATCATTCGGTTTCGAACGGTACGCGGACAAAGCCCTTACGGCAAGAAGGTTTTCGGCGATGCGGCGAGTTGCTGTGATCGCTCTAGTTGCATTGTCCGATCGAGCTTTCCGCACAGATGTGTGTACCGTCGGTCCAGCGGGCGCCCGACAGGTCGGCGTTGCGCAGGTCGGTGCCCGTCAGCCTCGCTCCGGTTAGATCGGCCCGCACCAGCGCGGCCCCCACCATCTTGGCGTTGCGCAGGTCGGCGTTGTGGAAACTGGCACCGGTCAGGTTGGCCCGGGTGAAATCGGCCTCGATCAGCCGCGCCCCGTCGAAGATCGCTCCCGGCGCCGTGCTGCTGACGAACCTCGCGCGATAGCCATCGGCATCGGTCAGCTTGGCCTGCCCCAGATTGGCCCGCTGAAAAGTCGCATCGCGCAGCATCGCGCCGCTGAGGTCGACTCCGGTCAGCGTCTGCCCCTCCATCGAACAGCGCCGCCAATTGACCTTCGGCTGCGCCGCCTCGGTACAGGCGGCCAGCGCCGGCCCGGCGGAAAGGATGATGACGACCGCGGCGGCGGCCAGAAGAGTGGCGGAGCGGAGCCGATCGACGATTGCGTTCTTCATTCCTCGATAGATGGGGGCATCGCCCGTGAACTCAACCTCGGCCCCTCACGGATTGGGTTGGATTCAACGCTGACACCGACCGTCCCGCCTGAGGCGGCCGGGGATCGGCCGCATGGAGCGCCGCCTGTTCGGCGAGGGCCGTCGCAACCTCCGGCGGAAAGGGAGAGGTCTTGCGGGTGGCGAGATCGACATGCAGCAGCATCAACTCCGCAGTCGCCGCGAGCCACCCTTCTTCCGCATGCCGCATCTCGTGGAACAGGTGCAGCCGCTTGGCGTCCGCGCCCAGAACCAGAGAATCGAAACGGAGCGGCTCCCCCTCCGTCACCTCGCGGGCGTAGGTGAGATGTACATCGACGACGAAGACCGACCGGTTCTCCGCCGCCACATAGGCCTTGCCGATCTCGAACCGATCCAGCACGGCGTCCGTCGCATGGTCGAAGGCCAGCAGGTAATAGGCGACGTTCATGTGCCCGTTGTAGTCGATCCATTCGGGGCGGACGGTCTCGCGGTGGAGGGACAGGGGGGTGGTGGGGCTGGCGGTCATGGATTCCCGAGGAAGCGGATGATTTCGGTTCGTAGCGTCTCGATCTCCGCCAGCCAGCCGGCGACCTCCGGAATCGGCAGGTCGGGAAGCGGGTCGTCGAAGATGCCTGCTCCCGGATAACACGGCGCGCTGATGAATGTGGTGAGAAGAGCCAATACGGCTATGTGTTAGGCCATTGGATGCCCGGATGGAAGCTTGGCAACCAGACTATCGATGTCGTGTGACTTCGGCGGCATCGCGCCGGCCGCCACAAACAGTGTCTTGGCAAGTTTCTCGACCGCCTGCTGACAGTGATACGCCGCCATCTGTGGCTCGGGTTCAGGACCATAGAGGTTGTTGCGGATCGCCTTCATGTCGCGTTCCACAACAGCCAGCCATGCCTGGACTTCCCTACGCTCCATAGACCCTGAGTCCCCGCCGCTTGACCTCGTAACTAAGTGTGCCCACGACATCCTTGGACGCTTCATAATTGGGCTCTCCGGAAAATCGGGTTGATCGTGGGGCAAACTGCGCCCACATCGATCGAGCGCGTCAAAGTTGATCGATGCCCGCCAGGGTTGGACCGAGTCGGGCACTGGCTGCGAACTCCCGCGCTGGAAATTCGCCTTTGGCCCCCCATGGACAAGGGTGGGCAGATTGGTCTGGAGCCACGCCGCCTTTTCCCAAGATGTGGTTAAAAGCCTGTCAACACCCTCATCGTCATCGATGTCAGGTCGATGGAAACCCATGACGATTCGCTTTCCAGGCCATGGCAAGCGTCGGGATCAAGAGAGTGATCAGGGCCCATGGAAAGTAAGTAGCGCCAAGCGTTTCAAGGAGTGTTCCCCCCACGACACCCCCTCCCGCGATGGCAATGTTCCAAGTCGTAACGATCATCGCCTGAGCAACATCCGCCGACTCACCGGCGGCCCGGGCGGAGGCCGTCTGGAAAAGTGTTGCAGCACCACCAAAAGCCAAGCCCCAGCTGATTGCCGCGGCGTAGATCACCGTGGGACTGTCCTGCCACACGCTGAGCGCCGCTGAAGCGAGGGCGAACACTACCGTGCTGATCAGAACGAGTTCGCGCAGCCATCGGTCGATCAGCGATCCAACCACCCAAATTCCTCCCAACGCGGCCAAGCCGAACACCAGCAACACGGTGTCAACGGCGCCGGCCATGCCTGCCGTAGCGAGGAAGGGCGCGATGTAGGTGTAGAGGATGTTGTGGGCGAGAACGAAGGCCAAAGTCACGAACAGAACCGGCCGGACGCCCGGCAAAACGAACACGCGGCCAAGCGGCAGCCGCCGCTCGGCGGCTTGGCCCGGATAGTCGGGCACCGCTATAAGGATCCATACGATGAGCAGAAGCGTCAGGACGCTCATCAACCCGAAGGTCGCGCGCCACCCGATGGCAGCACCCAGGAAGGTTCCCGCCGGAACACCCAGGGACAACGCGAGAGGTGTGCCGACCATGGCAACCGCGATGGCACGCCCCTTGAGATCGACCGGAGCCATGCGACTGGCATAACCCGCCAGAAGTGCCCAGAGAAGACCCGCGAAAACTCCGGCAAGGAAGCGGGCCACAAGGGTAAGCTCGTAGCTTGTGGATAGGGCCGTGACGGCGTTGACCACAGCGAAGCCACCGATGGCGAGCAGCAGAACCGGGCGCCGCCGCCATCCTCGTGTGGCGGCGGTCAACGGAATGGCGGCGACCAGCGAACCGATCGCATACATCGTGACCAGCTGACCCACCATGCCTTCGGACACGGACAGACCGGCACCGATCTGTGGCAGCAGGCCCGCCGGCAGAGCCTCTGTCAAAATCGTGACGAAGCCGGCCATTGCAAGCGCCAAAAGCGCGCTCATGGGGAGGCGGCATGACGGGCGGCCATTGGTCCATCCAGGCAGCGCGTCTGCGCGGCAATTCGCGTTGTCGTCAACGATCATGGGAACATCCTTCGGGGCATCCGGCGTGCCGCGATAAGCAGCGATCTAGTGGGAAGGGAGTGGCTGCCATCCGGCAGCCACCGCTTTCAGGCGCCTGTGTTGACGAGTGCCACGCCGGGGGGAAGAACCAGATCGTCCACCCGATAGGTGTGGAACTCGTATGTAGAGACGGCGTCCAGCGCGCGGAACTTCTCGGAGAACACCGGGTCGGAGAAGAATTCGGCCACATTGTTCTCCGAAGCGATGGCCTCAATGTTCACCACCGTGTGGCCGTCGGTGCTCTTGGCCAGGCTGCTCCACAAGAACCCGGCTTTGCGCTCGGCCACGTAATGGACGATATCCTGAATGACCAGGAACGCATCCTCCTGCTTGCCTGGATGGGCGTGGATCACATTCACGATGAAAACGGTGGCGCCAGGAGCGGGGCGAAAGCCCGCCGTGGGATGGGTGCTCATGAGTGCTGTCTCCGGCTTCGGCCCGCCACATGACGAGGCCTGCCTTGCGGAGATAGCCGGCTGCGGTTCCGCGAAAAACTGTCTAGGCTTCCGTTCAGTCCGGATGAATCCGTCCGCAATGGGGCCACGTCGATGGACAGTTTGGGAGCACTCAACGCTTTTGTCGCGGCCGCTGAGGCGCGCAGCTTTGTGGGGGCCGGACGGCAGTTGGGCGTGTCCGCCTCGGCAATCGGCAAAGCGGTCGCGCGGCTGGAGGAGAGGCTCGGGACCCGGCTGTTTCACCGCAGCACCCGCAGCATCACGCTGACACCGGAGGGTGTTCTATTCCTCGAGCGCTGCCGGCGCATCTCCGGCGAGGTCGAGGCGGCGGTGCATGAACTGGCGCACCGCCAGCACACCCCCCGCGGAAAGCTGCGGGTCAGCCTTCCGCTTGTCGGCATGCTGCTGATGCCGACGATTACAGGCTTTATACGAGCCTACCCGGAGGTTGAGCTCGACCTCGACTTTACCGACCGCTTGGTGGACGTCGTCGAGGAAGGATTCGACGCAGTCGTACGCACTGGCACCCTCAGCGACTCCCGACTCATGACCCGAGTGCTCGGCACTTTCCAACACAAGCTGGTGGGCGCACCGGCCTACCTCGCCGCCCATGGCGTGCCGCAGAGCCCCGAGGACCTCGTGGTTCATGCCTGCCTTCACCACAAATACCCTTCCAGTGGCCGGCTCGAACGGTGGCCACTCTGCCGCGGCGACACAGATCTGCAATTGGACCTGCCGGTCACCACAGTGGCCAGCACGCTGGAGCCATTGATCTATTTGGCGGAACAGGGGATGGGCATCGCCTGCCTGCCGCTGTTCACCGTTTACCGCCAACTGGAACAGGGCACACTGGTGTCGTTGCTCGACAGTCACCTGCGCGACGTCGGCACCTTCCGGGTTCTGTGGCCGTCCAGCCGGCAGCTGTCGCCGAAGCTGCGGGCCTTCGTCGGCTTTCTGGCGGAGAATCTCTTTAGCGCTCCGTCACGCTAAAGCTAAGCGGTGGTCAGCACCAATCAACCCAAAAGCCCGAATTTCATCTTTCTCTACAGGCCTGCTGCATCAACCGAATTTTCCGGAGAGCCCATAATTGGTGCGCGTACAGGGAATGATGTCAGCTGGAATTGATGTGCCAATCTTGGACGCATAGGCGTAGCGGATCGACCGGCGCTCCTTCGGCGCATCGTCCGGGACGATCACCAGCAGGTCGTAGTCGCTGTCCTCGTCGAAGTCGCCGCGCGCCCGGCTGCCGAAGAGGTAGACGGCTTCCGGCCCAAGGGCCGGAACGATCCGGTCCAGCAGGAGTTGCAGCTTCTCGTCGTTCCGTGCGTCGACCGTAGCCATGGAAATCCTCCGCCGCCCATCCTAACACGGAACGGGCGGCGGAGGATCACCGTCAATCCGAGGTCCTCAAACCGAGAAGTACTTGGCCCGCGGGTGGTGCAGGACGATGGCCGAGGTGCTCTGCTCCGGATGCAGCTGGTCCTCGTCCGACATCTCGATGCCGATGCGGCCGGCGTCCAGCAGCTTCAGCAGCTGTTCCTGGTCCTTCAGGTTCGGACAGGCCGGATAGCCGAAACTGTAGCGGCTGCCGCGGTAGGATTGCTGCAGCAGCTTTTCCTTGTCGCGGCTGTCCTCGGAACCGTAACCCAGCTCCGCGCGGATGCGGGCGTGGACATATTCCGCCATCGCCTCGGTCATCTCCACCGACAGGCCGTGCAGGTAGAGATAATCCTGGTAGCGGTTCTCGGCGAACCACTCGCGCGCCACGTCGGCGCAATGCTGGCCCATGGTGACGACCTGAAGGCCGATCACGTCACGCTCCGGATCGGTCACGTCGCGCAGGAAGTCGGCGATGCACTCGCCATCCTCCTTGCCCTGGCGCGGCAGCGAGAAGCGCGCGGCCTCGGTGGTGCCGTCCTCCTCGAACAGGATGACGTCGTTGCCGTCGGCCGCCGCCTTCCAATAGCCGTAGACGGCGGTCGGGCGCAGGATTTCCTCCTTCGCCGCGATCCGGAGGATGCGGTCGAGCACCGGCCGCAGCTCCTTCTTCGCCCATTCCTTGAACTCCTCGAAGGACTTGCCGTCCTTCCGGTAGCACCATTGCAGCTGATAGAGCATGCGCTCGTTCAGGTAGGTGACCAGCGTCTTCAGCGGCACATGGTCGATCAGCTTCGGCCCCCAGAAGGGCGGCGTCGGCACCGGCACGCCCTCGGCCAGACGGTGGCGGCGGGCGCGGACGGCGTCCTTGTCGACCGGGCCGGTGGCGGCGCTGGTCGCCTGCCCCAGCACGCGGCGGCGGTTGGTCGCCTTGCCGGCGCGCTTGGCCTGCTGGATGGCGAGCTGCTGGTCGAAGCTGCCCTCCACCACCTTGTCCATCAGGGTCAGCCCGTCGAAGGCGTCGCCGGCATAGGCGACGCGGCCCGAGCCGTAGGACGCCACGCAGTCGCCCTCCACATAGGCGCGGGTCAGGGCGGCGCCGCCGAGCAGGACCGGAACCTCCAGCCCCTCGCGGGTCATCTCCTCCAGGTTCTCGCGCATCACCACGGTGGACTTGACCAGCAGGCCGGACATGCCGATGGCGGTCGCCTTGTGTTCCTTGGCGGCCTGGATGATGGCGGTCACCGGCTGCTTGATGCCGAGGTTGACGACCTTGTAGCCGTTGTTGGTCAGGATGATGTCGACGAGGTTCTTGCCGATGTCGTGGACGTCGCCCTTCACGGTGGCGAGAACCAGCGTGCCCTTCTGCTGGCCCTCCACCTTCTCCATGTGCGGCTCCAGCCATGCCACGGCGGCCTTCATCGTCTCCGCCGACTGGAGAACGAAGGGGAGCTGCATCTTGCCGGCGCCGAACAGCTCGCCCACCACCTTCATGCCGTCGAGCAGATAGGTGTTGATGATCTCCAGCGGCGGATGGTTCTTCATCGCCTCGGCCAGATCGTCCTCAAGGCCGGTGCGGTCGCCGTCGACGATGCGCTCCTTCAGCCGCTCCTCGACCGTCTCGGCGCGGGCCTTCTTCTTGGCGTCGGCGGCCTTGCGGCCTTCGAACAGGGCGATGAAGGCCTGGAGCGGGTCGTAACCTTCCGCACGGCGGTCGAAGATCAGATCCTCGGCGGTCTTGACCTCCTTTTCCGGGATCTGGTGCAGCGGCAGGATCTTGGAGACATGGACGATGGCGCCCGTCATCCCCTTCTTCACCGCATGGTCGAGGAAGACCGAGTTCAGCACATGGCGCGCCGCGGCGTTCAGGCCGAAGGAGACGTTGGACAGGCCCAGGATGATCTGGCAGCCGGGCATCTCGCGGGCAATCGCCTCGATGCCTTCCAGCGTCCAGATGGCGAGCTTGCGGTCGTCCTCGTTGCCGGTGGCGATGGTGAAGGTCAGCGGGTCGAACAGCAGGTCGGACGGGGCGAGGCCGTATTCGTTCACCGCCAGATCGTAGAGCCGCTTGGCGATGGCGAGCTTGCGGTCGGGCGTCTTCGCCATGCCCTCTTCATCGATGGTCAGGGCGATGACGGCGGCGCCGAACTTCTTGGCCAGCGCCAGACGCTTGCGCGCCGGCTCCTCGCCGTCCTCAAAGTTGATCGAGTTCAGGATCGCCTTGCCGCCATACAGCGCCAGCGCCTGCTCCAGCACGCCGTACTCGGTGGAATCGACCACCAGCGGCGCCGTGACCGAGCCGACGAAGCGCGACATCACCGCGTTCATCTCTGCCACTTCGTCACGGCCGACAAAGGCGGTGCAGACGTCCAGCGCGTGGGAGCCTTCCTTCACCTGCTCGCGCGCCATCTCGACGCAGCCGTCCCAGTCGTTCTTCTCCTGCAGCTCGCGCCACTTCTTGGAGCCGTTGGCGTTGCAGCGCTCGCCGATGGCGAAGAAGGCGTTCTCCTGGCGCAGCGTGACCTGGGAGTAGAGCGAGGCAACCGCCGGAACCCAGTGGACGGTGCGGCCCTTCGGCGCCGGGCGGTGCGAGCCGGCGGGGGCCAGCTTGCGCAGCATCTGGTTCGCCGCGGCGATGTGGGGCACATTGGTGCCGCAGCAGCCGCCGACGAGGTTGACCCCGTCCTCGGACACGAAACGCTCCAGCCAATGGGCGAAGTCATTGGCCAGCAAGGGATAGTGCGTCTTGCCGTCCACCAGTTCGGGCAGCCCGGCATTGGGCTGGACCGAGATCAGGCCCGGCCAGTTCTGCGACAACCAGCGCACATGCTCGCTCATCTCCAGCGGCCCGGTGGCACAGTTCAGGCCCATCAGCGGCACGTCCAGCGCCTGGATGACGGTGGCGGCGGCGGCGATGTCGGTGCCGACCAGCAGCGTGCCGGTGGTCTCCACCGTCACCTGCACGAAGACGGGGGTGTCGCTGTTGGCCTCGGCGCGGGCGCGCTTGATGCCGTTGACGGCGGCCTTGATCTGCAAGGGGTCCTGGCAGGTCTCTACAAGGATAGCGTCGGCCCCGCCGGCGATCAGGCCGGCCGCCTGGACATAGAAGCTGTCCTCCGCCGGCTGATAGGCGATGTGGCCCAGGCTGGGCAGCTTGGTCCCCGGCCCGATGGAGCCGATGACGAAGCGCGGCAGCCCGTCCTTGAAGCTTTCCGCCGCCTCGCGCGCCAGTTCGACGGCGCGCTGGTTGATCTCGAACGCCTTCTCGGAGATGCCGAACTCGCCCAGCGTCACCGGCGAGGCGCCGAAGGTGTCGGTCTCCACCATGTCCGCCCCGGCTTCGAAATAGCCGCGGTGGATGTCGCGAACGATGTCCGGGCGCGACAGCGGCAGGATGTCGGTGCAGTTCTCGTGCCCCCAGTAATCCTTCTCGACGTCGAGGTCGAGCGCCTGGATGCGGCTGCCGAACCCGCCGTCGCAAAGCAGAACACGGTCACGCAGGGTGTCGAGGATGTGGGGCATGGGAATGCGTCTTGTCCGTTATTTGGCGGGTTCGGGGCAGAAAAGGCGGGTGTCAGCTGAGGCCATGGCGGCTGGCGGGCCACCAGCCGGTGTCGAGAAGCTGTTCCAGTGAATAGGGGCAATCGGTCGGAAGCAGGTCAGAAGGCAGCCTGTCCTGCTCCAACCCCTCCGTCGCATAGTCTCGGCCACGCCGATAGGCTTTGGCGAGGTCGACCTTGCCGCGCAGGCTTGGGCTGTCCTCCAGGCCGTCAATCACCTGATCGCGTTGCTCGCGGACGGTGCGGCGCCAGTTGCCACGTGGATCGGGGGCCGGAGAGTATTCCAGCTTCAGCAGATGCTCGATCACACGGACCAGCGCGCTTTCGACCGCGCGCAATTCCGACCGGCCCATGCTCTCGATCTCCTCCGCGACATTCTCCCAGTCGATGGGCGTGTTGATGCGCTCGCGGGACGCCTCGCGGAGCAGGCGGGCCTGCTCCTCGGTCCAGGCGAGGAAGTCGGTGTCGTATCCGATCCGGCTGTCCATGGCGCGATGCCCCTCTTCCGCGGATGTGCGGCGATTCTAACACGAAACCGTGACGGCCGCGCCCTACCCCGCCACCGCCGCGGCGGCCGGGGCGGCCTTCGCCTTCACGCCCAGCATTCGGCAGATGGCGATGGTCAGGTCCGACCGGTTCAGGGTGTAGAAGTGGAAATCGTTGACGCCCTGCGCCTGCAACTCCTGGCACTGCTCGGCCGCCACCGTCGCGGCGACCAGATGGCGGGTCTCCGGGTCGTCGTCCAGTCCCTCGAAGGTCTCGGCCAGCTTCTTCGGCATCGACGCGCCGCATTTGCCGGCGAACTCCACCGCGCGGGCGAAGTTGGTGATCGGCAGGATGCCGGGCACGATCGGCACATGGATGCCGGCCGCGGCGCAGCGGTCGAGGAAGCGGAAATAGACGTCGTTGTCGAAGAAGAACTGGGTAATGGCGCGGGTGGCGCCGGCATCGACCTTGCGCTTCAGGTTGTCCAGGTCGAACTGGGCGCTCGGCGCCTCCGGATGGGCTTCCGGATAGGCTGCGACCGAGATCTCGAAGTCGGCGATGCGCTTCATCCCAGCCACCAGATCTGCGGCATAGGCGTAGCCGCCGGGATGCGGCTCATACCGCCCGCCCACGCCGCCGGCCGTCTCCGGCGGGTCGCCGCGGAGCGCCACCAGATGGCGGATTCCGGCATCCCAATAGGTGCGGGCGATGGCGTCGATCTCATCCCGGGTGGCGCCGACGCAGGTGAAGTGGGCGGCGGCCGGGATGCCGGTCTCGGCCTGGATGCGGCAGACGGTGGCGTGGGTGCGCTCGCGGGTCGAGCCACCGGCGCCGTAGGTCACCGACACGAAGCTGGGCGACAGCGGAGCCAGCCGCCGGATCGACTGCCACAGGCTCTGCTCCATCTTCTCCGACTTGGGCGGGAAGAACTCGAAGCTGATGGAGGGCAGCGCAGAGGTGGGCGCGGTCATGACGGAACTCCGCTGAGCGAGTGGGCGGGCTTCGGGGAAGGAAATTGAATACCGGCCGCAAGGCGGGTGGCCGGCCAGATGGACACGGTGAGCGGATCGCCCGGCAGATGCACGACCGGGCCGCAATCCAGGCCCGACTGACGGCACCAGCCGGCGACCTCGGCGTCCGCGAAGCCCAGGCGGCGGTGCGCATGCTCCTCGCGCAGGGCTTCCAGATGATGGGGGGCGAAATCGACGACCAGCAGCAGCCCGCCGGGGCGCAGGACCCGCGCCGCCTCGGCCAGGACGCCGGCCGGCGATTCGGTGTAGTGCAGCACCTGGTGGATCACCGCGGCGTCGAAGGAACCGGAGGGGAACGGCAGCTGATACATGTCCGCCTGCCGGACATGGCAGTGACGAAGCCCCGCCTCTTCCAGCCGGTTGCGGGCGACGGCCAGCATCTCGCGCGACTGGTCTACCCCGATCGCACGGTGGACGTGCCCGGCCAGCACCTCCAGCATCCGTCCGGTGCCGGTGCCGATGTCCAGCAGTTCCTCCACCCCCTCTTTCGGGAACAGGCGCAGCAGAGCGGCCTCGACCTCGCCTTCCGCAACGTGAAGGGAGCGGATCTCGTGCCAGCGCGCGGCATTCTCACGGAAATAGGCGGCGGCGGTTTCGGACCGCGAGCGCTTGATCGCCTCCAGCCGCTCCAGATCCAGCGTCAGGGTCGGATCCTCGTCGGGGATCGCATCGACCAGCACCCGCGCCAGCTCGGCCGATTGCCCCTTCTCGGCAAGGCGGTAGAAGGCGAAGGTCCCTTCGCGGAAGCGGTCGAGCAGCCCGGCATCGCACAGAAGCTTCAGGTGGCGCGAGACGCGCGGCTGGCTCTGGCCCAGGATCTGGGTCAGTTCGGTCACCGTCAGTTCGCCATGCGCGCAAAGCGCCAGCAACCTCAACCGCGTGGTCTCGGCCGCAGCCTTCAGCGTCGCCAGCAGATCGTCCATCGCCTCACGTCCGATTCGGGCCAGACAGGGGTGCTACCGGCCGGCGCACCATGCCCCGACGGCCCGGATACAGATATAAAGATATCTTTATGCGTCGTAAACCGCTTTTCGCGGACGCCGCACCGATCCCCTCACGGAGGCGACCCGCCCCTGCCCGTCCGCCCGGTCCAAGGTCGAAAGCGGTGGCGCACAAGCTCTCCGGCGCCGTTGCGGCAAAGCCGTCACAATCGCCACGCCGCCGCGGAGGCCGCTACCGCCCGCGCTGGTCAAACCGCAAAGCCTGTGTTAGGTCATGAAACGGTGGAAATTATGCGATATCTCGCCCAATCTTCCCCCCGACCGCGTAGCCACCTTGCCAGGGTTGAGGACGTCCGCCATCGGAGTCTTCGGTTGTGGACAGGACATGCGGCGACCCGCACCGAGTCGAGCCCACTGATAAAGAGCCGTCGCACATGAAGCTGGCCAGCCTTTCCCGCTCCCTCCTCCGTACGGCCACCGTCGTGGCATTCGCCCTGACGGCAACGGCCTGCGCGACCAACCCGGGCGACTCGGGGGCGACGGACGCCGCCTATCAGGTCAACGATCCGCTGGAAATCCCCAACCGGTTCGTCTTCGCCGCCAACGAGGCGGCGGACATCCTGGTGATCCGTCCGGCGGCGGAGGTTTATGTGGGCGTCGTGCCCGATCCGGTGCGCGACGCGATCCACAACTTCATCGACAACCTGATGTCGCCGCTCTACATCGCCAACAACCTGCTGCAGGGCAATGTGGAAGGGGCGTCCAACGCCACCGGGCGTTTCCTGACCAACACCATCCTGGGCGTGGGCGGCCTCGCCGACGTCGCCACCCAGGCCGGCATCCCCAACGCGCCGGAGGATTTCGGCCAGACGCTGGCGGTGTGGGGCGTGGGTGACGGCCCGTACATCGTGCTGCCGCTGCTGGGCCCGTCGAACCTGCGCGATACCGCCGGCTATGCCGTCGACACCGTCGGCGATCCGGTCCGCATCTGGGCCTACGGCACCGACCACAAGGGCATGCTGGTGACCCGTTCCGTCGTCAGCGCCGTCGACCGCCGGTCGCAGATCCTGAAGGAGGTCGACGACCTGCGCCGCAACTCGCTGGACTTCTACGCCACCGCGCGCAGCCTGTACCAGCAGCAGCGCCGGGCGGCGATCGCCAACAACAAGGCGTCGGCCGCGCCGGAGTTCCCGGACTACTCCACTCCGCCGAAGCCCTGAGCCCGACCGCATGGCCTCTCCGCCTGCCGGCGCCTTCCCCGACCGGGCAAGGCGCCGGCAAGCCGGCAGGATGCCTATGGATTTCGGATCCCCGAGGTCACAGGACCCCCAAAGGCCACATGACCGTTGACAATACCGCGGCAACCGCCACCTTTCGCCCTACCATGCTGACACGCCGCAAGTTTGTCGCGTGCGCTGCCCTGCTCGCGGTGAGCGGTTGGGCCGGGCACACCCTCATCTCCCCCGCCGCCGCGCAAGGCGCGGACCAGGGAGCCAGCGCGTTCATCCAGAAACTGGGGAACGACGCCATCGCAACCTTCTCGGACAAGAGCCTGGCGCGCGATCAGGCGATCCAGCGCTTCCGCACGCTTCTGTACGCCGGCTTCGACGTGCCGTACATCGGCCGGTGGGTGCTGGGCCGCTACTGGAACAGCGCCAACGAGGCTCAGCGGGCCGAGTACCAGAAGCTGTTCGAACAGCTGATCGTCAACACCTACGCCGAACGTTTCGTCGAATATTCCGGCGAGACCTTCAGGATCGTCGGGACCTCCCCGGCCGGTGAGGCGGATACCATGGTGACGACCCAGATCGTCCGCCCCAACGGTCCGCCGGTGAATGTCAGCTGGCGCGTCCGCAAGTCGGGTGCCGACTTCAAGATCATCGACGTGGTGGTGGAGAATGTCAGCATGGGCGTGACCCAGCGGCAGGAATTCGCCTCCGTCGTCGAGCAGAACGGCGGCCGCATCGACGGCCTGATCCAGGCCCTGCGCCAGAAGGTCGGCCGCGCCGGCTGAACGGCCCAGCGGCGAAACAATCCACCCGGTCAAGGCCGTCTTCCCCCGTGGGAGACGGCCTTTTCCTTGCCCGGCCTCCGGTTCAGGTCCCGCAACGGCGGCGCACCGTCGAGAAACCGTGACGTGCCTGTCCGAACGGGCTATCGTTGCGCCGACGCTCCTGTCTTTCGTCATAAGGTCGATCCGGAACCCACGCCATGGCCGAACGCGATCCCAAAGAGATCGACGAGCTCCGGACGATCATCCAGGCGCATCAGGCGTGGCTGAAGCGGCCGTCCAGCGGCCGTCGTGCCGACCTCAGCTTCCGCGACCTGTCGCGGCTGAACCTGGAGCGCGTTTCGCTGGCCGGGGCCAAGCTGGCCGGCGCAAATCTCAGCAACACCCGCATGGTAAAGGCCAACCTGTCGCAGGCCGACCTGTTCGGCGCGGATATGGAGGCGGTGAACCTGTCGGGCGCCATCCTGGCCGGCGCCGACCTGCGCGGGGCGAACCTGCACCGTGCCCTGCTGACCGACGCCAACCTGCGCGGCGCCGATTTCCGCGCCGGCGAACTGGTCGACAGCGGCGGCCCAACCGGCAGCCAGACGACCCGCGGCACCGGCACCACCCGGCTGACCGAAGCCAAGATGGAACGCTCGATCCTGGCCGGCGCCAACTTCAGCGGCTGCGACCTGACCGGCGCCGACCTGAACGATGCCGACCTGACTGGGGCGGAGCTGACGTCGGCCGTGCTGATGGGCACCGATTTCTGCGGGGCCAACCTCGATGGGGCCGTGTTCGGCAACACGGTGATGGACCACGCCACCCTGACCCGCACCTACATCCCCTTCGCCCTGCCGCCCGACGCCATCGTCCAGCCCAACTACACCGCGATGCCGGTCGCCGAGTTCCTGGAACTGGTGGAGCGGCACGAACGCTGGGTCGACAGCGGCGGGGCCGAGGGGGCGCGGCTCGACCTCGACCTCGTGTCGGTGGCCGGAGCGGACCTGCATGGGCGCACGCTGGCGGCCGCCCGGCTGCGCCGCTGCCGCCTGCCCGGCGCACGTCTGACCAAGGCGAGCCTGGAAATGGCGGAGCTGTCCTACATCGACCTGGACGAGGCCGACCTGCGCGACGCCGTGCTGCGCGGAGCCACCCTGCGCCGCGCCTATCTGGCGCACACACTGATGAACGGGGTGGATGCGCGGCCGGTGCCTCTGGCCGGCGGCCGCGACTGGCCGGCCAATTTCGAAGGCGCCGACTTCTCCGACTCCGACATGCGCGAGTCCACCATGGGTCCGGCGGTGTTGCGCGGAGCGAATTTCCAGAATGCACTGACGGACCGGTCGGGCATCGACATGCCCAGCGCGTCCAGCCCCTTCCCCCCGCCCCCGCCGGAAGAGCGGCGGCGCCAGAAGCGCTTCGTGCGACCGGGCATGGTCGTCCACACCGAACACGGCAGCTTCCCCGCCCGGAACTGGTCGGTGGGGGGCCTGTGCCTGCTGGCGGTCAACCAGCCCTACCAGCGCGGCCAGACCTTCCAGGCCCGCGTGGTGCTGGCCGACCGGCAGGAGGTGGCGGCCGTCGCCAACCTCGTGGTGCTGCACCGCGACGAGGAACGCGGCCAGTTGTCCGTCCGCTTCCATCAGTATGGCGACGACCTGAAGGCGCTGCTGAAGACCGCCTTCCTGGAACATCAGCGGATGGCCGGCTGAGTTGGCGGTTCGAGGCATCTGCCCTTGATCGTTTGATTTGAAAGGATCGTTGATTCCTCTGAACGATCAGGGGGAACGATCCACAAGAGGCCCTGTTTGAATGGAGCACGCCGGATGGGGGCACAACCCGCCGGTCCATCCCCGAACGGAGGCTCCCATGGCAGACGAACAGAAGCCCAGGAAAGTTGGTGTGTATGACTCCGTGACCGGAGCCGGAAGCGCCGGGATGAACTGGATGTGGATCATCATCGGTCTGATCGTGGTCGCGATCGTCCTCTATCTCCTGTTCCGCTGACCTGCGGCACCCGCCGCCATGACGGCCGACAGTGAACTCCCTCGCGAAGAGGGCGACGCGGTCATTCCCCTGCACGACGAGTCGGTGACAGTCGGAAAGCAGCGGGTGGAACGAAGCCGCGTCCGCGTGACGACGCGCGTGTCCAAACGCGAGGCGATGGTCCGCGAATCGCTGGAGCATGAAGAGGCCACCGTCACCCGCGTGCCCATCGACCGCGAGATCGATGCCCATCCCGGCATCCGCCAGGAAGGGGACGTGACGGTGATCCCGCTGGTGGAGGAAGTGCTGGTGGTGGAACGCCGCCTGATGCTTCGCGAGGAGCTGCACATCCGCAAGAGCCGGCGGACCGTCGAGGTCGAGCAGCCCGTCACCCTGCGTTCCGAAGAGGCGGTGGTGGAGCGTGTGACAGCCCCGCCCTCCCCCATCCATTCCCCCAACTCGAATTCGCCCGAGGAGTAAAGCCGATGACCAAGACCATCGTCGCCCTCTACGACCACCGATCCGAGGCCGAGACCGCATCCCGCGACCTGCAGGCTGCCGGATTTGAAACCAGCGCCGTCGAGATCCTGTCCCATGCCGATCTGACCAGCGGCGGTTGGAGCGGCAGCGACACCACCGGGCTCGGCACCACCACCGGCGACTCATCGCTGGGAGCTGCCGGCGGCATGGCCCGCACCGACCTGTCCACCGGCTATGTCGCGTCGCCCAACACCATCCCGGGCAGCAGCATGGGCACCGGATTGGGAGCCGGGGCGGGAATGGGTGCCGGGATGGGCGCCGGAACGGGTGCAACCACCGGCACGACGGCCGGCGGCATCCTCACCCGCCTGTCGGGCTGGGGTATCCCCAACCAGGACGCGCAGGTCTATGCCGAAGGCGTTCGCCGCGGCGGCTCGCTGCTGAAGCTGAGGCTGGACGAAGATGATGTCGACCGCGCCATGGAAGTGCTGGAGCGCGGCAACGTGGTGGATGTCGAGGAACGCGGCACCGCCTATCGCGATTCCGGCTGGACCGGGTTCGACGAGAGCGCCGACTATTACGACGACAGTTCTGCCGATGAGGAGCGCCTGCGCTACTCGCCCGGCCGTACCGCCATCGACACCACCGGTACAGGGATCGGCGCCAGCACTAGCGGCGCGGGCCTGACCGGTGCCGCCGCCGCCATGCGCGACGTCAACGCCGACGCCACCCGCACCACCCGCACCGGCACCTCCGAGCGCGAGGAGCAGATCCCGGTCGTCGAGGAGCAGGTCAACATCGGCAAGCGCAGCGTCGAGCGCGGTGGCGTCCGCGTCCGCAGCTATGTCGTCGAGACGCCGGTCGAGGAGCAGGTCCGCCTACGTGACGAGACCGTCACCGTCGAACGCCGCCCCGGCGGTCTGGTAGAGGGCAGCGCCGATGTTCCGGCCGACGCCTTCCGCGAACGCACCATCGAGGTGACGGAGACCGACGAGGAAGCGGTGGTCAGCAAGACCGCCCATGTCCGCGAGACGGTGGTGGTCCGCAAGGATGTCGAGGAACGCGCCCAGAGCGTCCGCGACACTGTCCGCCGCACCGAGGTGGAGATCGAGGACACGCGGGACAAGAGCACCCGCAATGCGCTGTCCGACCGGCCGCTCTCCGACCGGACGGACGACGACGTCACCCGCTGACCGGTCAGTTCGGATTGCGATGACCTTCGGAGGCGGCCCCTTTGGCCGCCTCCTGTCGTTTCGGGTTCCGGAACCGGAACTCCGCTCCGCCGTCAAATGTTTGCAACAATGAACAACCGAGGCGGAAAGCGATGGCCAAGGCTTTGAAGATCCCGAAAAAAATCGGCGGCGTGAAGGTTCCGAAGCAGCTGCGCAAATCTGGAAAGTCGCTGACGAAGCTGCTGGATTCACCCGTCGGCAGACAGGCCCTGGCGGCGGCACTGACCGCTGCCGCGGGGGTTCTGGCCGGCAGCAACAAGACGGTTCGCGAGGGCATCGGCGAGGCCGGTAGCGCCGTGGCGCAGACCGGCAGCGCGGTGGCGCACACCGGCAGCGGTGCGGCCGGGCTGGTGCGCGACGTGGCGCAGGCGGCGGTGGGCGCCGTAGCAGAAACGGTGGCGGACAAGGCGCGCGACCTGATCGGCCCCGGCGGCAAGGACCAGCGCCACGGCGACAAGCACGGCTTCGCCGGCAACAAGGCGCACTGACGGAGGGCGCCCACCGGCGGAACTCACAACAAAAAAATGGCCGCCCCCTCCAACCGGAAGGGGCGGCCTTTCTTGTTCAGCCTACAGGATCAGCTGCGCACCAGCGGCTTGTACTTGATGCGGTGCGGCTGGTCGGCGTCGGCGCCCAGGCGGCGCTTCTTGTCGGCCTCGTAATCCTGGAAGTTGCCTTCGAACCATTCGACGTGGCTGTCGCCCTCGAAGGCCAGGATGTGGGTGGCGATGCGGTCGAGGAACCAGCGATCGTGGCTGATGACCACGGCGCAGCCGGCGAAGCTCTGCAGCGCGTCTTCCAGCGCCCGCAGCGTATCGACGTCCAGGTCGTTGGTCGGTTCGTCGAGCAGCAGGACGTTGGCGCCGGACTTCAGCATCTTGGCGAGGTGGACGCGGTTGCGCTCACCGCCCGACAGTTGGCCGACCTTCTTCTGCTGGTCGGGACCGCGGAAGTTGAAGCTGGAGACATAGGCGCGGCTGGGCATGGTCTTCTTGCCCAGTTCCACCAGATCCAGCCCGTCGGAGATCTCCTCCCACACCGTTTTCTTGGCGTCCAGGCTGTCGCGGCTCTGGTCGACATAACCGAGCTTCACCGTGTCGCCGACGCGGAAGGTGCCGGCGTCCGGCCCATCCTGCCCGGTGATCATGCGGAACAGGGTGGTCTTGCCGGCGCCGTTCGGGCCGATGACGCCGACGATGCCGCCCGGCGGCAGTCGGAAGGACAGGCCGTCGATCAGCAGGCGGTCGCCGAAGCCCTTGGCGATGCTCTCCGCCTCGATGACGACGTTGCCGAGCCGCGGCGGCACCGGAATGACGATCCGCGTCTCGCCGCCCTGCTCCTTGGCGCTTTCGGCCAGCAGCGTCTCGTAGGCGGTGATGCGGGCCTTGCTCTTGGCCTGACGGGCGCGCGGGGACTGCCGGATCCACTCCAGTTCGGTGGCCAGCTGCTTCTGGCGGGCTTCCTCCTGGCGGCCTTCCTGTTCCAGGCGCTTCTGCTTCTGCTCCAGCCAGGACGAGTAGTTGCCTTCCCACGGAATGCCCGACCCGCGGTCGAGTTCGAGGATCCAGCCGGTGACGCTGTCCAGGAAATAGCGGTCGTGGGTGACCAGGACGACG
>JBKHVJ010000056.1:0-21340 GCA_046570145.1 Alphaproteobacteria bacterium
GTTCGACGCCCTGAACGCCAGCCTCGATCCAACCTCCAACCAGATCAAGACCTGGACCGAGGCCGCCCAACAGATGGGCGAACAGGTCAAGGCCAACGTCACCGACTGGAAGGACACCGCGTCCCGCCTCGGGCTGGCGACCGACAAGGAGCTGACCGCCGCCGCCCGCAAGGGCATCACGGCCATGCTCGGGATCGGCGAAGCCGCAGAACCGCTCCGTGGGACCGAGGCCGTCACCAAGCAAGCCCAGATCCAGTTCGAGGCCTTCAAGCCCGCGCTGCTGGCGCTCGGCTACACCGCGGCCGAGGTCGCGGACATGGCGGCCAAGTACACCGCGAAGCTGGTGAAGACCCGCGACGACGCGGTGGCACTGACCCAGCGGCAGGGTTCCGCTGCCATCGAGGCTCTGGTCAACCCCGGCGCGAAGACTCCGGTTCTGGACCGGCTCGAAGGGCTTGGACTGGACCGGAAGAACAGCGTCATCGTCGGGGTGGCCGCCGCCATCGACAGCGTGGAGCAGGCCGCCAGCCGTGGCACGCTGACCATTGAGGACGAGCGCCGCGCGCTCGCAACCCTCAATGCGCAGTTCGCCGCCGGCTACCTGACGGCGGACCAGTACACCACTTCGGTCGGCTACCTGACCCAGGCCTGGACCGACAGCGCGGCAGCGGCCGAGCGGGCGGCGCAGCGGGTCGCCTACACCGCTGACCTGAATAGCCGGATGCATGCCGCTGTCGGGAATGCTCGCGGCTCGGGCCTTCTGGCGCTGGACCAGCAGCAGGCGGTGGAGTTGGCCCAGGCGAGAGCCAACGGCTACGACACCGCCCAGCTTGCCCAGGTCCAGGCGGCAGAGCGGGGGCAGAAGGCTTTCGAGTTGGCGCAAGCCGACGTCCTGGCTGCCTACGACCAGCAGATCAGCGCCCAGCAGGATCTGATTACCTCCCTGCAGGAGGGGGCTGTCGCCGCTGCGGCGGTCGCCCGTCAGTTCCGGCAGGCCTACAACGCCTTGGCGCTGGACGAAAACAGCCCGCTCTCGGCTTACGAGCGGCTGATGGAGGCCCGTCGGCAGTTCGAGGAGGCCGCCAGCACGGCGACCAGCGGCACCGCCACCGATACGGAGAAGACGGCGGCGCAGACCCTCCTCCAGCAGCTCGGCCCGACGCTGGTGCAGTTGGCGCAAGCCTACTTCGCCAACAGCAACCGGGACGACTACGACCGGGTGCGGTCCGTGTTCGACCGGCTCGGCACCACCTCGACCGACAGCGCTGATACTGCGGACAGGCAACTGCAGGCCGCCAACGAGACGCTGAAGGAGCTTCAGCGCAGCCGGTCGGACGCCGCCCGGTTCGGGGAGCGCCAGTTTGGCGCAATCTCTGGGCTGAAGGATGTAATGGACCAGTCCTATGCGATCTGGCAGGCGGCGCTCGCGCCCCTGCAGCGTCTGACCGGCACCACCCCCGGCACGTCGCAGCCGACCACGGTAAATTCCTCCCGATACGCTGCGCCCGCCGCAGTGCAGGCGGATTGGGACAGCCTGTCGGCCGGTCAGCAGACGGCGGTGGTCCGTGGCATCGGCTGGCAGGGCAAAGTTGACGAGGCGCTGAACGTCTGGCTTGCAACGACCTCCGGCAAGTCGGGCGCTTTCGAGTCGGCGGTCTCCACCACCGCCGAGAAGCGGCGGCGCCTGCTGGCCTTCAGCAACTCCGACATCGAGGCCGCATTCGGCCACTTCGCTGATATCCAAGCGGCGCGGTCGGCCGACCCTGGCTTCAACCTCGCTCAATGGTTCCGCGATTTCGGTATGGACGAGGTGCTGAGTGGGTCGCGGCGCATCCCAGGCTTCGCGCGGGGCACCATGGAAACGCCGCCCGGCGCGGTGTGGGTGGGCGAGCGTGGCCCCGAGCTGCTGTGGCAGGGCGGTGGTGCGGCGGTCGCATCCTCCGCCGACAGCGTGCGGATCGCCGCCATGTACCAGTCGGCGGCGAACGACCGGCTCCCGGTCAACTATGCCGCCTTCGGTCCTCGTCAGTCGGCCGCCCAGCAGATGGACATCACGCCGCTGCTCTACCGGATCGAGGCGCTGACCAAGGAAGTCCAGCACCTCCGGGCCGAGCGGAGCCGTGACGCCATCGGTCAGGCGGCCATCGCCGAGCAGAACCTCGCCGTGAACGCACGCGGTCACCAGCAAACCGCAGCGGCGCTCAATCGACAGAAGCTGATGCAGAGGGCGGCATGATCCATCTCGTGGAAATCGGCTGCTACGTGGGCGGGACGTCCACCAGCAGCCACACCGTCGGGACGGGGCTGAAAGGCTTCGTCCAGGCGACCGGTCCACAGGCAACCGCCTGGATGACGCTCCGCGCGGAAGCGACGGATGGGTCCGGGGCCTGGATGGAGGGGCTGGTGGTGGGCGCCTCCGCCGCCGGCTTCTCCCTGTCCGTCAAGGCAACCGGCGGCAGCGGCACCCACGCCGGGTGGAAGCTCGCCGCCGGCACGCTGCGCTTCTCGAACGAGGAATATGACGATCCCTCCGCGCCCGGCCCGTTCGAGCCGATCATCGCCCCGGACGGCTACGCCATGGGTTCGGTCAGCCTGCATGGTGACGGTCGGTCCTTCGGCGCGGCCGACCGGGAAATGGGGCTGGTGAGGATCACCAACACCGGCCGTCTCGACCACCTCCGCCGCTATGCCTATTTCGGCCGGCTGGCGCGCGAGTTGGTGGTGGAGAAGGGGGCGGCCTATTCCACGGCGACGGTGCTTCGCACGGGCACCGTGGAGCAGCCGGTGGCGAGCGACACCGACGTCCTGTTCCGCTGGCGCGGGAAGCTGTCGGATCTGGACAGCCGGTGGCAGTCGTCCACCTACCCCGGCACCGGTGCCGGCGGCATGTCCACGGTGGGTGGCGAGGGGCTGAAGGACCAGCCCCGCCCCCGGCTGCGCGGCTACCGGGCGCAGATCGAGCCGGTGCCGACCAACAACGCGGGCGATCTTCGGCAGATCAGCGACAGACGCATCCACGGCGTTGCAGACGGGCGGAACAGAGGCGCCACCATCGCAGTGGGGGTGAAATGCCCCACCCTCCAGGCGCTGAAGGACTCCACCCCCGCGTCGGGCACCTTCAACTGGTACGCGGGCGAGCAGGATGACGGGGCGTGGTGCAAGACCACCTTCGGCTCGCAGGGCGGCGTCTTCACCCTGGCGGCGTGGGAGGGAGCGACTGCGGCCGAGCGAACCGTCGCCCAGGTGTGGCGCCGGATCCTGATCGCCGATTGCGGATACACCGACGGCGACATTTCCGGGGCCGACGTGGCGGCGCTGGACGGCGCCTGTCCGTGGGAGGCGGGGGTGTGGGCCGGGACCAGCGAGCGGACCAAGCGCGACGTGCTGGACGACCTGTGCGGCGGCGTGGCCGGCTATCACGACGACGACCTCGGTGTCTGGCGCATCACCTACGACGGAGCCACCGCCGGCCAGCCGGCGCTGACCTTCCGGCAACTGCTCGGCGACAACGAGGACGCGCCGCTCGGACATGTGCCTTACGCCTCGCTGGAGATCGTCGCCTCCAACGATGACACGCGCGGCCTGCCGGTCTGTGCCGTGGACGTCCAGTTCGCGCCGCGTGACCGGCGGCTGGACTCCGGCGACCTTGCCGGCGACAGCACCTCCGCCACCGATCCGGTGGGCGGCGCTGACGTCCGGGCGCAGATTACCAGCGAGGCCCTGACCGCCACATGGCCGGCATCGGGCAAGGACCAGACGATCATCGACCTGTGGGGCGAGCGGCGCTTGCCGGTCAAGACGGCGTTGCGCTACCGGGCCGACGCCCTGGCGCTCGCCCAGCGCCTGTTCGCCGTCCACTCCACGCTCCGCGACCGCTTCACCCTGACGGCACACCTCACCGCCGAAACCATCGTCGCCCGGCCGGGTCTGGACGTGGCCGTGCAGTCCGCCCGCTACGGGCTGTCGGCCGGCACAACCATGCGCGTCAACGGGCGGCAGATGGAGGGGCAAACCATGAAACTCGACCTTCTGGAGGCGCCAGAATGAGCCTGAACGCCATCATTGGCTTGGACAAGTGGACCAGCCAATTCGTGTTCTCCGCCGGAGGGGGAGCGTGGGACGCTGACCGGCCGGTGACCAATCTCGGTTCCATGCCCCTCTATCGCGTGGGTCAGACCGCCACCGGGAACATCTCCGATACCGTCTTCATCGCCCGCTCGCTGACCCCCGTCCCGGTCGGCCTGCTGGCGTTCATTGGGCACAACGGGGACGGCGACGACACCTTCGACATCGAACTGTTCGCCGATTACGACCTCCAGCAGCCGGTGCGCGCGATCCTGGGGCAAGAGTTCTGGCCCGTCGTCTACGACAGGAGCGCCCTGCCCTTCGAGCACGAGAGCTTTTGGACAGGGAAGCTCTCCCCGCGGCAACGGGCGCAGAGGCGCGCACCCATCCGGCCGGTGTGGCTGGAGACGCCCGTGGTGGTGCAGGCGATCCGCGTCACCATGCGCCGCGACAAGCCGGCCGCCGGGCCATTCAGGATCCGGATGTTCGAGATCTGCCTCGGCCATCAGGTGTCGATCGCTCCCGCGCTGGGGCTGGCCTACGGCCTCCGGTTCCGCACCACCGCCGTGGAGGCGGAATGCGGTCACAAGGAGTTCAACCGCCTCCCGGCGCCGCCGATCTGGAAAGGCTCGCTGGCCTACCTGCCGAACGACGAAGCGCGCCAACGGCTTTATGACGCGCTGGTCGAAAACGACCTCAACGTCCCCTTCCTCTTCCTGCCGTTCCCCGGCCGCGGGGTGGACTGGACCCGCATGTGCAACTTCGTCCGAAACACCGATCCCGGCACCTATGCCGTCGTGACCAGCAGCCACGACCAAGTGCCGTTCGCTTTTGAAGGAGTCCTCTGATGGTGATGATGAAGGGCAAGGACTACAACGCGGCCGATCTCGGCACGAACTTCGGACACAAGAAGAAGACCCAGGCCGGCGCCGATGGCGTGACCCGCGACCAGTGGGAGAACATGTGGGTCGACGGCATCGCGGAGATATCCGACCGGGTGAATGCCGTCACCTCCCTGCAACAGCAGGCGACCGCCGCCGCCACCACCAGCGCCGCCGACCGGCAGGCTGTGGCGGCCGACCGGCAGGCCGTCGCGACCGACCGGGCGTCGACGCAGGCTCTGGTCGGACAGGCTCAGGCGGCGCGCGACGGCGCGGCGGCCGACCGGGTGCTGGCGCAGAGCTACATCGGCACCGCCAGCAATGCCATCGTGCCGGCCATCAACTATCGCCTCGCGTCGGCCTGGGACGCCACCGGCCAGCCCACGGCCTATGCCCTGGCGGGGGTGGTGGCGGTCCACCGCTATGACACCCGGAAGGACTGGGACCGCGGCGCTTGGCGCAGGGGCAAGCTGGCGCGGGCGTCGACTTGGTATCACGAGCCGCTGAACACGGCGACCAGGGGCGGCAAGCGCGAGTTTCCGGTGGTGGCGCTGATCGCCATCACGCAGACCATGGCCGTCATCTACGACGCGCACGATCTCGACGCCTCCGGCTCCCCCCGCATGTGGATGGTGTTCGCGAATGGCAACGGGGCCTTGGCTTTTGCGCATCCCGTCTGGACCTATGCCGGGGTGGCCGCTTGCGGTGGGCAGTTGTGCTTTCCGAACAACGGATCGGGCGGGATCGGCCTGTTCATCTTGGATTTCCTCAAGGATGCGTCTTACCGCCTCCATGGGAGCGGAAAGGTCTGGCGCTGCAATCTGGCGAACCGGAACACCGGCGTATCGTCCGAAAGCGTGGTGACAACGAGCACCACGCTTCCGAACGGCGTTGTCCACAGCATCGACATGCGTCTACTGCCCGGCGCACCGGTTGATCCCGTGTCTCGATTGCCGATCCCCACGATTGCCGTGGCGACGGCTGGCGGCGTGAGTGTGGTTCACCCGACAGGGCTGGTGGCAAGCATTACCCGTTCTGGTGGGTTTTCCCGCGTCATGTTCATGGACGATCAGCGACTGCTTGTGCAGTTCGCGGGAACGAACAGCTACAGCGTCGGAGCGATCCCATACGCTACGGTTGCGGTCGGTTCTTGGGGACCGGGTTACTACGTCGACGGCAGCACCACCGCGATCCGCCATATCGGCGGCGTGGTCTACGGCATGCTGGCCGCTGCGCCGGGAGCCATTGGGCACGACAACGGCCTGACCCTGATTGCCGAAGACAAGTCCAACTTCGCGAACAGCCTTGTCTCGCATGTCACGCGGACCTATGCGACCGGCTGGATGCCTGGAGACACCCGTCTGGCCGCTATCTGTGAAGGCGCGGGCGCCAACGGGGCGAGCGGCGGCGAGTTGGTCAGCAATGGTGATTTCACCAACGGCACCGCGGGCTGGGTCTCAATGCCCGGCGCCGAAGCGGGCACCTTGTCCGTGGTGTCGGGGGCGCTTCGCGTGGTCCCGGCTGGGGCCTGGGGGGCAGGGTATCAGCAGATCGCCACAGTTGTAGGACAGTCCTACACGGTTTCTTTCGACGTTGTGGCTCTGGCCGGGGCGATTGCAACCATCCGTGTCCGAGACACTGGCGGCGACGTCTCCATGAACGGACCCGGCGGGGCGGACTCTGCGACCCTGGGAAGGCGCACCCTTACATTCGTCGCGCGGCAGACCTCTACCAATATCTGCATGTTCGCCAACAGCGGGTCTGCCGATTTCGACAACACATCTTGCCGACGCACCGGCACGTTCAGCGACGCGCTGGTGGGCTCGGGCGAACTGGTCACCAACGGAGACGGCACCACCGCCACCGGGTGGACTGCGGCGAACAGCGGAGCCTTGTCGGTCTCCGGCGGATACCTTCGCGTCACGAACGGCGCGGCGGCATTCGGTCAGGCTCGACAGGCTCTTTCAACGGTGCCGGGCGAGACATACGCGATTTCGTTCACCTTCTCTCTCGGTACGACGGGCACGGTCGGCGCTCTGCTGGGCACCAGCGCCGGGATTGCAGACCTGGGGTTGATCGTCAGCAGCGGCGCATCCGGCGCCGTTCTGGGACAGTTCCGGGCCACCAGCACCACCACCTATCTGTCCTTCCAGGCGGACAACACCTCCGGCCACTACTTCGACGTGAAGGCTATCAGCGTCAAGCAGGCGGTGCCTGATCGCGGATACAAGGGCAAGGGGTTGATCGTCATTGGCGCCTTGAACCGCGCCCCGGTCGCAGCCAACGGCGACCTTTACGAGGTGTCCGGGTTCAGCGCGTCCAACTTCATGGAGCAGCCCTACAATGCCGACTTGGACGTGGGCACGGGAGACCTGTGCTTCATTCTGCGGGCCGGCTCCACTTTGGCCGGTGGGTACTTCCTCAACAGGGCGGGTGGCGGTGGCGCCAACATCTTTATCGCCGCCAACAACGCCAACGTCTCTTTCCAGGTGTCGGATGGCACCAATCAAGCCGGCGTCATAAGCAACGGGGTCTTCACCGCGGGCGCGACGCGTAAGACCTGGGCGTTCGTTGTTCGTCGGGCCACTCAGCGCCTGGAAATCTGGTGCGACGGCGCGCTGGATAATTCGGTGTCGTGCGCTTCCGTCGGAAGCCTGACGAATGCCACTGCCCGTCTCCGAGTTGGGGAGGCGGTCACTCCGAGCGCAGGCACGGCGGCCTCCGGGCTGGCTGTGTCCATGCTGCGCTTCTGCGCCTATGCTCCGACACCCAACCAACTGGCGAAGATCGCCACGGACGAAGGGGCCGCGGCGCTCGGGAAGATGATGCTTGCCGGTGCCTCCAATTCGGTGCAGGCCCTGGCGGTGGACGAGGACGCCGGCTTGCTGCTCGTTGGGACGGACGGGGTGGACAAGTTTGCGGGACTGCGGAACGTCGGGCGCGTCAGCGCCTATTCGCAGACCACCGGCGCAGAGAAGGTGTCCAATCCCGGCGGGCCATTCACGGCCACCACTGGCTGGGTCTTCTCAAACGCAACCTCCTCGGTGGTGAACGGAGAGATCAGGCTGACCCAGGTCAGCACCTCCAATTGGGGCGAGGGCCGGGTGGACATTCCCGTGACGGCGGGAAAGCCCATTGTGGTTACCTGCCGGCTGCATGTTGGAACTGCGGCGAACGCCGACGTTGCCATTTTCGACGGCGCCACCGGGTTGGGGGTTCTGGCAACCAACTCAACGACTCTGGTCGAAAAGTCGATGCTGATAACGCCGTCTGGCTCCACGCTGACGCTAATCATGAGGAACCAATCGCTCGTTGCCGGCACCACCTCCTTCTTCGCACTCGTTTCGGTCAGGGACGTTGGGGCAATTTCGGCCAGCAGCATCGCCTCTGTTTCTGCCGGTGGTGGCGCGCTGCTGATCGGCACCGCCAGCGAAGCGGGTATCGTGACAGAGGTGCAACCGATCAAGGACGAGCTGCGGCAGAGCCTGCCGCCGCCGGCCAACGACATCATCATGGAGGGGGTGACGGTCGACGCCACCCCGGCCGATCTGGGCAAGGTCTTCGTGATGGAAGGCGAGTCCGTCCAGATCGAGATGGAGGTTCAGGCGACCGAATACGGACAGACGCCGAGCGAAGGCGCCAGTTATACCGTCCGCGCCCGCGTGCGCCGCAACCTCGGCGGCAATGTTCAGCTGATCGGCTCCGCCTATCACGTCACCGTGGACGAGACCACCAGCACCATGGACGCGACGGTCATGGTGGACACGAGCGCGCAAGCCTTCAGCGTCAACGTTACCGGCAAGGCTGGCGTCCGCCTGATCTGGCGGGCGCGGCTGCGCCTCAACTGGATCTCGGAGGTCCGCAATGCTGCCTGACGAATACAAGGATGATGGGGTGTTTCTCCGCCGCTGGACACTGGTGGTCGGGCACCCTCGCTGCATTCAGGATGCGGTGCCGGTCGACCACCCCGACGCCGCCGCGATCCGCACCCGCAACGACCGGGTGCGGCAGGCTGTGGAGGCTACGGTAGGCTTTGAGGCGGCGCAGCGCCTGATCGCCCAGGTGGAGGCCGGCACCCTGCCGGCCGAAACCGTGGAGGTGCCGGCGATCCGAGACCACCCGCAGCCGAACCCGCTCCACGCTTCATATGTCGCCGCCGCCGCGCTGTTGGAGCGCACCCCCGACGAGCCGCCTCTGGTGGTGGAAATGCCCGGCATTGGCGAAATCGCCAACCCGGCCCGCGTGGCGTGGCTGGAGGCCCAGGCGCTGGTCGCCGCCGGGGAACCGGCCGAGACGGTGATGCTCCCGGTCGCCGCGGGCGAGGAGCGGCCGAACCCCGAATGGCTCGCCTATCAGGATGCGCTGGCTGCGGTCGCTGGCGCAGACGCCACCACCCGCGCTCTCGCGCTGATCCGCGCCACGGGCGAGCCGCCGGCCGAGCGGCTGGAGGATGGCGCGGAAAACCCGGCGCGGCAGGAATGGCTCGCGGCGCTCGAACAGATGGAGGCGATCAATGCGAGTGAATAATCAGCAAGGCGTGATTTCTGGCATGGGAGCGCCGACCGGCAGCGGAGAGTCCGCCCGTCGGGACGAAGTTGAGGCCATCAAGAACGGCGTCACCTTCAGCGGCCCGGCCATCGTGGCAGATGCGCAGGGCGCCATCGCGAGCGGTGCCACCGTCAACCCGGACGTCACGCCGACCACCGGCAAGCAGTGCTTTTCCTACACGGTCAATGGGACTTGCACCCTCGGCGCCCTGGCGGGAACCGGCGCAATGGCGAGCGACACGGCGGTGGGTGGCTCGATCTACCTCACCTTCACCGGCGCCTATACGGTGACGCTCGCGTCCTTCTATAAGCTGCCGACCGGCGTCACCAACAGCATCACGGGCGCCGCTGGCGAGGTATGGCGGGTCGATTTCCAGTATCGGAAAACGGCGGCCCGCTGCTCGGCCTCCGCCATCAAGGAGGCGGCGTGATGTTCCCCGGCGGCATGCTCGGGAGCGCCCGCAAGCTGAAGAAATACGGCCTCCAGTCCAAGGGGGGTGGAGCCGGCGGCGGCGGTATCGACACCGGCGGCAATAATGTCGGCGGCTCCGGCAGCGACGGGAACACCGTGCGCATCGATTTCTGGGCCTATCAATTCGATCCGCTGGACATCACCATCGGCACGAAAGGGATTGCCGGTTACAAGCAGCCCTTCGACCCGATGGCGTCGCCGCTGCAAGGATGGAATGGTGGCGGTCTCGGCGGCCCTCCCAGCGGCGTGGGCCAGAGCGGCGTCGGCGGACAGGGCGGTGGCGCCACCAGAGCGTCGCTGCGGAGCCGGCTTATGGCGGGCGCTGCTGGTGGCGGCGGTGGCGGCGGCGGGGGTCGGAATGTAAGCGGCGGCAATGCCGGCGAGTTCGGCACCAATAGCGCGGCCATGCCGACTGACGGCTCGGGACAAGTCGGCGCCACGCCGCCCGGAGACGGCGGCACCGGCGGCGGCGGCGGTCAGGCGGGTAGCACCACTGTTCCCGGCGGCCAAGGCGGGCAGGGTGGGCAAGACGACTCGTCCCGATCCGGCGGCGGTCGAAACGGCACCAATTTTACGGACCTGTCGATGGCGGAGGCATTCACCGGCACGCCGCTGGACCTGTCCAGCTATGGCAGGGGCGGGAATGGAGGCAACCCCTCTACCAACTATGGCTATCGCCCGGGCGATGGTCAGGACGGCAGCAACGGTGTGGCGGTGGTGACCGACTACGAGACAGGCCAGCACTATTGGATCACCTCCAGTCAGCTTTTCACCCTGCCCTGACCGCCCGCGACAAGACTCCACCCGCCCGGCCGCCTCGCGCGGCCTTTTTCATGCCCGGAGCATGCCCATGCCCGACAGCCCATCCCCGGCCGAGCAGGAGGTGCAACAGGCGCTGGACGCCTGTGGCGGCAACGCCCACGCCGCCCTCCTGCTGCTCGCCCACTTGCTCTGTAACGCCCGGCGCGGCCTATCCGCCGGGCTTCTGCGGCTCCCGCCGGCCGACCGGCAATTATGCGTTACAGCCGACCTGTAACGCATAATTCCCCACCATGGAGACCACCATGCCCACCACGCTCTCCAGCGCGGCGAACCCGCGCGCCCTCGCCTATGCCGGCACCGCCCGGCCCCTCCCCCTCGGCGCCGTCGACCGCGCCGCCCGCGATCTCGGATGCGAGCCGGCCGCTCTGTCGGCTGTGCTGGTGGTGGAGACCGGCATGCGCAGCGGCTTCCTGCAGGCGCCCGACAGCCGGCCGCGCATCCTCTACGAGGCCCACATCGCCCACCGGCTGTGTGGGCGCCCGGTGCCGGGCCTGTCGGTCCAGGCGTGGGACCGCACCCTCTATGCCACCACCGGCGCCGGCGAGTGGGACCGCCTGGTGCGCGCCGTCGCAGTGCTCGGCGAAGACGTCGCGCTGAAGGCTGCATCCTGGGGCGTTGGTCAGGTGCTGGGCATGAACGCCGACCTGTGCGGCTTCTCCAGCGTCCAGTCCTTCGTCCGCGCCATGGCCGAAGGCGAGGAGCAGCAGCTCGGCGCGGTGACGGCCTTCATCCGTGCCCGCCGGCTGGTCGATCCGCTGCGCCGCAAGGATTGGGCGGCATTCGCCCGCGGCTACAACGGCACGGCCTACGCCGCGAACGCCTACGACCAGAAGCTGGCGGCGGCCTATGCCCGCATCATCGGCGGCACCCCGGACGACGGCACCCTGTCGATCGGTGATTTCGGCCCGGAGGTGGCGAGCCTTCAGCGCGCCCTGGTCGCGCTCGGCTACAAGGTCTCCACCGATGGCGACTTCGGCCGCATGACGCGAAACACGGTGGAACTGGTCCAGGTGGCTCGCGGCTTGAAGGTCGACGGTGTGGTCGGGCCCATGACCGCCGCTGCCGTGGGGCTGTAGGCGCGACAAAGTGATCGCACACCGGGGCGTCCCCTTATTGGGAGGTGCTCCGGTATGCTCTATGGTGCTGCCGGGAGGGCCGTGCCAAATGCCAGCATTGATGCAACGAAACATCGTCGTGAACGGCAGAAGAACGAGCATGAAGCTCGAAGCCTCTGTCTGGAATTATCTCGGTGAAATAGCGCAAGGGCGAGGGAAAACGGTAAGCACCATCATATCCGAAATTGAAACCGGACTCCCCGATGACGCGGATAACCTTTCCGGCGAAGTCCGCATGTTCGTCCTGAACTACTACAGGAAGATCGCGGAGGGGGATAAGATTGGCGCGAGGCTGGCCGAACTGCGGCACGAGCACCAAGAAACTGTAGCCGAGTTGATGCGCGAGATTGCGGAACTCCAGGAACAGGTCAGGCATCACCAGCGAACAAAGAACGACCGGCACTCTGCCCTCGCCAGAGACATCATGGACGTTCTGATAAAGCACGCTGGACCGACGGCGCTCAACGAATAGCCACCACCGATAACGGAGCCTGCATGTTCGACCAGAACACTCTGGCCGGAGCCTTTGGCATGGCCGGATTTATATTAATCGCGCTGTGGCCTCTGGCTCGCACGCGCCGCGTTCTGCTGGCTGGACAGGCCGCAAGCGCTGTTGCCTTCGCTGTCCATTACCTTCTGATTGGCGCCACCACCGGCGCGGCGGCCACCTTCCTGTCGCTGCTACAAGCCGCGACAGCGTGGCCGGCTGGCGCCCGCCCCCTGTGGTGCCGCGTCGCGTTCGCGGCCACCCTGCCCGCCCTGGCAGCGCTGGCGTGGGCCAGTTGGGCGGGCTGGCCTTCGGCATGGGCCACCATCGGCACCGTGGCCGCCTCTGCCGCCCGCTGGCACGCCCGACCGGCGATGATGCGCGGCCTGTTCGCCCTTTCCGCGCTGGCGTGGCTCGCGCACGACGTATCAACCAACAGCATCCCCGGTATGCTCGCTGATTTGGCGTGCTGCGCAACGCTGTTCTATGGGTGGATGCGAGACAGGGCGGGCAAGCATACTCCCGAATGATGGCTCTACGGCCAGCAACGCCCAAAAAGGAGCTTCGACATGCCCGCTGCTAATTTCGCCGCCGCCGCCCTCCCGGAGACCGAGGCGGCGGACCTCAGCCATTTACGCGACAGCCTGTCGCAAGCCGCCGCCGCGCAAGGTCTGCGGCCGGTGGTGTCGGACGACTGGCAGGCGCTGGAGGCGCTGAACGCGCGCCACCGCGACAGTTGGTTCGAGCTGCTGCCCAAGCCGTCCGCCGTCCCGTGCTTCTGGGTCGGGCTGGCGACGGCCGAGGGCGAGGTGGTGGCCGTCCAGGCGTCCATCCTGCTCGACTGCCGCGCCCGGCCCTACGCCGCGCGCCTCACCGATCTGACGGCCTTCTACGACGCTGGCGCTGCCCCGCCCGACGCCTATTGCTTCGCGGCCTCGCCAGAGGCCCGTGAGACCCGCGGCGCGGTGGCGATGATGTCCAGCGGGTGGGTGCATCCCGAATGGCGCGGCGGGCACCGCGACCTGTTCCACCTGTCGGGCCGGATCAACCGGCTGGAGGCGGTCGACCGGTGGCAGCCGGACTATCTGGCCGCCCTGGTCGAAACCAACGTCTCCCGCATCTGGACGGAGCGGGCGGTCGGCGAGCGCCACCTCGACCGCCACCCGACCATCATGTTCCACCAGCCCGGCGAGGGCAGGATTACGCTGCATCTGATGCGGTTCCGACCGGCCGCAGTGATCGCGGACCTGCAACGTCGTGCATCTTCACCGCCGACAGGATCGCTCGATGCTGACCCTGCCGCCATCCGATCAGCGCATGGCTGAAGCTGAACGGCTTCCCGATCCCGACCACAGACACCTCGTTGACGACCGGTTCGCCACTCTCGATAGCATCGGCGTATTCCCGCGCGATGGCGGCGCTGAACTCGCAATGGGGGTCCTCCACCTCCGGCTTGCCCAGCACCATCCGGCCCCAGGCTTCGCCCAGCGTGTCCAACGCCGGCCTGCCGATGAACCGGAACAGTAGCGGCCCGCCCTCCCGCTCGGACGAGAGGAAGCTGCAGCGGGGCAGCAACCCGGAGTCCTTCAGGTAGCGGACGAGGTCCGGGCTACCGTGCGGGTAGCGCCGGGCCTCGGCAACGATGGCCTGCTGCCAGTCCAGCGCCTGCCCTACCGTGCGGCGCTGGACGACCACCTCGCAGGCCGGCGGCTGGATCGCCGCGGGCCGAAACTGGAGGATCTTGGTCACGCGGCCCTCCCTAAGAAAGGCGCCATCATCGCATCGTAGACCAGCCGCGCCTGCTCGGTGGTGATGCCCGCCTGGACGGCGGCGGCTTCCAGAAGGCGGTCGGCCGGCACAGCCGGGACGTTCAGCATGGCCGGGGCCTCCGCGGCAAAAGCCGCCTCCATGCACGGGATGCCCGCCGCTTCCCGGATCTGGTGCGAGACCTGGATGCCAGCGAGAAATGCCCGGACGCTGGACAGGGCGGTAACGTCCGCCTTCCCGGCGGCGGTGGTGTAGGACGGCAGGCCCGTGTCGGGGCACAGCAGCTGATCGAGGATCGCCATCGTGTCGCCAACCGTCTGCGGGGTGGCGGCGAGGATCGCGTCGATCATCGGCATCCACCGAGTCGCCACGGCCTCGTCCGTCTCGTGCTCGACCAGCAGCCGGCGGACAGCTTCCACCGCCTCCCGCAGCGTCATTCCGAGCGCGGGGATCACGCTGGTGTCGGCTGCGAGCCGGCCATCACCACCCGCCATTTCGTTGCCGGCGGCGCCGGTGGTATCGTCGCCCTTGTTGGTTCTCATTGGTGCTTGCTCTCCATGGGAACGATCTGCCGGACGATCTGCCGTCGTCCGGTATCAGGCGCCCGGTCTCGCCAAAGGCCGGGCGCCTCCTTGCGGCTACCGAACGGAAACGTCGTAGCCGAACCATTGCGCCGACAGGCGCGAGGCGGTGCCATCCTCGGCCGCGCCGGCGATAGCTTGGGTGAAGCGCGCGGACAACTGGTCACCCTTGCGCACCGCAATCCCGACCCCGGCGCCCAGCGCGCCACGGCTGAACGTCGGCCCGGCCACAGCCACCCGCTCGTCAGCCTTCATGATGACCTCCAGCGCCGAACGGTTGCCCAGCAGCGCATCCACCCGGCCGGCGGCCAGATCGAGCGCGGCGTGGTCGATCTTCTCGTAGCTGCGCACGGCGACGGACGGAAACAGCGCCTCCATCATCCGGGCGTGGATCGTCTGGACCTGGACGGCCACCGTCTTGCCCTCCAGGGCCTTCGCCATAGCCGCGACGCCCGGCTGGTCAGCGCCCAACGCAAGGTCGATGTGCGCGACGGCCGGGAAGGTGCCGGCGACGGGCGATCCGTGCTGAACCGCGAACATTGCCGGGTCGGCGGCGTACGCTGCGCTGAAGTCGACCACCTTCTCGCGTTCGGCGGTGATGCTGACGCCCGCGATCACCGCATCATATTTGCCCTGCTGCAGGCCGGGCAGTATGCCGTCCCAATCCTGAGCCACGACCTCGCATTCGGCCCCCATCCGGCGGCACAGGTCATGCACCAGATCGACCTCGAACCCGACGACCTTGCCGTCGGCGGTGGTGGCGTTCCACGGGGCGAAGGCGCCCTCGGTGGCGATGCGGAGCTTCAGGCTATCGGCGCCCGCCGGCAAGTAGCACAGGGGCAGCACGGCGGCGGCGAGCAGGAGCGAACGACGGATCAAAGCTGCCTCCATTGGCTATATGGTCTAGGCGTTGGCTAAATAGGTAACTCGGGAGCGCTTGGCGGTCAAGCTATTTGGTGTTAGTTTTAGCCAAACAGCCAATTCGGGGATTGACGTGACTGTGTTGGAGCTAAAGGGGGAGCAACTCCGCGCCGCTCGGGCGCTGCTGCGCTGGCCGCAACAGAAGCTGGCGGAGGAGGCGTCTCAGTTCAGCCCGGTATCGGCGAACACCATCAAGCGCTGGGAGGCGATAGACGGGCCGATCAACGCCACGACGGCGACCGTGAACGCCGTGCTTCGCGCGCTGACTGCGGCCGGCGTCGAGCTGCTGAACGACGGAGCCCCTGGGGCGCGACTGCGCCGAAGCAAGTAGGGGCGATCCCAGGAAAAAGCGGACACACGTAGGCACTCCAATTGCTACACATGCGGCGTCGGGCCGACAGTGGGCGGCGTCCGTCCTCGCGTACGAGGGGGCAGACAATGGTTGGTGCCCGGGTCCAATCCGGGAACTCGCGAGCCGGGGGAACTCCCACTCCCCCGGCCCCACTCATCCGAGTAGGGCCGTGCTCGCAAAAGCACCATAGCGCGATCAAAAAGCTCCCAAAAGGGGGTATTTGATTTCGCGCGAGTAACGGTTGCATAACTCGGTATGCAAAATGCGACGCATACGGCCATTTCCGGCGCATTTGCTGACAAGTTGTGTCGCAAGATGCGGCGCAATGTCGCGCAGTCAGATGATCGAAGAAATACTTAGATGCATAAGCATCTTTGGAGGCACAGCCGCCGCCTGTTATCCTTGGCTGGTCTGCCGCCGTGCTTACTCTTCTCTGCGGGAGGCTTGGATGATTTCAGGCGATAACCTAAAGTCGCGCAGTCAGTGAACCATTAGACGCCGAAGCGTTCTAGTGGGATTTGCGCGCTGGCGTTGATGCCGCCGCTCCGGCCGGTCAGCAGGCCACCGTGATGGTCAGCTTTTCATTACTCTCCCGTCGGTAGCGGGCCGCTGCTACCATCATAGAAAACCCCCTGATTTCCTGACGGAAATCAGGGGGTTTTTCTTTGCGCGCCATCGGGTTGACGCGGGGTCGACTGCGGTTGAACCGATGCGGAATGCCGACTGCGGTCTCTCCTACCCCATCATCGACTTCGGCAGCGCGATCTGCGGTTCGACCTCCACGCGGTTGCGGCCGGCGTTCTTGGCACGATAGAGGGCGGCGTCGGCGCGGGCCAGCAGAGGTTCGATGCCGGTATCGGTCGCGTTCAGCCAGCTCAGTCCCAGGCTGACGGTCACCGTCATCTGGCCTCCGGTCTCCAAGCGGACCGGCATGGCGGCGATGGCTTGGCGCAGGCGCTGGGCAACGGCGTAGGCATTGACCGGTGGGGTTTCGGGCATCACCACGGCGAATTCCTCGCCACCCAGGCGGCCGGTGATGTCGGTGGTGCGCAGGGTCTCCTTGCAGGCCCGCACCGTGCTGCGGATCGCCTCGTCGCCGGTGGCGTGCCCGTGGGTGTCGTTGACCCGCTTGAAATGGTCGATGTCCAGCATCACCACCGACAGCGGACGCTCGTACCGGCGCGAGCGGCCGAACTCCTCATCGCCCCGTTCCAGGAAACGGCGACGGTTCAGGGCACCGGTCAGGGCGTCGGTGGTCGCCAGCCGTTCCAGGTCGCGCTGCATCGCCACGACACGCGAGGCCGCCAGCAGGCGCGCCGCCGTCCATTTCCAGTCCAAGGGCTTGCGCAGGAACTCGTCGGCGCCGGCCTCCACCAGCTCATGGAACTGGTCGGTCATGCTGCCGGGGATCATCAGGATAAGGTAGAGATGGCGCAACCCCTGGGCGGTGCGCAGGTGCCAGCACAGCTCGATCCCCGTCATGTCGGCAAGGCGGATATCGGCCATCACCACGTCGAAGCGCTCGTTCGCCACCGCCTCGATGGCGGCGCCCCCGGTCTCGACCACGCTGGTCGCATAGCCCAGCTTCGTCAGCTCATACACCATCATGGTGAGGTGACGTGGTGAATCGTCGACGATCAGAATCCGCAAATCGAAAGCTCCCGGCGATCCCTGCCCGTTTATGGAGCATGAGACCCGACTTGTGCAAATGTCCTTAACGTCATGTCGCAGAACGATAACAAAAAGCTGGGGTCATACGCAGGTATGGCGTAGGGCGTGTCCGCGTCCGGCTGCCGGGGCTGTCTGATGCTTTTGCACATGTTGCCTACCGGGTCGCCCGGTTGCTAATGTTTCATTCAAATTTGTTCGCGGAACAAGCGGACGATATCGCGGGAGGCACGACCATGGACAGCGCGCGCGCGGCCCACATCGATGAACTCGTCCGTGTCTCCGCAGGTGTGCCGTCGGTCCGCGACCCGATCATCGAAAGCTCCTGGCGCCGCTGCGTCATCGACCACAAGCTGGACCCCACCATCGGGCGCGAGGCGCACATCCTGCCGCAGGAACGGCTGCGCGAGCACCGCGACGCGATGGACGAATTCCTGCGCATGGCCCGCTTCGGGCTGGAGGCGCTGTACCGGCAGGTCGCCGGCATGGGCTACGTCCTGCTGCTGACCGACAGCGACGGCGTCACGGTGGACTTCATCGGCGACCCGACCTTCGACAACCATCTGCGCCGGGCCGGGCTGTATCTGGGATCCGATTGGAACGAGGGGCATGCCGGCACCTGCGCGGTCGGCACATGCATCGCCACGGCCCAGGCGCTGACCGTGCACCAGACCGACCATTTCGACGCCACCCACATTCCGCTGACCTGCACCGCCGCCCCCGTCTTCGACAGCGGGGGAGAACTGGCGGCCGTCCTCGACATCTCCGCCCTGCATTCACCGGAACCGAAGATCAGCCAGTATCTGGCGCTGCAGATGGTGCGCGCCTATGTCCACAAGATCGAAACCGCCAACCTCTACAACAACTTCCGCCGCGATTGGGTGGTGAAGCTGTCGGCGTCTCAGGAGTTCGCGGAGGTCGATCCAGACTTCGTCCTGGCGCTGGACGGCGGCGGGCGGGTGGTCGGCTTCAACCACAAGGCCCACGATCTGCTGGCGGAGGACGGTGCGTCGCCGCTCGGCCGCTCCTTCTCCGAGTTGTTCGACTGCGAGGTGGACGAACTGGTCCGCTTCGTCCGCGCCCTGCCGACCGAGCAGCGCACGCTGCGCCTGCGCCGCACCGGCCTGCCGCTGTTCGCCCAGGCGATGCCGCCGCCCGCCATTTCGCTGCCCCGCAGCCACACCCACGACCTGGGGAACGACCCGCTGCCGGACCCGCTGCGCGTGGTGTCCGGCGGCGACCCGGCACTGAAGGCGGTGCTGACGCGCGCGGCGAAGCTGGTCAACACCCGCATGAGCCTGCTGATCCATGGCGAGACCGGCACGGGCAAGGAGCATCTGGCCAAGGCGCTGCACAAGTCCAGCATCCGCCGCAACAAGCCCTTCGTCGCCGTCAACTGCGCCGCCTTGCCGGAAAACCTGATCGAGAGCGAGCTGTTCGGCTACGAGCCGGGGTCTTTCACCGGGGCGACGGCGCGCGGCAAGAAGGGGCTGATCCTGGAGGCCGACGGCGGCACCCTGTTCCTGGACGAGATCGGCGACATGCCGCTGTCGTCGCAGACCCGCCTGTTGCGCGTGCTGGCCGAACGGGAGGTGACGCCGATCGGCCGGACCAGGGCGGTGTCGGTGGATGTCCGCGTCATCGGCGCCACCCACCGCGATCTGGTGGAACTGGTCAAGGCCGGCCGCTTCCGCGACGACTTGTACTTTCGTCTCAACGGGGCGGTGTTCACCGTGCCGCCTCTACGCCAGCGCGGCGACCTGGACTGGCTGATCGAGCGGCTGCTGGCGGAGCGGGCAGAGCGCGACGCCGTCGGCTACCGTCTGACCCCGGCGGCGCTGGCGGCTCTGCGGGGCCACAGTTGGCCGGGCAATGTGCGGGAGCTGGTGAATGCGCTGGACTATGCCTGCGCGGTCAGCGACGGCGGGCTGATCGACCTCGCCGACATTCCGGAGCCGGTGCAGCACAGCGGCCTGTTCCAGGCCTGGCCGGCGGAGGCGGTGGACACGGTGGATGCGGAGGAGGATCCCGCCGCCCGCCTGCGCGAGACTCTGCGGCGGCATCACTGGAACGTGTCGGCGACGGCGCGGGCGCTGGGGGTCGACCGCTCGACCATCCATCGGCAGATGCACCGCTTCGGCATCGTGGGGCCGCATCGGGCGGAGTGAGCGGGGGGGGGCAGCGGGGGAGTGCCGCCGCGTATGCCCCCCGGGATCTCCCCCTACCCCACAGCCCCGAACCCGCCGCCGCCCGGCGTCTCCACCACCAGGGCGTCGCCCGGCCGCATCGCCGTGCTGTCCTGGGAGGCCTATTCCTGCACGCTGCCGTCGGTGCGCTGGACCCAGGTCCGGCCGAGCGCGCCGTCGGCACCGCCCTTCAGGCCGAAGGGGGCGATCTTGCGGTGGTTGGCGAGGATGGCGGCCGTCATCGGCTCCAGGAAGCGCAGGCGGCGGATCACGCCGTCGCCGCCGCGCCAGCGCCCTGCCCCGCCGGACCCTTGGCGGATGCGGAAGCCCTCCACCAGCACCGGGAAGCGCCATTCCAGCACCTCCGGATCGGTCAGGCGCGAGTTGGTCATATGGGTCTGCACCGCGTCGGTGCCGTCGAAGCCGTTGCCGGCACCGGACCCGCCGCATACCGTCTCGTAATACTGATGCCACTCGTTGCCGAAGGTGGTGTTGTTCATCGTCCCCTGGGCCGACGCCATCACCCCCAGCGCGCCGAACAGCGCGTCGACGATGCACTGGCTGGTCTCCACATTGCCGGCGACCACCGCGGCGGGCGGGTTGGGCGACAGCATGGAGCCCGGCGGGATGACGATTTCGATGGGGCGCAGGCAGCCCTCGTTCATCGGGATCTCGTCGTCCACCAGACAGCGGAAGACATAGAGCACCGCGGCCCGGCAGACCGCCGAGGGGGCGTTGAAGTTGTTGGTCAGCTGGGTGCTGGTCCCGGAGAAATCGACGATGGCCGAGCGGGCGGCACGGTCGATCGATACCCGCAGCTTGATCACCGCCCCATTGTCCAGCGTCACCGCGAAATCGCCGTCGCTCAACACGCCGATGGCGCGACGGACCTGCTCCTCCGCATTGTCCTGGACGTGGCGCATATAGGCGATGACGGTGGACAGGCCGTGCAGGCGGACGACTCGGTGCAGTTCGCGGGTGCCCTGCTCGTTGGCGGCGACCTGCGCCTTGAGATCGCCGATGTTCTGCGCCGGGTTGCGCGCCGGATGCGGGCCGGAACGCAGAAGCTCCAGCATGGCCTCCTCGCGGAACTGGCCGTTCTCGACCATCGGCACGCAGTCCAGCAGCACGCCCTCGTCGGCGATGGTCTTGCTGTCCGGCGGCATGGAGCCGGGGGTGATGCCGCCTACATCGGCATGGTGTCCGCGCGAGGCGACGAAGAACAGCAGATCCTTGCCCGCCTCGTCGAACACCGGGGAAACGACGGTGATGTCCGGCAGATGGGTGCCACCGTGGTAGGGATCGTTCAGCGCGAAGCTCTCGCCAGCGGTGAAGGTGCCGCCGCGCCGCTGGATGACGGCGCGCACGCTCTCGCCCATCGAGCCCAGATGCACCGGCATGTGCGGGGCATTGGCGATCAGCCCGCCCTCGCGGTCGAACAGGGCGCAGGAGAAGTCCAGCCGCTCCTTGATGTTC
>JBKHVJ010000057.1:0-8625 GCA_046570145.1 Alphaproteobacteria bacterium
CGGCCGCTACCCGCGCGAACTGTCGGGCGGCCAGCAGCAGCGCGTGGCTCTGGCCCGCTGCATGGTCTACAAGCCCTCGATCATCCTGATGGACGAGCCGCTGGGCGCGCTGGACAAGAAGCTGCGCGAGCACATGCAGCTGGAGATCAAGCGCCTGCACCGGGAGATGGGAACGACGGTCGTCTACGTCACCCACGACCAGGAAGAGGCGATGACGATGTCCGACCGCATCTGCCTGATGAATGCCGGGCGGATCGAGCAGCTGGGCACGCCGGCCGACCTGTATTTCCGTCCCCGCTCGCTGTTCGTCGCCGATTTCCTGGGCGAATCCAACATCCTGCCCGCTGCGCTCCGCAACCGCAGCGGCGACGAGGTGGAAGTCCGGCTGGGCACGTTGGGCGTTCCCGGCCGTGCGCTGGCCAACGGCAACGACCTGCCGTCGGGCACCGAGGTGCGGGTGATGGTGCGGCCACAGAACCTGACGGTCGTCCGCAACGCCGGAAACGCTCCCGACAGCCTGCAGGGCCGGGTGTCGGAGGTGATGGTCACCGGCAGCCTGACCAAGGTCTACATGCAGCCGCTCGACCGCGACCTGCCGCCGCTGGTCGCCGCCTTCCCCACCCGCAACGAGGCCGACGCGGTGCGCATCGACGACGTGCTGACGCTGTACTGGAGCGGGCGCGACGCCGTGGTGATCGCCGATGCCGCCCGTGCGGCCGGGACGGCGTGAGATGAGCGGACAGTCCCTGGCCATGACCCATACCCCCGGCGCCAAACGCCACTCGCCCCCGCCCGCCTGGCGCAAGCCGGTGCTGATGGGCGCCCCGCTCGTGCTGCTGCTCGTCGCCTTCCTGGTCTTCCCGGTCGGGCAGCTGCTGGCGCTCAGCGTCTACAACGGCGACGGTTTCACGCTGGCGCCCTATGCGCAGCTGTTCGCCTCCAGCCTCTACATCACCGTCCTGTGGATCACGCTGAAGATCTCGCTGGCGACGACGCTGGTCGCGGTGGTCGCGGCCTATCCGGTCGCCTACCTGATCTCCATCGCCAAGGGCCCGGCGAAGAGCCGGCTGATCTTCTGGGTCCTGCTGTCCTTCTGGACCAGCTTCCTGGTGCGCGCCTTCGCCTGGGTCGTCATCCTCGGCCGCAACGGCGTCGTCAACAGCACGCTGATGTCGCTGGGCATCATCGACACCCCGGCGGACCTGCTCTACGGCTTCGGCGCGGTGCTGGTCGGCATGGTGCACGCCATGCTGCCGCTGGCGGTGATGACCATGCTGGCGGTGATGGAGAACATCGACCGCACCCTGCCGCGCGCCGCCGGCACGCTGGGCGCCCGCCCCGGCACCGCCTTCTGGACCGTCTATTTCCCGCTGTCGCTTCCGGGCGTCGCCGCATCGGCGATCATGGTCTTCGTGTCGGCCATCGGCTTCTTCATCGTGCCCGCCCTGCTGGGCGGCCGGAAGGAGACGATGATCACCCAGCTGATCATCGATCAGGTGCAGCAGACGCTGAACTGGGGGCTGGCCGGCGCCATCTCGGTCCTGCTGCTGACCGTCGTGCTGGTGGTGTTCGTGCTGTACGACCGCGTCTTCGGCTTCGCCTCGCTGACCGGTGAGAGCGCCGTGGTGCGCAACCGCGACACCGCCATGCGGCGGCTGGGCGGGCGCGTGCTGGCGGCGCTGGGATCGGCCAGCGATGCGTTGATCGGCCTGCTGCCGCGCCGCCACCCCATCCGCGGCCGCTCCGAGCGTCCGGTGGCGCTGAGCGCCTTCGTCTGGCTGCTGCTGGCCCTGATCAGCCTGCCCGCCTTCCTGATGATCCCGCTGTCCTTCGGCAAGGGCGGGCTGGCATGGCCGCCGTCGGGCTTCACGCTGCAATGGTATCAGCAGCTGCTGGACTCGCCGATCTGGATGCAGGCCCTGTGGCGCTCCATCGTGGTGGCCTTCGGCACCGGCCTGTTGTCGATGGCGATCGGCGTTCCCGCCGCCTTCCTGATGGTGCGCAGCCAGATGCGGGGCAAGGGCGCCATGCTGGCCTTCATCCTGTCGCCCATCGTCGTGCCGCGCATGATCATCGCCGTCGGCATGTTCTATGTCTTCGCCCAGATGGGTCTGGTCGGCACCATCCTGGGCCTGGTCATCGGCCACACGGTCGTCGCCGTGCCCTATGTGGTGATGACGATGATGGCGGTGCTGCGCAACTACGACACCCGGCTCGACCTCGCGGCGCAGAGCCTGGGCGCCCGGCCGCTGGCGGCGCTGCGGCACGTCACCTTCCCGATCCTGGGGGCGGGCATGCTGTCCTCCTTCCTGTTCGCCTTCGCCACCTCCTTCGACGAGCTGACCATCTCCCTGTTCTCCTCGGGCGGGCTGAGCGCCACGCTGCCCAAGCAGTTCTGGGACGAGGTGACGCTGCAGGTCTCCCCCGTCATCGCAGCGGTGTCGACCGGGCTGCTGCTGTTCGTCGCCACCCTGATCTATGTCGCGGACCGGCTGCGCCGGCGCAGCCTCGCCGGCTGAGACCGGCTCCCGAACCGCCTTCACCACCCGCTTCTTCCAAGGACAAGACATGCTTGACGCCACGAAGCTTCGCGGCATTCTGCCCGCCACCCCGACGCCGGTCACCGCCGACGGCACCATCGACGTGGCGGCCTCCAAGGCGCTGTTCTCCTGGCTGTTCCGCCAGGGCATCGACGGGCTGGTCCCGCTCGGCGGCACCGGCGAATACGGCGCGCTGGCGAAGGACCAGCGCATCCGCTTCGCCGAACTGTCGGTCGAGGCGATGGCGGCTACCGGCGAGAAGCGCGGCCCGGTGATCGCCGGCGTGCTCGACACCGGCTATTACGACGCGCTGTCGGCCGGCCGCGATTTCGCGGCGGCGGGCGTGGACGGGCTGCTGGTGCTGACCCCCTACTACACCAACCCGACCCAGGCCGGCATCCGCGACTATTTCCTGCGCTACGCCGACGAATCGCCGGTGCCGATCCTGATCTACGAGATCCCCTACCGCACCCGCATCGCCATCGATCCGGAGATCCTGCACGAGCTGTCGCGGCACGAGCGGATCATCGGCATGAAGGCCTGCAACACCGACATGTACCATTTCCTGCGCACGGTGGCGGGGGTCGACCCGTCCTTCGCGGTGCTGAGCGGCGAGGACACGCTGTTCCCGCTGCAGGTGGCGGCCGGGGCCAGGGGCGGCATCGTGGTGACGGCCAACCTGCTGCCGCGGGCATGGCGGCTGATCCACGACCTCGCCTCGACCGGCAAGCTGGACAAGGCGCTGGAGATCCACCGCACGCTGATCCCGATGATGAACATGGCCTTCGCCGAGACCAACCCCGGCCCGATGAAGTCGGTGATGGACCTGATCGGCGTCGATGCCCCGGCGATGCTGGCACCGCTGCGCGAACCTGCCGAGCCGCTGAAGCGGTCGCTGCGGCGCGAGCTGTCGCGCCTGCTCGTCACCTATGAGGGCATGCCGGCCGCCCAGCCGGCATGATCGGTGGCAACCGCGCGACGCGTGGCAATCGGTCCGCCGGATGCTATGCGTTAGCGCGGAAGGCGCCGGGCGATGGCGTGAAGGCGCTGGCCCGGCCGGATGAAGAAGTCTTGGGGGATTGCCGATGACGCGGACAGCAGGACGGACGCCGAAGGCGGAAGGGTCCGTGACGGAAACGGGCGCGGGTGCGATGGCCCCGGCAGCGCTCCAGGCGGCGGCCCCGGCGCCGGACACGAAGAAGGCCGACCCGCGCGAATCGTCGCTGTTCGTCGGCTCGACCGAGAAGACCTTCCAGATCCTCCATGCCTTCGACGGCCCGCACCGCCAGATGCCGCTGTCTGAGATCGCCAAGGCCGCCAACCTGGACCGCAGCGCCGCCCAGCGGCTGGTCTACACGCTGGAGGTGCTGGGCTATCTGCGCCGCGTCCACGGCACGCGCAACTACGCGCTGACGCCGAAGCTGTTGCAGTTCTCCTACAACTACCTGCGCGCCAACGAGTTGATCGAGAAGGCCTTTCCCTATCTTCTCGACATCAGCCGCAGTGTCGGCGAGACCACCAACCTGCAGGAGCTGGACGGCGCCGAGATCGTCTTCGTCGCCCGCTTCCCCGGCAAGCATCTGGTGAACATCGAGTTCATGGTCGGCAGCCGCCTGCCCGCCTATTACACGGCGTCCGGCACCGCCATCCTGTCGCGTCTGTCGGAGGAGGAGCGGGAGGACATCCTGGCCCGCACCGACCTGCGTCCGCTGACCCCCTTCACCGTCTGCGATCCCGACCGGCTGCGCGCCCGCGTGCGCGAGGCCGGGGAGAAGGGCTATGCCCTGCTGGTCAACGAGACGGTGATGGGCGACATCTCCGTCGGCGCCGCCATCACCGACGAGCATGGCCGCGCGGTGGCCGGCCTCAGCATCTCCGTCCCCGCCACGCGCTGGACGCCGGAGCAGGTCGAACAGGAACTCGCCCGCCATGTGCAGGTGGCGGCGGCCTCCATCTCCGTCCACCCATTCGGCAGCTACTCCCGATAGCGCCACCCCGCCGGAGGCGGTGATCCCATGGCGGCCCCACAGGCATGCCTGAACATAGACGAGCTGCGTCGGCAGGCCCGGCGCTTTCTGCCGCGCGGCCTGTTCGAGTACATCGACCGCGGCACCGAGGATGAAGCGGCCCTGCGCCGCCTGCGCGACAGCTTCGAACAGGCCGAGCTGACGCCGCGCGTGCTGGTCGATTGCAGCGGACGCCACACCGGCGTGACGCTGTTCGGCCGCGAGCGCCCGCTGCCCTTCGTCATCGCGCCCACCGCCGCCGCAGGTCTGGTCCGCTACGGCGGCGAGGTGCTGCTCGCACGGGCCGCCCGCGCCGCCGGCATTCCCTTCTGCGTCTCGACCCAGTCGATCACCAGCATCGAGGACATCGCCGAGGCCGGGGCGGAGCTGTGGTTCCAGCTCTATGTCTGGCGCGACCGCAGCCTGACCCACGCGCTGCTGGACCGGGTCGCCGCCTGCGGCGTCGACACGCTGATCCTGACGGTGGACACCGCCGTTTCGCCGAAACGCGAGTATAACCGACACAACGGCTTCACTGTGCCGGTCGCGCCGTCGCTGCGCGGCGCGCTCGACGTGGCGCGCCATCCGGCCTGGGCGGCCGGCGTGCTGCTGCGCCTGCTGGCCGCCGGCGGCTGGCCGGGATACGCCCATTATCCGCCGCAGTTCCGCACCCGCATCACCGACGCCGCCGCCCACGACCCGATCCGGCTGTGCGACCGGGTGAACTGGGACGATGTGGCCGAGCTGCGCCGCCGCTGGCCGGGACGGATGATCCTGAAGGGCCTGCTGGCACCGGAGGACGCGCTGCGCGCGGCGGAGGCCGGGGTCGAGGCGGTCGTGGTGTCCAACCATGGCGGGCGCAACCTGGACAGCGCGCCCTCGCCGCTTGCGGTTCTGCCGCGGATCATGGATGCGGTCGGCGGCCGGATGACGGTGCTGGCCGACAGCGGCGTGCGGCGCGGCAGCGACGCCGCCAAGCTGCTGGCCGCCGGTGCCGCGGCGGTGCTGCTCGGCCGGGCGCCCCTGTTCGGGCTGGCGGCTGGCGGACAAGCCGGGGCGGAGCATGCGCTGGCGATCCTGCAGGACGAACTGGACCGGACCATGGCCCTGCTCGGCTGCCGGACGGTCGCGGAACTGCGGACAGTTCCCTCTCCCCCCCGCTTACGCGCAAACGTCGTTTGCGCTGACGCGACAGGCGGACGATAGGTCCGCCGAAAGCGGGCAAAGGGGGATGTTCCCAAGCTGTGATATTGTGTGTATCTGCCTGGGCCCGCTGCGGCGGCGGGTCAGAGTTTCCATCCGTCATGAGGAAAGATCGCACAATGTCGAACAACGCCCCGAAAACGGCGATCGTGACCGGCGCCACTTCCGGTTTCGGCGATGCCATCGCCCGGCGGCTGGTGGCGGAGGGCTGGCGGATCGTCGCCACCGGCCGGCGGCAGGACCGGTTGGCCGCCCTGGTCGAGGCGCTGGGCGGGCCGGCGGTGGTGCATCCGCTGTGCTTCGACATCCGCGACGAGGAGGCGACGCGCGCCGCCCTGGATTCGCTGCCGGAGGACTTCGCCGGAATCTCCGTTCTGGTCAACAATGCCGGGCTGGCGCTGGGCACCAAAGCGGCGCAGGACTGCGACCTGGACCAGTGGCGCACCATGATCGACACCAACGTGACCGGGCTGGTGACCATCACCCGGCTGCTGCTGGACCGGCTGATCGCGCAGCGCGGGCTGATCGTGAATCTCGCCTCCGTCGCCTCCAACTGGCCCTATCCCGGCGACAACGTCTATGGCGGCACCAAGGCCTTCGTGCGGCAGTTCTCGCTCGGCCTGCGCAGCGACCTGTCGGCGCAGGGCGTGCGCGTGACCTCCATCGAGCCGGGCCTGGCGGAAAGCGAGTTCACGCTGGTGCGCACCGGCGGCGACAAGGCGGCCTATGACACCCTCTATGCCGGGGCCAACCCGCTGCAGCCGGAGGACATTGCCGAGACGGTGCGCTGGGTGGTGTCGCTGCCGCCCCACGTCAACATCAACAGCGTGGAGATCATGCCGGTGAGCCAGTCCTGGTCGCCGTTCAAGATCCACCGCGAAACGCCGGCCTGACACGCGCCCGGCCGGCGGCACCACTCGCTCTTCCGCATGATGGTCGCCGATTGCGACGGACGCCGCCGGAGTTGGGACCGGCGGCGCCCGTCTTGCGAAGCCCCGTGCCCACCATCGCCGGAAAAAATCCAACGGCGCCAAACATCTGTTGCGCCCAGCAAGAATCGATGCTTAAAGTGCGAACGATTCGCATTATCGATGCGAGTAATACGCATTCGCTAATTTAGCATCGACATCCGGACCGGCGTGGGGGGAACCGTGCCGGCCGCCGCTGTCGTGCTGAAGGCATCGTTTGGCAGGGGAGCCGACAGCATGAAACGAGTTCGCGGCAAGGCCGCCGTCCGCCACACCGACCATCCGTGTGGGGAGGCTTCGGGCGCGCCTGACGTCCGCAGCGAAGTCCGCCGGCCGGGCCTGCGCCCCGCCGCCGTCGCGGCCGGGCTCGCCGCCGCCGTCCTGGCGGGCGGCGCGGTCTTCGCACCGGTGGCCCATGCCCAGCCGGCGGCGGCCACCGTCAACGCCGACATTCCCGCCGGCCCGCTGGGCGAGGCGCTGAGCCGCTTCGCCGCGCAGGCGGGCGTGACGGTGCAGGCGGACCCGGCGGCGGTCCGCGGCAAGACCTCCCCCGGCCTGAAGGGTGCCACCACGGTGGAAGATGGCTTCCGCCGGCTGCTGGCGGGCAGCGGCTATGGGGTCGCGCGCACGGGGGCCGGCTATGCCATCGTCGCGCAGAGCGCCGGGGCGCCTGCCGCCTCCCCGGCCGCATCCTCGGACAGCACGACCCTGCCGGCGCTGCAGGTGACGGCCAATGGGATGATGCCCGGCGGGCTGGCGCAGCCCTATGCCGGCGGGCAGGTGGCGCGCGGCGGATCGGTGGGCCTGCTGGGCAGCCGCGACGTCATGGACACGCCCTTCAGCACGGTCAACTACACCTCCGACCTGATCGAGAACCAGCAGGCGCGCACCGCCGCCGACACGCTGATCAACGACGCCTCCGTCCGGCTGACCACCGGCAGCAACGGCTTCGACGACACCTTCCAGATCCGCGGCTATGCGGTCGGGTCGGGCGACGTCGGCTTCAACGGCATGTTCGGGCTGGTATCCTCCAACCGCGTGCCGGCGCAGATCGTCGAGCGCATCGAGCTGCTGAAGGGTCCGGGCGCGCTGGTCAACGGCATCGCCCCCGGCGGCAGCACCGGCGGCGGCATCAACATCCTGGCCAAGCGCGCCGGCGACGAGCCGCTCACCCGCGTCACCACCACCTACACCAGCGACGCCAATCTCGCGGCGCATCTGGATGTCGGCCGCCGGTTCGGCGAGAACAAGGAATGGGGCGTCCGCTTCAACGGGCTGATGCGCAACGGCGAGGCGTCGGTCGACGGCGGCAACCTGCGTTCCGGCCTGGGCGCCCTGGCGGTCGATTACCGCGGCGAGCGGCTGCGCTGGTCGATGGACGCCATCACCCAGCGCGACGACACCGACAATTTCCGTCCGCAGATCAGCATCCTTCCCACCACCACCGCCATCCCCTCCCCGCCCGACGCCCGCAGCAACTGGTATCCCGGCACCGTGCTGGTGCAGAAGGACGTCACCGTCGCCTCGAACATCGAGGTGGACGTGACCGACAGCCTGACCGCCTATGCCGGCATCGGCTACCGCAAGGGCGAGAACGACCAGACCTTCCCCAGTTCGACGACCGCGGTGAACGCGCTCGGCAACTTCACGGTCCGCAACGCCTATTACGACTCCTACTCCCGCACGGTCAGCGGCACGGCGGGCGTCCGCTGGCGCTTCGAGACCGGCCCGGTCCATCACTCGCTGAATGTCGGCTACAGCGGCTTCAAGCGCGACGAGGGCAACGCCTACATCCAGTCGGCCGGCTCCGCCCTGTCGAACATCTACAACCCGGTGCCGCTGCCGGCCGTCACCGCTGCCCGCACCTCGGCGCGCAAGTCGGCGGAAACCACGCTGACCAGCTTCGCC
>JBKHVJ010000058.1:0-32159 GCA_046570145.1 Alphaproteobacteria bacterium
CATGTCGCCCAAGAACAACTCTTCATCTTGTCGGGATCGGTGTCCTTGACGAAGCCGACCGGCAGCAGATCGGGATTCCAGTTGGCCGACGTGTTGGCGGGATAGCCGTAGCGGGTGATGCTCTTGACGAAGGGCTGCTTGGTCTGCGGATCCTCCAGCGCCATGAACCAGTCATAGCGCATGATCTGCGAGCCCTGCGTGGTGGTGTAGTACCACTGGCGGGCTTCCTGCGACCAGCCCTGGTCCAGATACCACAAGCCGTTGACCTCGGTCGGCGGCTTGACCGGCACGGGGCGGGGCGGCTTGGGCGGCTCGGCGCAGGAGGCGAGCAGCAGCGCGGTTGCGGCCAGGGTCGCGTAAGCGGGAGTTTTCATCCCTGTTGTTCCCTTTCTCGGTGGCGTGGCGCGTGGGCCTTCGACCGATAAGGGTAATTCCGATAATCTTTATACGGGAAATTATATCGCGTTATGGCGCTGAAAAGTTGGCATCACGGCGGGTATGCAACCGCCCCTCTCTAGCTGGAAAAGGGGCGGTTGCATGGGGAGCGAGGGACTTATCCCCGGCGCAAATCCAGCGTCATCGGGAATTGCGGGTTGCGTTCCTCCACCGGGACATCCATCGGGCCGGGGGTGTGGCCGAAGGGGAAGAAGCGGGCCAGCCGGCGCCCCTCCGCCTCGTTGGCGTTGACCGGGAAGGTCTCGTAGTTGCGGCCGCCCGGATGCATGACATGATAGGTGCAGCCGCCGATCGACCGGCCGGCCCAGCTGTCGAGGATGTCGAAGATCAGCGGGGTGTGGACGGGAATCGTCGGATGCAGGCAGGATGGCGGCTGCCACGCGCGGTACCGCACGCCACCGACGAACTCGCCCTCCACCCCGGTCGGGATCAGCGGCACGCGCCGGCCATTGCAGGTGATGACGTGGCGGGCGTCGATCAGGCCGCTGACGCGCACCTGAACCCGCTCGACCGAGCTGTCGACATAGCACACCGTGCCGCCACCGCCCGGCTCCTCGCCCAGGACGTGCCAGGGCTCCAGCGCCATCCGCAGTTCCATGGTGATGCCGCGCTGGCTGACATGGCCATAGACCGGGAAGCGGAAGTTGAAGTGCGGCGCGAACCAGCCGTCCTCCAGCGGATAGCCATGGTCGCGCAGGTCCTGCAGCACGTCGGCCATGTCCTGCTGGACGAAATGCGGCAGCATGAAGCGGTCGTGCAGGTCGGTGCCCCAGCGCACCAGCCGGCCCTTGTAGGGATGCTTCCAGAAGCGCGCGACCAGCGCCCGCATCAGAAGCTGCTGGGTCAGGCTCATCTCCGCGTGCGGCGGCATCTCGAAGGCGCGGAACTCGACGAGACCGAGGCGCCCGGTGGAGCTGTCCGGCGAATAGAGCTTGTCGATGCAGAACTCCGCCCGGTGGGTGTTGCCCTGCACGTCGACCAGAAGGTTGCGCAGCACCCGGTCCACCAGCCACGGCGGGCAGTGGCCGCTGGCCGCCGCCTGGTCGATCTGGTTGAAGGCGATCTCCAGCTCATAGAGCTGGTCGTCGCGCGCCTCGTCCACGCGCGGCGCCTGGCTGGTCGGGCCGATGAACAGCCCTGAGAAGACGTAGGACAGGGCGGGGTGGTTCTGCCAATAGGTGATCAGGCTGCGCAGCAGGTCGGGCCGGCGCAGGAAGGGGCTGTCGGCCGCGGTGGCGCCGCCCATGACCACATGGTTGCCGCCGCCGGTGCCGCAATGGCGCCCGTCGATCATGAACTTCTCCGCCCCCAGGCGGGACTGGCGCGCATCCTCGTAGAGCGTGATGGTGTTGCGCACCAGCTCGTCCCAGTTGTGGGCGGGGTGGATGTTCACCTCGATCACGCCGGGGTCGGGGGTGACGGCCATGGAGTTCAGGCGCGGATCCTTCGGCGGCTGGTAGCCTTCTATGACCACCGGCATGTCGAGCTCGACCGCCGTCGCCTCGATCTCCGCCAGCATCGCCAGATAATCCTCCAGCGTGCTCATCGGCGGCATGAACAGGTGCAGCCGGCCGTTGCGCGCCTCGCAGGTCAGCGCGGTGCGGACGATCCACCAGGCCGACTTGCCTTCCTCCGGCAGTTCGTCGCGGATCTCGGCCATCACCCGCTGGCGCTGGGCGATGCGCTTGTCGGTGTGGACGCCGCGGTCGGACTCCTGGACCGCGCCGCGGATCTCCTGCCGGCGCTGGACCGGATGGGGCGGCAGCGGTCCGCGGTCCTCGAACGGGTCGGTCTCCCAGCCATAGGGATAGTCGGACTTCGATACCCAGGGCAGGGAGCCCAGCGGCAGGCGGTAGCCGACCGGGCTGTCGCCGGGGATGAGCACCAGCTTTTCCTGGCGCAGCGGCCATGTGCTGGACAACCAGACCGGGCCCTGCTGGGTCATGCGGCGGTTGATCGGCAGGGCGAAGCCCACCGGCTCGTTCAGGCCGCGGGTGAAGACGCGGGTCAGCCGCTCGCGCTCCTCCTTGTCGTCCAGCCTGCTGTTCAGCGGGTCGACATTGATGGGAAGCTGCGATTCCTTGCGCAGGTAGTGCCAGGGGTCCTCATAGGCGCCCAGCACGAGATTGGGGTCGAGGCCAAGCCTTTTCGCCAGGGCCACCAGGAAGACACCGGCATCCTGGGCGGTGTAGCCGTAATCGGTGTCCTCGCGCGCCAGCAGGTCGCTGTTGGCCCACAGCGCCTCGCCGTCGCGGCGCCAGTAGAGGGTCATCGCCCAGCGCGGCAGCGATTCGCCGGGATACCATTTGCCCTGGCCGAAATGCAGCAGGCCGCCGGGGGCGAAGCGGGCCATCAGCCGGTGGATCAGGTCGGCGGCCATCTTCCGCTTCTGCGGACCCAGCGCCGCGGTGTTCCATTCCGCGCCGTCCATGTCGTCGATGGAGACGAAGGTCGGCTCCCCGCCCATGGTCAGGCGGACGTCCTCGGCCTTCAGATCCTCGTCCACCCGATGGCCCAGCGCCTCGATCGCTGCCCATTGCTGGGGCGTGTAGGGCTTGGTGACGCGGGGCGCCTCGTAGATGCGGGTGACCGACATCTCGTGGCCGAACTCCACCTCCGCCTCGTCGACGAGGCCCGAGATCGGGGCGGCGGAGGAGGCGTCGGGCGTGCAGGCCAGCGGGATGTGCCCCTCGCCCGCCAGCAGGCCGGAGGTGGGGTCGAGACCGACCCAGCCGGCGCCGGGCAGGAACACCTCGGTCCAGGCATGCAGGTCGGTGAAGTCGCTTTCCGGGCCGGACGGGCCGTCCAGCGCCTTCTGGTCGGCGGTCAGCTGGATCAGGTAGCCGGAGACGAAACGGGCGGCGAGGCCGAGGTTGCGCAGGATCTGCACCAGCAGCCAGGCCGAATCGCGGCAGGATCCGGTGCGCTTGGTCAGCGTCTCCGCGCAGGTCTGGATGCCCGGCTCCATCCGGATGACATAGCCGATGTCCTGCTGAAGCCGCTGGTTCACCGCCACCAGGAAATTGATGGTCGGCGTCTTCTCGCGCGGGATGGCCTTGAGATAGGCGGCCAGTTCCGGCCCCGGTTCCTCCGTCTCCAGGTAGGGGCGCAATTCGCGCTGCAGCCAGTCGTCGTAGGTGAAGGGGATGTGGCCCGCCTTCTCTTCCAGGAAGAAATCGAACGGGTTGATCGCGGCGATCTCGGCGACCAGATCGACCTCGACGATGAACTCGCGCGTCTTTTCCGGGAAGACGAAGCGGGCCTGGAAGTTGGACTGCGGGTCCTGCTGCCAGTTCAGGAAATGCTGTTTCGGCGTGACCTTCAGCGAATAGCTGAGGATCGGCGTCCGGCAATGGGGCGCCGGGCGCAGGCGGATGATCTGCGGGCCGAGGGACACCGGCCGGTCGTAGCGATAGATCGTCTTGTGATTCAGCGCGACGTGGATCGCCATGGAAAACCCCGCCTCATGCCTGTTCGATGATGTTCGCGCCCCGGTTTGGTCCGGGATCGCCGCTGCAACGGTAACACCGATAAATCCGCCCCGACAGGGCGGGCCGGCTGCGATCCTACCGCAGTTGCGAAAAAGTCACGAAGTTGCCGATGACGTGCGCTGCGGCTTTCTTCCGTTCGCGTTACCCATTATATCCTGATCGTATGGGGTATCGCTGCGGCGGGGTCTCGTGTTTGGATGGTGTCGGTGGCGGCTTCTTCGATATTGGGCGGCAACCGTGGGGCGGATGGCATGGGCGACGCAGGCAATGGCGGCGCCGGACGGGGCGTCGTCACCGGGAAATATTTCAATTTCAAGCCGCTGCCTCCGCCGGCGGACATACTGGGCAATCCGCTGGTCGTGCCCAACCTGCCGACGCATAAGCTGCCGAGGGAAACGTTCGGCAGCCGGATGAAGCGTTTCCCCGCCCGGCTCAATCTGGGCAGCCAATCGGCGGAAACCCGCCTGCGCTGGAAGCTGTACGACACCATCCAGGCGACCATGGCGTCGCTGTCGCCCGCCGTGACGCTGGTGGCGGAAAAGCGGGCGCCGGCGAAGCAGAAAAAGCTGTCGGTCCCGGTCGTCGTCGTGCGCCATCCCTATCACCTGCGCCATGTGTTCGAGATGCTGCCGAACATTCCCGATGCGCTGGCGGCGGAGCGGCGATTCATCGAACTGCTGATGACCCGCGCGCTGAAGCGCTATGGCGAGCAGATGGCGCTGATGAAGGGCAGCCCCTTTTCCTTCGAACACGAAGCACGGGAGTATTTTTTCGCGGGGTTCCGGCTGGAAAAGCAGATCAAGAAGGTCAACAGTCCGGACGAGCGCTTCGCGGCGCTCCAGGCAATCCACACGAACTACTTCCATGGGCGGAATTATTATTACTTCGCGCTGCTGAGGCGGGAGAAGCTGGCGCCGGACAACAAGCTGTTCATGCTGTTCGCCCGCGCTGTCTATTTCATGGCGCGGATCGATTGGAACGGCGAGCTGTTGGAGAAGCCGAACCCGCGCTCGCTGCCCAGCCGCGACGACATGCTGTTTTTCGTGGAGCGTGACAAGTCGGTCGTGACGCGCTATCGCACCGACCAGGATTTCCAGCGTCAGGTCAAGTCCGTGCTGGAAGCCTTCCCTGCCTCGTGACGTCCTGCTTCACCATTCCTAAGGTATCCTGCCATGCGTGTGCTGTCCCTGGTGAACGGTCTGCTGGCCGCCGGCTCCATGCTCGCGGTTCTGGCGGCGGCTCCCGCCCTGGCTGAGACGCCGATCCCGGAGACCGCGCCGACGAACTGCGATGCGGCGGAGACGCCGTCGGCGCAACTGCTCTGCCGCGATGACGGATTGGTGGCGGCCGGTGCGGCGATGGAGGCGGCACTGGCGGCGCTGGGCGCGACCACCGACGCCGCCGGACGGGCGGCGATCGAGGCGGGCCAGACCGTTTGGCGGGCACGGCGCGACGATGCCTGCCCGGTGACCGCTGCCGACCTTGCCGATCCCAAGGCGACCAAGTCCCGCACCGACTGCCTGCTGCGCGTCACCCGCCAGCGCACCGCCGCCCTGGAAACAGAACGTCAGGCGCGGTCTCGTCCGGTCGCCGATTTGCCTCTGGCCGTCACCGGAGCGGCGGCGCCGCGGTTCGTGGCGCCGCCGACGCCGGTGCCGCCGATCAACCGCAGGGCGACGTTGGCGGCTCTGGCCGGGCGCTGGGCCAAGGCCGATCCGAACGACCGCACGGCCATCGACGATTGCCGCACGTCCTATCTGGAGATCGGTGCGGACCGGACCCTGTCCGCCGTGGATGCGCGGGTGCCCCAATTCCCGCTGACCGGCCGGGTGCCGGCCGAAGGCGACCCGGTGCAGCAGGTGCCCGTATTGCCCCTGCAGGCGGAAGGAGCGACGGAAGCCGCATCCGAGCCGCTGGCCACCCTGCGGCTGCTGCCCGCCGATTCGGCGCGCTTCGACCGGCTGATCCTCCGCATGGCGGCGCCCGCCACCTTCGCGGCGGAATTCGTCCGCTGCCGATAGGGGAATCGGCAAAGGCCGAAGCGCTTCTAGAGCTGCCCGCGCACTACACGGTGGGAACGGTACCGCCGTCGATGACGTATTCGGTGCCGGTTATGGTCCCGGCCCGATCGGAGGCGAGGAAGGCGATCAGGTTGGCCACGTCCTCCGGCTTCGATGGCCTGCCGATTGGAATGCCGCCGAGCGAGTCCATGATGATCCGCTTGCCGCCCTCATAGTCGGTGCCGGCGTCCTTCGCCAGTCGCTCCGCCAGCCGTACCGCCGCCTCGGTTTCGATCCAGCCTGGCGAAACGCGCACCACGCGCACGCCCTTGGGCGAGACCTCCTTCGAGAGGCTTTTGCTGTAGGTCGAGAGCGCGGCTTTCGCGGCGGCGTAGGCCGTCGTCGACTCCGGCAACGGCAACGCGCGTTGGATGGAGGTCACATGGATGACCACTCCATGACCCTGCGCCACCATCGCCGGCACGAGTTCGCGGTCGAGCCGGATGGCTGGCATCAGATTGAGATCCAGTTCCTTGCGCCATTCCGCGTCGCTCAGCGCCGCGAAGCCGCCTGCCGGAGCGGACGAACCGCCCAGCATGTGGACGATGACATCGGCCCCGCCCATACGTTCACGCACCGCGGCCGCGAGCGAGGCGCAGCCTTCTGCGGTCGTCAGGTCCGCGGAGACGAACATTTCCTCGTTCAGCGTGTCCGGCCGGGACCGGGCGGTGGTCAGCACACGGGCTCCGAGTTCTTGAAACAACGCGACGGTGGCCGCCCCCGTGCCGCGTGTGCCCGAAGTGACGAGCGCCCGCTTGCCGTCGAGGCTGATGAAGGGACTCATGGGATGATCTCCAGTCCGGCGATCCGGCCGCCGTCGACCCGGAACGCGAAACTCATCGTTACGGGGCTGCCCGGGAAGGTCCCGGTCACCTTGGCGAAGACGTTGGCGATGTCGCCGCTTTCGGTCACTTCGAGCGGTTCGATCACGTGCCGGTATTTGGCCTTCGCTGCCCGCCACCAAGCGCCGATGGCTTCGCGACCGGCATAGGTCCCGCCTTCATCCTTTACGATGGCGTCCGGCGCGAAGGCGTCGATCAGCGCCATGCCGTCGTTCCTCCTGTCCGCGTCGAGGTAGGCCAGGATCGGTAATGGGAGAGGCATTGCGTCTTTCCTCCTGATAGGGGGCTTCGTTGCCTTCACCAAGGTAAGTGTGGACGCGGATCGCGATAATCGGGATAAAGCGGGATGCGAGATTGCGTTTATCGGGACAATGCAGCGGGCTGACCTGAACGATCTGGATGCGGTCATCGCCATTGCGCGACGGGGCTCCTTTCGCGCGGCGGCACTCGATCTGGGCATGTCGACGACCGCGCTCAGCAATGCCATCGGAAAACTCGAAGCGGGTCTCGGCGTCCGTCTGTTCCACCGCACGACGCGGAGCGTCTCACTCACCGATGCCGGTCGGGTGTTCGTCGAGCAGGTTGGGCCGGCGTTGCAGGATGTTCATGGCGCCCTGGAAGCCGTGCGGTCGCAGCAGACGATCCCGTCAGGCACGCTACGCATCAACGCCTTCGCCACGGCGGCGCGCGAGATCCTGTCGCCGCTGGTGCTGGAGTTCCTCCGCCGCCATCCGCAGGTGCATGTCGACCTGGTCACCGAAGGGCGACTGGTGGATATCGTCGCCGAGGGATTCGATCTTGGCATACGGGTGGCCGATCTGGTTCCCAGCGACATGATCGCGATTTCCCTGGGTCGCCCGCAGCGATATGCCGTCGTCGGATCGCCGTCCTATTTCGCGACGCATGATCGGCCGCGCGTGCCGCCCGACCTGCTCGATCATCCGTGCATCCGTGTCCGCCTGCCGAACGGCGCCCTATTCCGGTGGCAGTTCGAGAAGGACGGGCAATCGGCGCAGATCGACGTCGATGGACCGATCACCCTGGATGAGGCCAGTCTGGCGCGAATCGCCGCCCTCGGAGGCGTGGGCATCGGCTTCTTCATGGAGTCGGACGTGCGGGCCGACATCGAGGCGGGCCGTCTCGTTCGCGTGCTCGATGACTGGACGCCACCGCGTTCCGGGCTCTGCCTCTATTATTCCGGACGGCGCAACCCGTCGGCCGCCTTCAGGGCCTTCATCGGTTTGGCCCGCGAACTCGGCGCAGAGGGCGGTTCCCCGGCTTCGTGATCCGTAGGCTCGGGATCCCTAGGTTCGTGAAATCAGGAAGCGCACGGTCATCGACAGCCGCTCTCCCGCCGGCAAGGCGATGACGCCGGCATCCGCCTCCTGCGGGCGGTTCAGCGCGTCTGTCATGTGGGTGACGGGCTCCAGGCACAGATAGGGCTCGTCGGGCGGGGCATAGACGATCAAGTGTCCGACCGGCCCGTCGGCGATCATGGTCAGGCGCAGCCGCTCTTGCGGGCGGTCCAGCGTCGCCGTGCCCGACCATCCCGTGAAGCCGTTGTCCAGCGCGGCATGGTCCATGACGATGCCGTGCCGGAAATCCCAGGCGGCGGGCAGGGGGCGGCGGCGGGACGGCAGGATGGTGTCGTCATTGTCCCAGACCGCACTGACATCGGCGGTGACGATGCTGCCCGGCGACTTGGCGAAATAGGGATGCAGCCCCAGCCCGGCCGGCATGTCGCTGTCGGACTCGTTGATCAGGTCGAGGGTGACGGTCAGCCCCTCACCGTCGAGCGCTACGGTCTGCGTCGCGCGATAGCTCCAGGGCCAGTCGTCGGCGCGGTGGGCGAAACCCATGCGGAGCGCATCGTCGGCCGCAGCCTCGACGGTCCAGGGGGTCGACCAGCCATGGCCGTGGATGCGGTGAGGCGATCCGGGATCGGTGGCGAGCAGGACCTCCCGCCCTTGGAAGACGAAGCGGCCGCCGCCGATGCGGTTGGAAAAGGGGATCAGCGGGAAACAGGCCATGTCCGGGGCGAAATCGCCGGCCAGCGCACGATCCGAAGCGGGGCGGAACAGATCGACCGGACCGTTGGGGGTGGACAGGCTCCAACTCGCCAGCGAACCACCGATGTGAGGGGTCGCGGTGAGCGTCATGGTCCTGTGCCGCAACGCGATGATGGTGCCGGTCCGGATCATGCGCTTCTCCCATCGTCAGCGTCCCTGTTTTTATCGCACATGCGAAGACCGAAAGGAACCGCCGCCGCCGGTGGCGCAACGCTGACACAGTATCTGTGTGTTTGAAGAAAAATGTGGATATCATACACCCCTCCTTTACCCTCCACCTGTGACGATGAGGCGCAATCCGGGATGCGTGCAGCCGCGGATGTCAACGCGGGGATCGCACCGTTGTTGCAGAACGTCCCGCGGCATCGGCGGGCATCTGCCGGGGTATCTGCAGGAAAGGTCGGGAGTGTCCAGTTCACCGCTCAGCCGCGCGATGCCGCCACCTCAGGCCGCCATGGGCTCGCTCGACGAGGCGGAACTGTGCGGCACCCTGGCGGATTACCATGCGCTGCCGGCGCGGATGGTGATCGGCGCCGTGCTGCGTCCGTATCTGGACCCGTTGTGCCTGACCCCCACCGAACTGATTCATCTCGCCAAACCGCTGAAGTCCTGCCTGGACCAGGGGACGCTGGTGGAGTCCGCCATCACCAAGGTCGCCGCCGCGCAGGCCCGTGCGCCGGGGCAGGAGCAGCAGAGGCGCCGTCAGGCCATCCGCAGCGCGGTGGATGAGAGCTGGGCCCGGGCGCGCGCCGCCCAGGCCGCCTTCGCCGCGATGCCGCGCGGTCGCCGGCCGGTGGACTGGCTGCTGTCGCAGGGAACCGCGACGCCGACCGGCGACGCCGACTACGACCTGCGGGTGGCGGTCGCCCTGGAACTGGTGGAGATCAAGAGCTGGGGCGGCAAGCTGGACCGGCTGCTGGAACTGCACCAGTGGGACCGGGACCAACGGTTGGCCGCCGCGGTCGATGGGGTGATCGGCGATATCCTGGCCTCCGTCGCCGCAGGGGGGGAACTGTTCGGCGCCAACCTGCTGCCCGGAACCCTGCTGTCCACCCTGTGCGACATGCTGTTCGGCCGCATCGGCATGGAGGCCATGGGGCCGAATCGCATCGGCGTGCTGAACGCCCTGTTCCGACAGGGCAAGCTTCCAATGGCGAAGGCCGCCGTGCTGGACCGCATCCGCCGGCAGTTGAAGGCGCCCCAGCCGCTGGGCCGGGGCGCCTTCGACCAGGAGGCGGAACTGCTGAAGACGCTGACCGGGCATCTGCTGACCCGCGACGGGCTGATCGGCGGAGCGGCGATGGCCGATGCGCTGACCGTGCGCTATTCGCGCCGGCTTGAGCAGGGCGGGGCCAGCGCCTATCGCCGCTCCATCGTCGGGCTCAGCGAGGGGCAGCCGGACCTGCTCTGCCGCATCCACTATCTCACCCGTGTGGCCGCCACACCCGCCGGGGAGCGCCATGCGGACGAAATCCTCGCATCGCTGGACGCCGCGGTCGGCAACGAGCTGCTGATCGAGAACATGCTGGTGCAGACGCCGGACACGGCGCTGCTGGAACGCGACGTCGCCCGCGCGCTGGCGGCCATCCGCTCCGCCCCGCTGCCGGCCGATGCCTGCGAGCGGATCGCCGCCCGTGCCGAACGTGCCGTGGACGAGTATGTGAAGACCGGCCAGCTTGCCGCCCGGCTGAAGCAGGTGGAGCCGGTGCTGCGCCGCCGCACCATCCGGCTGGCGGAGGTCGCCTGCTCCGGGCTGATCCGCGAGGATGGCGCGCTGCCTCTGATGCGCCAGCATATTCTGGAGATCGTCCGCCAGCCGCAGTTTCAGGCGGAGATCGCCCAGCCGGACAGCGACGTCGCCCAGGCGGAGGTGCGCCGGCTGCTCCATCTGCTCGACCGCCTGCGTCAGATGGCTACCGCGCCCGCCCCGCCGCCGGTCCCGGTTCCCGTTCCCGTGGCGCATCAGGCCGGCCCGCGCAGTGCGGACACCGTTTGCAATCCCGCCGTCCCTCCGGCAGGCCGGACGCCCGCGGATACAATTCTGATCGGCGCGCCGACTCCCGCGGCTGCACCGGCTGCTTCGGACAGGCTGTGCCCGAGCTGCTATACGGCCCGCATGCCGTCCGGTCCCTGCACCGCCTGCGGCTTTCCCGTGAAGTCGGACAACCGGCCGGGGGTTCATCTGGTGCCCGGCACGCTTCTGCATGGCCGCTACCGCGCCGGGCGGGTGCTGGGGCAGGGCGGTTTCGGCGCCACCTATCTGGGCTGGGACGAACGGCTGCGGGTGAAGGTGGCGATCAAGGAGTATTACCCGGCCAACCTGATCGCACGGATTCCCAACGCCGCCGCCGTCTCTCCCTTTTCCGACGAGCATGCGGATACCTTTGCCGACGGTCTCGCCAAATTCCTGGAGGAGGCGCGGACGCTGGCCCGCCTGCGCGATGTGCGCGAGATCGTCGGCATCCAGGACTTCTTCGAGGAGAACGGCACCGCCTATCTGGTGATGGAACTGCTGGAGGGCCGGACCATGAAGAGGTATCTGGCCGATTCCGGCGGCCGGATCGACGTGAAGCGGACTTTGTCGGTGGTGATGCCCATCGCGAAGGCGCTGCAGGCCATTCACGAGCAGGGGCTGATCCACCGCGACATCAGCCCGGACAACATCTTCCTGACCAATGGTGGGGAACGGAAGCTGCTGGACTTCGGCGCGGCCCGGCAGACGGCCCGCCCGGGCGCCGGGATGACTGTCATCCTGAAGCCGGGCTATGCCCCGCCGGAACAATATTCGAACGAAGGGCGCCAGGGCCCCTGGTCGGACGTGTATGCGCTGTGCGCCACGATCTATCTGGCGCTGAGCGGCCGCACCCCGCCGGACGCCACGGCCCGCTTCATGAACGACAAGGTGCCGAGGCCGTCCGAACTGGGGGTGGCGCTGCCGCCGGGATTCGAGAAGGTGCTGATGTCCGGGTTGGCCATGCGCTGGCAGGACCGGCCGCAGTCGATGAAGGATCTGCTGCGCGCGATGACCACGGCACTGGCCGGCGGCTGAGAGCATCGTGACGCGGGCCTGAAAAAGGGGACCGGCGCACCGGTCCCCCGTTCCTGGTCGGCTGGGACGATGCCGTTACTTGGCGTCGGCGGCGACCTGCATCTTGATGATCTTGTCCGGGTCGGTGACCTGACCGTTGCGGGACTGGCTGCCCTTCTTGATCATGTCCACGAACTCCATGCCCTCGACCACACGGCCCCAGACCGTGTACTGGCGGTCCAGGAAATTGGACGGCGCGAAGCAGATGAAGAACTGGCTGTCGGCGCTGTCGGGATCCTGCGCGCGGGCCATCGACAGGGTGCCGCGGATATGCGGCGCGCTGGAGAACTCGGCCTTCAGCTTCTTGCCGGAGCCGCCCATGCCGGTGCCGGTCGGGTCGCCGGTCTGGGCCATGAAGCCGTCGATGACGCGGTGGAAGACAACGCCGTCGTAGAAGCCCTGGCGAGTCAGTTCCTTGATGCGGGCGACGTGGTTCGGCGCCAGGTCGGGCCGCAGTTCGATCACCACGCGACCGTCCTTGAGGTCGAGGTAAATGGTGTTTTCCGGATCCAAGGCCTTCGCCTCCCCTTGCGAGACTGTAAAGAACGAGACAGTGAAGATCGTGGCGAACAAGGCCGCCAGCAACGCGCGGGTCCACCGCTTCATGCGAAACACTCCGATGAGCCGAAATCCGCGCCCCGGACCATAGGGGAAAAGCGGGTGAATGCAAAGCCGCGCTGGCGGGGGGTGGCGATCCGCCAAAAGTCACGGATGACGGACGCTTGTCCGGGTGTTCATCGTGCCAAGGACATGGCAAGCCATTCGGATCGCGGGAGTGGGAAGGGGACGGCTGGTGAGGGTGGGGCGGGCGATAGCGGGAGCGGCGGCGGTTGCGGTGACGCTGGGTGTCGTCGGCGTTGGCGGTGCCATTCTGGCCGGTCCTGCCCTGATCGGCGGGTTGGCGACGGACCTGCTGCGCGACTCCGGCTTCGCCGGGGCGGAGGTCACCGTCACCGGATTGCGGATCGCCGACGGCTGGGACGGGTTGCGGCTGGAGTTCACTGCCGACAGCGGGCCGCTTGAGGCCGCTGCCCCGACGCTGGACCTGCCGATGGCCGGCCGGGTCACGCTGTCCGGTGCGCTGCGGGTGGGGATGGACGGTGGGACGCTGATCGTCAGCCCCGACGGCTGCCTGCCTGCCGTTGTGGAGAAGCTGACGGTCAGCGGCCATATGCTGGTCCTCCCGCAGGAAGCGACGGTCTGCGCCGCGCCGGATCGAGCACTGCTGCGCTGGTCGCCGTCGCTCCTCGACGTAGCGGCAGAGGTGAAGGCGCCGCGGCTCGACGTGCCGGCCAGCGGCCTGCGTGCCGACCAGTTGGTGCTGCGGCTGGGGCAGGACGGAAACGGGCGGCAGGCGGACGTAACCGTCGCCAAGCTGACAAACACCGGCCGGCCGGCGCCGGTCGTGCCGCTGGCCGTCACCCTCCGTGCCGTTCAGGAGGGGGAACAACCTTGGTCGATCGACGGCACCGCGCAGGATGCGCAGGGACTCCTTTCGGTCATGTTGACCGGCAGTTACGACCAGACCGCCGGTGCCGGCAGGGTTGAGGCGGTGGCGAAGCCGGTCGCGCTCGCTCCGGATGGGCCGGGATTGGCCGTCCTATCGCCGCTGGCGGCGACATTTCTTCAAAAGGCGTCCGGCACCCTGTCGGGCAAGGCCACGGTCGCCTGGGATGCCAAGGGCATGTCCACGGCCGGGCAGGCGGCGGTGAAGGGGCTGGGCGGCGTGGCCGGGCCGGTGACCGTCGCAGGCGTTTCCGGGACAGTGGCCATGTCCAGCCTGTCGCCGCCGGTGATCCCGGCTGGACAGAAGCTGTCCATCGGGCTTCTCGACGTCGGCGTTCCCCTGACGGACGGCACCCTGCTGTTCGGCTATGGGCGCGACGGGCGGCTGGATGTGGGCCGGGCGGAATGGCGCTGGGCCGGCGGCACGCTAAGCGCCGATCCGTTCAAGCTGGCGCCCGCCGCGCCCAAGGGAACCGTCACCCTGCATGCGGACGGAATCGACGCGGCCAAGCTGCTGGAACTGATCGCCGTCGACGGGCTGGAGGCGAGCGGCAGACTGGCCGGCACCCTGCCGGTGGTCTTCGCCGACGACACCGTGACGCTGAACGGCGGCGTGCTGGAGTCCGCCGCGCCCGGCACCCTGCGCTACGATCCCGCCAACCCGCCGGCCGCGCTGAAAGGGGAGGAGGGAAGCCCGACCGCCATGCTGATGGGTGCGCTGACCGATTTCCGGTACGACAGCCTGCGGATCACGATCGACGGGCAGGCCGGTGGCGAACTCAGCGCCGGCCTGTCGCTGCGCGGTGCCAACCCGTCATTCTACGATGGCTATCCGGTTGCGCTTAACCTTAAGCTGTCCGGCGCCCTCGACCGGATTCTGCGCCAGAACCTCGACGTCTACCGGATCCCCGACACGCTGCGGGACCGCATGACCGGCTCCGACCAGAAGGACCCCTGATCGCCACCATGCTGACCAAACCCCCATCCGCGCGCCTGATGGCCGCCCTGCTGTTGCCCGTCGCAGTGGCGGCCTGCGCCCCCACGGTCAAGATCGAAGCGCCCGACAAGCCCATCGAGATCAACCTGAACGTCCGCATCGAGCAGGAGGTGCGGGTCAAGCTGGAACGCGACGTCGACGACGCCATCCGCAACGACCCCGCGCTGTTCGGCCTTCCCGCGGACTCCGTGACCTCTCCTGCCAAGGGGAAACAGTGATGACGACCCATCCCATCACCCGCCGCCGCTTCAACCGGCTGGCATTGTCCGTCATCGCCGCGGGGCTGCTGGCCTCGGCGGTTCCGTCGTCTGCCTTCGCGCAGGATGCGCTGGCCGCCGCCAAGGCCGCGGGCCAGATCGGCGAGCGTCCGGACGGGCTGGTCGGTGCCGTTCCCGGCGCCCCCGCATCGGCCCAGGCGCTGGCCGAGCAGGTGAATGCCCAGCGGCTCGCCCGCTACCGGGAGATCGCCAAGGGCAACGGCACGGCGCTCGACAAGGTCCAGGCCGTCGCCGGCCAGCAGTTGATCGAGCGGACCCCCGCCGGCCAGTTCGTGATGACCGCCGCCGGCCAGTGGCAGCGGAAGTGACCGACGCGGCCACCGTCGCCGACCTGCGCCGCCGTCTTGCCGGCAAGCCGGGCGACGGCGCGCTGCTGGCAGCATTGTTCGCGGCGCTCGATGCGGCAAGGCTGGCCGGCACGCCGGAGGAAGCGGTTGCCCGCTCCAACTATGGAGAGGCGCTGCGGCGTCAAGGCCGGCTGGCCGAGGCGGAGGCCCAACACCGCAAGGCGCTGGCCTGGCTGCCGGACTTCGGCGGCAATCATTTCAACTGGGGCGTGACGCTGCAGGCGCTCGGCCGCCCGGCGGACGCCGTGTCTGCCTATGGCGAGGCTGCGCGGCTGATGCCGCGCTTCGCCCCGGCGTCCTGCAACCAGGGTGTCCTTCTGCGCGAACTCGGCCGGCTGGACGAGGCGGAGGCGGCGCTGCGTCATGCGCTGGAGCTCGACCCGATGCTGGTGCCTGCGCGGCTTGCCCTGGCGGCGCTGCACCGCGACCGTGGCGACCTGGACGGTGCCGTTGCCGGGTTCCGGGCCTGCCTCTGCCTGCGGCCCGATCTGGCGGAGGGGCAGGCGAACCTTGCCCTGACCTTGAAGGAGCGGGGGCAGCGTGGCGGAGCGAAGGACGATGCCGCCAGCGTGACGGGGTTCGAGCGCGCCCTGTGCATCGGCCTGCCCGACCCCGGCGGGGTGCTGGCGCAGCTGATTCAGCAGCGCCGTCACCTCTGCCGCTGGGACGGGCTGGAGGCGCTGTCTGCCCGGCTGGTGGGGCTGGTGCGGGAGGGGCGGAGCCAGCAGGTCCATCCCTGGATCTTCCTGGGCGAAGGAGCGGGGCCCGAACTGGAGCAGGCCTGCGCGAAGCGCTACGCCGCCTGGAAGACCCGTGGCATCGGAGCGGCCTTCCCGAAACGCACCAGCTGCGGCGACAGGCTGCGCGTCGGCTATCTGTCCGCCGACTTCCACGAACACGCCACCGCGGTGCTGATCGCCGAACTGGTCGAACGGCACGACCGCGGGCGGTTCGAGATCGTCGGCTGCTCCTACGGCTCCGACGATGGCGGGCCGTTGCGCAAGCGCCTTACCGCAGGGTTCGACAGCTTCCTCGACCTTTCCGCTTTCACGGACGAGGCGGCGGCGCAGGCGATCCATGGGGCGGGAATCGACATCCTGGTGGACCTGAAGGGGCACACCCAGGGGGCCCGGCCCGGCATCGCCGTCCGCCGGCCGGCACCGGTGCAGGTGCAATGGCTGGGCTATCCGGGAACGATGGGCAGTCCGGCCATCGACTATGTCGTCGCCGACCCGGTGGTGGCGCCGGCCGACCAGCAGCCCTTCTACAGCGAGCGCATCGTCCATCTGCCCGACAGCTACCAGCCCAACGACCGCAAGCGCGTCATCGGGCCGGTACCCAGCCGGGCCGACTGCGGCCTGCCGGCGGACGGCGTGGTCTTCTGCGCCTTCAACGCACCCTACAAGATCGGGCCGGAGCTGTTCGGCCGCTGGTGCCGCCTGTTGCAGCGGGTGCCGGGATCGGTCCTTTGGTTGCTGGAAGGGCCGGCGGAGGTGGCGATCAACCTGCGCCGCGCCGCGGCGGTGTGGGGGATCGCGGCGCACCGGCTGGTCTTCGCCCCGCGGCTGTCCGGCCCTGCCCATCTGGCGCGCCACCGGTTGGCCGACCTTTTCCTCGATTCCAGCCCGGTCGGCGCCCACACCACCGCGAGCGACGCACTGTGGGCAGGGTTGCCGGTGCTGACCGTGCCGGGCCGCTCCTTCGCGGGGCGGGTCGCCGCCAGCCTGCTGCGGGCGGTCGGGCTGCCGGAACTGGCGGTGCCGGATTGGGACGCCTATGAGGCGACGGCGCGGCGTCTCGCCGAAAGTCGGGCGGAACTGGCCGCATTGAAACAGCGGTTGAAGATGGCCGGTGCGACCGCTCCGCTGTTCGACACCGACCGCTTCGCCCGCTCCATCGAGGCCGCCTACCTCGCCATGTGGGATATCCACGCGGCGGGCGGACCGCCGCGCGGGTTCGAAGTTCCGACTCAGGGATAGGCGCAGCGGTCGGCCGTGACCTCCACGAAGGAGCGCTGAGAGGCGGCGAAGGCGAAGCGGTATTCGCTGTTGTCGACCACCAGCGACTGATGCAGCGGCAGCACGCCGGCAACCGTCGTGGTCTTGCCGCCGATGCCGGTGATGCGGATGGTCACCGGCTGGCCCGGATCGAACCAGCTTTCGGCATTGCCCTGCGCGTTGTGAGCGGACTGGCCTTCACCCGTGACGGTCACGGTGCCGTTGCCGAAGGTTACGCCGCGCGCCCCGCCCTTCAGCAGCGGAGTGCTCAGCGTGAAGCGCTTGGTGTCGGCCGGCTGGCAGTTGCGCTGAACCTGGGCCTGGGAAATGACGAAGGACAGGCGGTTGGCGTCCAGCCCGCTCTTCAGCCGTTCCGACACCAGCTGCGTCAGCTTGGCGAGGTCGCCGGTCGGCACCTCCCGCTGCAGGCGGCCCTCCAACTCGGCGGCGCGCGCCTCCGCCGTGCGGGCGGCGTGCTGCATCTGGGTGGCCAGCAGTTCGAGTTCCGCCTTCTGGCGCGACAGGGTGGCGATCTCCTCCCGCAGGGTGACGTCGCGACCCTTCAGCTGCTCGATGCCCATCTGGTAGGAGAAGAGCCCGACGCCGAGAACCAGCCCGGCCAGCAGCAGGAATTTGATCACGCCGGCCCGGATGCGCCGGCGATACCGTCTTTCGTAGTCGTAACGTCCCAGGGTCATGATGTCGGTCGCGGCGGGCTGTCTCGTCGGGCGATATGGCTAACGGCAACGGCCAAGGGATGCAACCCCTTGGCCGTCCGTTTTGCCTTGATGCCTTGTCGCTTCCGGCTATGAGCGCCCTGATTCTACTGGTTGGCCGAGCTGCCGCCCAGGAAGCTGGCATTCAGGCCGGGGCTCTTGAACTCGCCGACATTCTTGAAGACCAGACGGAAGAAGATGGTGTTGCCGTCCTGCTCGCCGGTGGTGCTGACCGTGTAGTCGCGCCGCGCGATCGTCTGGAAGACCAGGCATTCGTCGGCATAGGACAGAACCGCCAGGCTGGACCGCGGACCGGGCTGCGGTTCCATCGCCTGGCTGTGGCTGATGCCGATGCTCCAGTAATCGGTGAATTGCGACGACACGCCGAACGACGCCTGTTCCACCCGGTCGCGGGTGACCGCGGTGCGTGACGTGGTCTGGTCGACATAGGTGTAGGAGGTGGACAGCCGCAGGAGCGGCACGCCGGCCGTGGCGTTCAGCGAATGGCGACGGGGCCGGAGCGTCTCATGGTCGATGCGGAAGCCGTAATTCACATCGAGCCAGTCCGCCGGCTGCAGGTCCAGACGGCCGACATAGTCGGACACGCGACCCTCCAGGCCGGACCCGCCGGTGAAGCCGGCGCTGCTGTCGCTCAGGCGGCGGCTCTGGCCCAGGAACAGGCTGGCCGACCCTTGGGTGTTGCCATAGATCGCGGTGCGCAGGCCGTAGGTGAGGCGCATGCCGTCGTCCAGCCGGTCGATGCCGGTGAAGCGGTTCGGCTGCAGCAGATTCACCTCGTCGAATTCGATGTCCAGGCTGTCCTCGTTCGGGAACACCCGGCCGTTCGGCAGCTTGGGCGCGAAGGTCAGCTGGCCGATCGGCTCGATCAGCTGGGACGAGCTTTCGCCATAACGGACGAACGGATAGCGGACGGTCGCCTGCCCCTGCGGGAAGAAGCGGAAGCGGCTGATATTGTCGTCCCCGCGCGTGGTCGGATCGGTGGAGTTGAACTGCTGCGCCGTGTATCCGGCGACCAGGACACTGCCCGACAGGTTGGTGACGAATCCGGCGTTGGAGACGATGTTGCGCTCCCAGCCCGGTTGAACGACGACGCGCTGGGTGTCCGGCCCGGCATTCTGGAAACGCGAGACGCCCAGCAGGCTGGTATCGAGCGACCAGCGGCCGCCGAACAGGCTTCCCGGCTCGCCCAGCGCATTGTACTGCGCATATGGCAGGGCGACCGGCTCGGGAATGGAGTTCCCGTAGCGCATATCCTGGAAGCTGTAACCGGTGATCGCCGCATAGTTCCGGCCGTGGAAGCCCTCCACATAGGCCTTGCTGGTCAGATAGTCTTCGCGGAAGTCGTAATAGCGCCGCAGGAAGGTCGGATCGCTCGCGCGCTTGATGTCGAAGCCGGCGCGCCATGTCTCGTCGATGTCGAACAGGCCGCGCGCGGCGACATAGCCGCGGTTGCGCGTTTCCTTCGGCGCCGTGGTGCTGTTGCCGCCGTCGCCGCGGGTGATGGCGCCTTCCAGCTCCAGCCGGCCGTTCTCGAAGCGCTTGCGGTACTGGCCGCCCAGCAGCGGTCCCTGCTGGGAATAGTAGTGCAGGTCGAAGGTGGCATCCTGGTCCGGCCCGATGTCCCAGTAGTAATGGGTCTTGAGAATCGCGCCGAGGTTGGAGCTGTTGCCGGCGGACGGCGTCAGGAAGCCGCTCTTGCGGTCGACCGACGGATCGGGATGCGACAGGTAGGGCGTGTAGGCGACGGGGATCCCGAAGATCTCCATCGTCGCGTCCTTGTAGCGGACCTCGTGCTCCTCGTTGTCGTGCACGATGCGCACGGCGCGAATCTGCCACAGCGGCGGACGGGTCGGGTCTTCCTTGCAGAGGTCGCAGGGGCTGTAGACGCCGCGGTTGACGCGCGTCAGCCGGCCCTCGCGCCGCTCGCCCTCGGTGCCGGCCACCCGGCCGTTGTCGGTCATGAGAACGCGGATGTTCTCGATGAACACGTCCTTCAGGTCATCGGTCAGTTCGGCGTAATCGGCGAAGATGATGTCGCCCGACGGCTCCACCAGCCGGATCTTGCCGGTGGCGGTGACGACCTTGGTCTTCTGGTTGTAAGTGATCTTGTCGGCGCGGACGCTGCGCTTGCCCTGCGCCAGCTCGACATTGCCGCTGGCGGTGACGAGGCTGTTCACCTCGTCGAAGGTGACCTGATCGGCGGTGAGCAGCACCGGGTCCTGCTTCTGTGCCGTCCCATTCGCCGATCCAGTGCCGTTTCCCTGTCCGGCGGCGGCCGGCTTCGTTCCGGGAACCGGGGTGGCCGGCGACTGGGCCTGCGCCATGTCGGTGAGGGCCAGATCCACGGCGGCGACCCCGCACGCCACCATCAGCCCGACGATGCCGGAGCGCAGGATGGGATTGGCGGCGGTCGGAGCTTTGGCGCGGGCGCGCCGGGAGACGTGCTTGGGCATGGCGGAACGATTGGGGGAAGCGAAAGCCCAAGTCAACGGTTTCAAGACCCTACCGCGGGCAATGTCACCCTGTCGCCGTCCGCCCTGTGGCAGCAACGCCGCAGCCCCCGCCGCCGGAACGGCGGCAGGAGCCGCGGCACTTCATCCGAACTGTCTCAAACGACCCGGAAGTTCCTGAACTGCCAGGGATCGTCCTCGTCGATGTCCTCCGGGAACAGAGTGTTGCGGTCCTGCAGGGGCGTCCAGTCGCCATAGGCGCCGACCACCTCGCCCAGATAGGGGGAGGCGATGTCGAGCACCCGGCGGAAATCGACCTCGTCCGGTTCCACCACGCCCCGAGTCGGGTTCTCCAGCGTCCAGACGATGCCGCCCAGGACGGTGGAGGTCACCTGCATCGACGTGGCGTTGTTGTAGGGGGCCAGCGACCGCGCCGTGTCGATGTCGAGCCGCGAGCCGTACCAGTAGGCGCCCTTGGAATGGCCCATCAGCAGCACGCCCAACTCGTCCATGCCGCCGGTGATCTCGTGCATCATCAGGCGCTGTTCGGCCTGCATGTTGAAGTTCTTGCCGGCCAGTTCGTGCAGCGACATCACCGCGTCGTCGCAGGGATGGTAGGCATAATGGCAGGTCGGCCGGTACACGACCTCGCCGTCCTCGCGCACCGAGAAATAGTCGGAGATCGAGATCGCCTCGCTATGGGTGATGAGGAAGCCGTGGAACGGTCCCTCCAGCGGGGTCCAGGTGCGCACCCGGGTGGCGGCACCCGGCCGCATCAGGTAGATGGCGGAATCGCAGCCGAACTCGTGGCGGCGGCCATCGGGAGGCAGCGTCTTCTCATGCGTGCCCCAGCCGAGTTCGGCCGGCTGGCAGCCCTCGCTGACGAAACCGTCGATCGACCAGGTGTTGACGAACTCGCCGATCTGCTTGGGCTGGTTCGACACCTGGGTGTCGCGCTCCGCCACATGGATCGTCTTGATGCCCAGCCGCTGCGCCAGCCGGCCCCAGCCGTCGCGGTCGGTGGGGACGTCGGTCTCGACACCGGTGTCGGCGGCGATGTTCAGCAGCGCCTGCTTGACGAAATGCGACACCAGACCCGGATTCGCGCCGTGGGTGATCAGCGCGGTCGGGCCGCCTTCGAAGCGGCGGCGCAGCGCCAGCGCAGTTTCGCGCAGCGCGTAGTTGGAGCGCAGCGACGGAGACAGGCTGGAATCGGTGTAGCCGCCCGCCCACGGTTCCGTGCAGGTGTCGGTGTAGAAGGCGCCGACCCGCTGGCAGAACTCGATCAGCGCGACCGACGAGACGTCGACCGACAGGTTGACCAGGAAATCGCCCTTGTCGATCAGCGGTTTAAGGACCTGGAAGAAATTGTCGTTGTCGAGCGGGTTGTTGTGGAAGGCGACGCCGTAATGCTCCGCCTCCTCGCGCCCGCGCTCCTCGGCGGTGACGATGGTGATTCGGTCGGCGGTAAGTCCGTCGATGTGACGCAGAAGCAGAGGCAAGACACCCTGGCCGATCGAACCGAATCCAACGATGACCATGCGGCCTGTGAACGTGCAGAGCTTCGTGTCCAGGGCCATGATTTTTTGTCTCCCCGAGGTAGTTTAGGCCAACGACATGAGCCGGCGCATCCGCCCACTTCGGAGAAGTGGCAACGGAACGCGCCGGACCGGTGAATGTTACGGGTGTCTTTACGCTTTATCCACAGATTCCGGCGACGCGATCAGGCTGCGCAGGAGCGCAATTGATAGCCGGGGGTGGCAAGCAGCGGCGCGTCGGACACTTCGACGACGCGCGCCAGGTCGAAACCGTTGAAGGCGGTGCGCAGGCAGGAACCGTAGGCGCCGAGTTGGCCCAGCTCGATCCAGTCGCCAGCCTTGACGTCGGCCGGCAGATGGAAGGGGCCGTTCATCTTGTCGGCGCTGTCGCAGGTCGGGCCGTAGAAGCTGAACGCCTCGTCCGCCGTGTCGGTCATCGCTTCGAACGGTCGGATCAGCCGCGCCGGGAAGCGGAAGCCCGGCACGCCGGCATCCGAAAGGGCGCCATAGACGCCGTCGTTGATGAACAGCTCCGCTCCGCGGCGCTTCACCACCTGCACCACCAGCGAGACGCCGGGGGCAACCAGGGCACGGCCCGGCTCGCACCACAGGCGGCAATGCGCCGGCAGGTCGATGGACGCGACGCCGCGGGCGATCGCGGCCATGAAGTCGCCGAGCGGCGGCGGGGTGACGCCCGGATAGGACACCGGGAATCCACCGCCGACGTCCAGCACGTCGATGGACACGCCGCTCTCGGCAATGACGTAGCCGGCGAGCGCAATGGCGCGCTCGTAAGCCGACGGGTCGAGCATCTGCGAGCCGACATGGAAGGACAGCCCGACCTTGGGCGCGGCGGCGCGGACGGCGCGCAGCAGTTCCACCGCATCGGTCATGGCGGCGCCGAACTTGCCGGACAAGTCGTAGACGGCGTTGCCCTTCGGCAGGGCCAGACGCACGACGAGGCCGAGGTCGGCGGCGTTGTCCGTCTCCTCCAGGATCTTGTCCAACTCCTCGCGGCTGTCGAGCACGAAGTCGCGGACGCCATACTGGCGATAGGCATTGCGGATCGCCTGACGGCCCTTGACCGGGTGCATGTAATGCAGGACGGCATCCGGGAACATCTGGCGGATCAGGCGGATCTCGCCGGGGGACGCCACGTCGAAATGGCGCACGCCGCCGGCCCACAGGGCGCGCAGCACCGCAGGTTCCGGGTTGCACTTCACGGCATAGAGCACATCGCCGCCGCGGGCGACGGCGTCCGTCGCCTCGGCGAAGGCAGCCAGGAAGCTGCCGGCGGTATCAGCCAGCACGCCGGGGCGGATGCAGTGCATCGGCTCTTCCGGGCGGTGCAGGGCGACGGCCTGCGCGACGGTGGACCGGCGGCCGGTGGACAGCGAAACGACGCTGCTGTCGTTCAGGCCGACGCGGCGCAGCGGGGTGACGGCGGAACGGGAACGCAGGAAACCCATGGCGCACTCCTATCCCCGGACGGCGGCATGCAAGCCGGTCCGGTGAGCAGACGGCGATCCCCGGCCGCGCCACGAACCGGCCAGCACAAGGCTGTGGCGCGGGTGGTGCAGCTGAATCGGCGATGATCGGAAAAGGATAAGGGGGGAGACGGAAAAGCCGGTGCGAGCAGCGGCCCCGGGCTGTGAAGCTCCAGGCAACAGCGCGTCGCTTACCGGCTAAAGGGCTACCGTCTCACAGCCCCACCGTGGGCAGCGTACATACTGACCTCCCTCTCGGGACCGGCCCACTGGAATGGCCGGTTCTGCCAAAAAGGACGCGGTACGTCGTAGCATAACCACAGAGGGCCATAGGCACGTGCGGGTGCGTCGTGCCGATTGATTTACGCTTTTCCGCCCGCGATTCAAGTGAAATTTTTGAGGCGCCATCAAGGCGGATTCAGGCGGCTTCCACAGCCGCGGGTTCGAACAGGGGAAAACGCGCGGCGATGGTGTCGCCGGTCGGACTGGCGACCCACCCATCCGGCCGCGTGAAGAAGCGGATCGCGGTGAAGCGGGGCCGCGGCCCCATGTCGAACCAGTGCGGTGTCCCGGCGGGGATGCTCAGCAGATCGCCCGCCTCGCACACCACGCGGAAGACCCGGCGGTCGAGATGGATGTAGAAGGCGCCCGCACCCTCGACGAAAAATCGCGCTTCGTCCTCGTCATGGGTGTGCTCGACCAGGAACTTGGTGCGCAAGGCGGCGACGCCCTCCGTTTCCGGTGTTACCCGCACCACGTCGACGGAGCCGAAACGGCGGGCTTCCTTCAGCGCCTCGACCGGTGCGGCGTAGGCCGCCAGCACCGCCTCGCCGTCGGCGGAGGCGGGCAGGGGGGTGCCGGCGGTCCAGCGTTCGAACAGGATGCCGGCATTGGCCAGATGCCCGGCAATCAGGGCGGGGTCGGCCGTGCTCAATTCCGGCCGCCGGGCATCGCTTTCCAGATAAACGGTCAGGTGACTCAATGCGCTCACTCCTGCCGAACCAAGGTACACAGCCTGAAGTGATGCCGTTCCCAACGCAATAAGCGGAACTGCAAGCGCGACCCTTCGCCGCGCGTTCAGCGGCTGCGCTGGAGCCCCACGGTCACGGCGACCGCAATCGCCAGCAGCAGCCCGACGAAGGCCGCCACCCCGGTCCATCCGTGATCATGCCAGAACAGCCCGCCCAGCGTCCCGGCCAGGGTGGAGCCCAGATAGTAGCAGAACAGATAGATGGACGAGGCCTGCCCGCGCGCCACCGTGGCCCGGCGACCGATCCAGGCGGATACGATGGAATGGGCGCCGAAGAAGGCGAAGGTGAAGAGGGCGATGCCGGGGGCGATGGCGAACAGGCTGTCGACCTCCAGCAGGACCAGCCCGGCCACCATCAGCGCCACCGCCGTCGCCAGGGTGCGGTTCGACCCGAAGCGGCCCGACCAGCCGCCGAACAGCGGCGAGCTGACGACGCCGAAGCTGTAGACCAGGAACACCGCGCCGACGACCGCCGGACGCAGCTCGAACGGTGGCTCGCTGAGGCGGAAGCCGATGTAATTGAAGACGGTGACGAAGCCGCCCATCAGCAGGAAGCCAAGCGAGAACAGCCCGAGCAGGGCCGGATCGGTCAGCAGCCCGCGCCAGGCGCGCACCAGCGCCTTCAGCCCGGCGGTGCGGCGGACGAAATGGCGCGACGGGGGCAGGGCGAACCAGACGGTGACCGCTGCGGCCACTGCCAGCGCCCCGACCACCCCAACAGCCAGCCTCCAGGTGCCGAGATCGGTGACGATTGCGGTCAGCACGCGGCCGGACATGCCGCCGATGGCGGTCCCGCCGATATAGAGCCCCATGGCGACGCCGGCCGATTTCGGATCGACTTCTTCGGAGACATAGGCCATGGCGACGGCGGGCAGTCCGCTCAGTGCCAGCCCTTCCAGCGCCCGAACCGCCAGGAAGCCGTGCCAGTCGGGCATCAGCGCGCCGACGATGCCGAGCAGGCCGGCGGCGAGCAGGGCCGCCACCATCACCGGCTTGCGGCCGATCCCGTCGGAGATGGCGCCGGCCACCAACAGCGCCCCCGCCAGCACGCCGGTTGTCAGCGACAAGGAAAGACTGGACTCGGCCGGCGTCACCCCGAATTCCCGAACGAAGTCGGGCAGAAGCGGCTGCACGCAGTAGAGCGTCGCGAATGTGGAGAAGCCGGCGACGAACAGGATACGGCTGGCGCGGCGATAGGCGGGGGTGCCGGCCTGCAGATAGCCGGTTTCTGCATCGGCCTGTGCACCGGTCTCGATCTCGTCGCGCACGCGCTGGGCTCCATGGTCGCTGTTCGCGCCGGCTGTTGCAGCGCACCAGAGACATTGCCCTGTTGGGCCCGTCCCTTCCAACAGCCGCCGCGGCGCAGCGGCCATGCCGTTCGTGCAGGTCCCTATCGGGAGTGGTGCCGCAGCGGCCTTGCACTGGACCTTGGCCGGGCCGCGCCGTATAACCAGTGCCCCACACAATTCGTTGATTGTTCGAGCCATGCACGACCTTCGCGCCATCCGTGAGAATCCCGAAGCCTTCGACCGTGGCCTTGGCCGCCGGGGACTGGCGCCGATGTCGTCCTCCGTGCTCGACCTCGACGGCCGTCGCCGCGCCGCGCAGACCCAGATGCAGGAGATGCAGGCCCGCCGGAACGAGGCGGCGAAGGAAGTCGGTCTCGCCAAGCGCGAGGGCCGCGATGCCCAGCCGATCCTGGACGAGATGGCGGCCCTGAAGGATCGCCTGCCCCAGGTGGAGGAGGAGGAACGCGCGCTCGGCGCCGAGTTGGACGCGCTGCTGGCCGGCCTGCCCAACATCCCGGCCGACGACGTGCCGGACGGGCCGGACGAGACCGCCAACGTCGAGGTCCGCCGCTGGGGCACCCCGGCCGACATCGTCAATCCCAAGCAGCATTACGAGTTGGGCGAGGCGCTGGGCCTGATGGACTTCGAGGCGGCTGCCCGCATGTCCGGCGCCCGCTTCACCGTGCTGAAGGGCGGGCTCGCCCGTCTGGAGCGCGCGCTCGCCGACTTCATGCTGGACATCCACACGTCGGAGCATGGCTTCACCGAGATCGCCCCGCCGCTGATGGTGCGCGACAACGCGCTGTTCGGCACCGGCCAGCTGCCGAAGTTCGAGGAGGACCTGTTCAAGACCACCTCCAGCGACCATTACCTGATCCCGACCAGCGAGGTGCCGCTGACCAATCTGGTCAACGACCAGATCGTGGCGGCGGAGGAGCTGCCGCTGCGTTACACCGCGCTCACCCCCTGCTTCCGCGCGGAAGCCGGCTCGGCCGGGCGCGACACCCGCGGCATGATCCGCCAGCACCAGTTCTGGAAGGTGGAAATGGTCGCCATCACCGCGCCGGAACAGTCGGAGGACGAGCACCAGCGCATGACCCGCTGCGCCGAGACGATCCTGGAACGGCTGGGCCTGCCCTACCGCACCATCGTGCTGTGCACCGGCGACATGGGCTTCTCCTCGCGCAAGACCTATGACGTCGAGGTCTGGCTGCCGGGCCAGAACGCCTACCGCGAGATCTCCAGCGTGTCCAATTGCGGAGATTTCCAGGCGCGGCGGATGAAGGCCCGTTGCCGGGCCAAGGGCGAGAAGCAAACTCAATTCGTGCACACCCTCAACGGATCGGGTGTGGCGGTCGGGCGCTGCCTGATCGCGGTGCTGGAGAACTACCAGCAGCCCGACGGTTCGATCCTGGTTCCCGAAGCGCTCCGCCCCTACATGCGCGGAGTGGAGAGGATTTCCATCTGATGTTCAATCTGCCGCTCGACCTGTCCCAGACGCGCATCCTCGTCACCAACGACGACGGCATCCATGCGCAGGGATTGAAGGTCCTGGAAGCCATCGCGCGCGAACTGTCCGACGACGTCTGGGTCGTCGCGCCGGAGATGGAGCAGTCGGCGGCGAGCCATTCGCTGACCATCAACCGGCCGCTTCGCCTGCGCAAGCTGGACGAGCGCCGCTATACCGTGGACGGCACGCCGACCGACTGCGTTCTGCTGGCGGTCAACCATGTGATGCGGGACTCCCGTCCGACGCTGGTGCTGTCCGGCGTCAACCAGGGCTCCAACATCGGCGAGGACGTGACCTACTCCGGCACCATCGCCGCGGCGATGGAGGCGACGCTGCTGAACGTCCCGGCCATCGCCATGAGTCAGCATTACGAGCCGGGCCAGCCGATCGACTGGTCCGCCGCCGCTGCCCATGGCGCCGATGTGGTGCGCAAGGCGGTGACGGTGGCGTGGCCGAGGAACGTGCTGCTGAACGTCAACTTCCCGGCCCGTCCGGCCGAAGAGGTGACGGGCATCCAGGTGGTGCGCCACGGCAAGCGCAAGATCGGCGACGAGCTGTTCGAGCGAGTCGACCCGCGCGGCAAGCCCTATATCTGGATCGGCACGCTGCGAGGCGAGGCCGACGTGTCGGACGATACCGACATCCATGTCGTGTTCAACGGCGGCATCTCGGTGACGCCGATCTATCTCGACCTGACCCACACCCCGACGCTGCAGACGTTGAGGCAGGCCTTCGTGTGACCTACAACCCGCGCAAGATCCGCTTGCTGATGGCCCTTCGCGGGGCCGGCGTGACCGACACCCGCGTGTTGGCGGCCATCGAGCGGATCCCGCGCGAACTGTTCGTTCCGGAGGCCTTCCAGGACCGGGCGTGGGAGGATGCGGCACTGCCGATCGACCAGGGCCAGACCATCAGCCAGCCGCTGGTGGTCGGGCTGATGACCCAGGCCCTGGACCTGCAACCGCGCCACCTCGTTCTGGAGGTCGGCACCGGTTCCGGTTATCAGGCGGCGGTGCTGTCGCGGCTGTGCCGCCGGGTCTTCACCATCGAGCGGCTGAAACCGCTGCTGCGCGAAGCGGAAGCACGGTTCAAGGCGCTGGACATCGGCAACGTCACCACGCGTCTCGGCGACGGTACGCGCGGCTGGCCGGAGGTGGCGCCCTTCGCCCGCATACTGGTCACAGCCGCCGGTGGGCCGGAGCCGCCAAAAGACTTGACGGATCAACTCGCCGTTGGTGGTGTCATGGTCATTCCGCTGGGGACCGATCACCGCGACCAGAGGGTCGTGCGTTTCCGGCGTTCCGAAGTTGGCCTTACCCGGGAGGACCTGTGGCCCGTCCGTTTCGTTCCGCTGCTGTCCGACCCGCCACAACCGGTCCGTTCCGCATGAGACCCGTCATGTCCGCTCGCCTTCTGCCGCTCCTGGTCCTGTCCACCGCCGTCCTGGCACTCGGTGCCTGCGAACGGGTGGGCGGGCTGGCTCCTTTCACCCATGTGTCCGAAACGCCGGATTCGGCCGGCGGAGCCATTACGGTGCAGAAGGGCGACAGCGCCTACAGCCTGTCCCGCCGCTACAATGTGCCGCTGCGCGACCTGATCGAGGCGAACAAGCTGGCGCCGCCCTACCGGCTGGAGGTCGGGCAGCGGCTGGTCCTGCCGACCTCGCGCCAGTACATCGTGCAGAAGGGCGACAGCCTCTACAGCATCTCGCGGATGCACAATGTCGATGTGAGCGAGCTGACGCGGCTGAACAACCTGTCGCCGCCCTATGCGGTGCAGGCCGGCCAGCCCCTGCGCCTGCCCGGCGCGAATGACGGCAGCGGTACGATGGTTGCTTCCGGAGTGGCCTCGGGCGGCGCCGTGCCGCTTACGCCGCAGGGGGCGCCGCTAGGTTCGCCGGCTGGGCGCGGCTCCGTCCAAACGTCGGAACTGCCGCCGCCGGGCGCCTCCTCTTCCGGCGGCATCTCCGCCACGCCGTTGCCGCCGCCGTCGAAGCCGGGTGTCGCGGCCGAACTGACGCCCGCCCAGACCGGACAGGTCCCCGCGGACGACACCACCTATCAGCCGGGACAGGCCCCGACCATGCTGCGCCCGCCCGGAGCCAAGCCGGCACCGACCCCGATTCCGGCGCCCTCCGCCGCACCGGCGCCCTCCGCCCCGCAGCAGGAGGTGGCATCCGTACCGCCGCCCAAGCCGGAGCCGAAGGCGGAAGCCGCGACCCCGTCGCGCGGTGGCCGTTTCCTGTGGCCGGTGAAGGGCAAGCTGATTTCCGGCTTCGGGCCGAAGCCGGATGGGCTGCACAACGACGGCCTGAACATCGCGGCGCCGAAGGGCACCGTGGTGGTCGCCGCCGACAACGGCGTGGTCGCCTATGCCGGCAACGAGCTGCGCGGCTTCGGCAACCTGTTGCTGCTGAAGCATTCCGACGGCTGGATCACTGCCTATGCCCATCTCGACAAGATCGAGGTTGAGCGCGGCGCCTCGGTGAAGCGGGGGCAGGCGATCGCCCGGGTCGGCCAGACCGGCGGCGTTTCCTCGCCCCAGCTCCATTTCGAGCTGCGCAAGGGCAGCCAGGCCGTCGACCCGAGCGATCAGATGGACCGCAAGGTCAGTGAAGGGGCTGGCCGAGACGACCGGCCAGGTCCTGGATGAACTGCCAGGCAACCCGGCCCGACCGGCTTCCGCGCGTGACAGACCATTCCACGGCCTCCGCGCGCAACCGGTCGGCCGGGATGTCCAGGCCGAAATGGCCGACATAGCCCTCGATCATGGCGAAATAGGTGTCCTGGTCGCAGTTGTGGAAGCCCAGCCACAGTCCGAACCGGTCGGACAGCGACACCTTCTCCTCCACGGCCTCCGCCGGGTTGATGGCGGTCGACCGCTCGTTCTCGATCATGTCGCGCGGCATCAGGTGGCGGCGGTTGGAGGTGGCGTAGAACACCACATTGTCCGGCCGCCCCTCGATCCCGCCGTCCAGCACCGCCTTCAGCGACTTGTAGTGCGCGTCGTCGTGATCGAAGGACAGATCGTCACAGAACAGGATGAAGCGGCGCTGCTCGCCTTTCAGCCGGGCCAGCAGGCGGGGCAGGGTGGGGATGTCCTCGCGGTGGATCTCAACCAGCGCCAGTTCGCCCGGCCGCTCCAGGCAGATGGCGGCGTGGGCCGCCTTGACCAGCGAGCTTTTGCCGGTGCCGCGCGCTCCCCACAGAAGGGCGTTGTTGGCGGGCAGGCCGGCGGCGAAACGCCGCGTGTTGTCCAGCAGGATCTCCCGCTGCCGTTCGATGCCCTGCAGAAGCATGATGTCGACGCGGTTGACCACCGGAACCGGTTCCAACCGGTCGGGATCGGGGTGCCAGACGAAGGCGTCGGCGGCGGTGAAGTCCAACGGGCGGTCCGGCGGCGGGGCAAGCCGTTCCAGCGCCTCTGCAATGCGGGTCAGCAGGGGAATCAGGGCCTGATCGGCACCGGAGGGGCCAGCACCGGAGCCAGTGATGGATTGCGACATGATTCTCCGGATATTTTTTCTGGATGTTCCATGGAAAGTGGGCGCCTGCGCAGCCATCTTTCCGACGCCTTCGCACCGTAACACAGCAGGGCAAGCGCACAAGCCGTGGCGGCCCCACGGATTGTGGCGCATCACCATTGCATCCCGGTCATGGGCGTTTATAGTCGCGGCGTCCCGGCGGAACGCCGATCCGGTGCCGAGACCAAACCTGTAAGGAGCTTCCAGATGTTCGTTTCGACGGCTTATGCACAGACGGCGGCGCCGGCTGGCGGCGGCGGTGACATGCTCGTCCAGTTTCTGCCGCTGATCCTGATCTTCGTCGTCTTCTACTTCCTGCTGATCCGTCCGCAGCAGAAGAAGATGAAGGAGCATAAGGCCATGCTGTCGGCCATCCGCCGCGGCGACCGCGTCGTGACCGGCGGCGGCATCATCGGCATCGTCACCAAGGTCGGCTCCGACGACGAACTGACCGTCGAAATCGCCGAAAACGTGCGCGTGCGCTGCCTGCGCTCCACCGTGAACCTGGTGCTGGCCAAGACCGAGCCGGCCGGCAAGTCCGGCGGCGATGCCACTCCCGCCGCTACCGCGGAAGGCGAAGCCAAGCCGGCCGACGCCCCCGCCGCCGGCGGCATCGGCAAGCTGTTCGGCCGCAAGTAAGCCGCGGCCGGCTTCCTCTCACGCGGGCCAGCCCGAAGGCGCTTCCCGTCCGGACAGGCCGGCCGCCGCTTATCCGCGGCGGACCGGTCGCACCGGCGCGGGTGTCTGATCGGATTCGAGTGACGCATGCTCTATTTTTCGCGCTGGAAGATTTACCTGATCCTGGCGACCTGCATCGCCGGCTTCATCATGATGCTGCCCAACTTCCTGGGCCGCGATACGCTGGCGGCACTGCCGTCCTGGTACGCGAACAGCAGGGTGTCGCTGGGCCTCGACCTGCGCGGCGGATCGCATCTGTTGCTCGAAGTCGACATGGCCACGGTCATCCGTGACCGCGTGGAAGGACTGGTCGACGGCGCCCGGCAGCAGCTGCGCACCGCCAATGTCGGCTACACCGCGCTGAATGCCGGCGACCGCGCCGTCACCGTTCAGCTGCGCGATCCGGCACAGGCCGACGACGCGGTGAAGGCGCTTCGCCAGCTGGCCAGCCCGGTGGGCGGCACGGCCCTGGGCGGCGGGCAGCCGGACCTGAACGTGTCGGTCGACGGCAGCACGGTGACCGTGGCGCTGAGCGAGGTCGCGCTGCGCGACCGCGCCACCCAGGCCATCGAGCAGTCGATCGAGATCGTCCGCCGCCGCATCGACGAGACCGGCGTGAACGAGCCGACGATCGCCCGTCAGGGCAACGACCGCATCCTGGTACAACTGCCCGGCGTTGAGGATCCCGACCGGATCAAGCGTCTGCTCGGCACCACGGCCAAGATGACCTTCCGGCTGGTCGATGCGAATGCCGACCCGAACATCGGCCGCGCCCCTCCGGGATCG
>JBKHVJ010000059.1:0-27141 GCA_046570145.1 Alphaproteobacteria bacterium
CGGATCGGGAGCGGACTGGGCGGTGGAAACGTGGGGCAGTGTCGGTGTGCTCATCGGGTCCTCAACAGCGCCCTCTACCGATCATTTCAGCAGGCGGCTGTCTCACTCGACGTTGGCACAGAGGGCAGCGTGGTGGTGCCGTTGCGCTTGTAATCGTGCGTCATCGTCCCGCACTTGCCGGGCTTCAGCGGCAGGCCGGGCTGGGTGCGGTCGAGCGCCTGGATCTGGCTCTTCTCATCAATGGACAGCACCACTGCGTGGCACGGCGGGTCCATGTAGAGGCCGACGATGTCCTCGACCTTGGCGGCGAACGCCGGGTCGTTGGAGCGCTTAAAGGTGCGGATGCGATGGGGCTGAAGGCGATTGGCCTCCCAGATGCGCTGCACGGCGCGCAGGCTGATGCCGACGGCCTTGGCCACTGCCCGGCCGGTCCAATGCGTCACCGCGCCGGGTGGTTCCGAACAGGTCAGCGCCAGCACCTTGGCTACCGTCGCGGTGGGCAGCGGCGCCCGGCCGGGCTTGCGCGTCTTGTCGCGCAGCAGTCCCTCGACGCCCTGTTCGGCGTAGCGCACCTGCCAACGCCACACCGCCGGGCGGCTGACACCGGCGCGGCGCGCCACCTCCTGCACCGGTAGCCGCTCGGCCGAGAGCATGATGATGTTCGCCCACTGCGCATGCTTGAGCGGACGGTTCCGGTCGCCGAGGACCGCGGCCAAGCGCGCGCGGTCCTCCGGTCCAACGATGATGCTGACGGTCTGGGCCATGCCGACAGAATCGCACGTCGGCCACCCGTTGTGAATCCTATGTCTGCGTCAGTGCACTAGCTTGCTATAGCGCCTGAGTGAGCTTAAACTCGCTCCCGCATGATGTCAGCCAACGCAACCAACAGGAAAGCTCCGCAGCGGATCGCCACGTGGCTCGCGCTACTGGCTTGCGTCGTGCTGACCCTGAGCGTGGCGCGCGGCTACACGTTGTGCCTGGATGTTGGCGGTCGCGCAGCGCTCGAGGATATGGCGCACGCACCCCACCTGGTGCACGCTTCCGCCGACGCGGTGTTTTCCGAAACCGCAGACCTGCTCATGCAGGATCCTGGTGGCCGGTGTTTTGACATAGGGCTGCCTCAGGCTGCGAAGCCCGATCGCGAGCCGGTTCCGAACGATCTTGCCTTCGCATCGTCGGACATTTTGCCGGTTCTCTTCGCTGGCATCCTTCACCTTGGGGCTCCGCTAGAGTCGCGCACGTACTTCGGCCCGCTTCAGCAGACCGATGTAAACCCACGCGCTGTGGAACACCGATCGGTGGTCCTCCTAATTTAACGCCTCTTCTCGGACTTGCTCAACTCGTGCATTCCTGAGGCTCTCCTCGTCGATGGTGGAGAGGCGTCAGGCGTGTGTCTTGGCATGCCTGTGGAGGCTTTTATGTCCGCCATTTCTTCCGCCCAAAAACCGGCGTCCCATTCCGTTCAGCGTTTTGCTTTCAAAGCGACGAGCGTGGCGCTCGTCGCCGCGGCGTTTGCCATTCTTCCCGTCATGGGCCCCGCCCTGGCCGCTCCTTCGCCGTCCTGTGCTGCCGCACTCGAGGGGATTCAGGCGTCGTGGCCCTGGCAGGACCGGAACATCGGGACCCGGGACCGCTCCATGATCGAGGTTCAACTCGGCGTGGCGAAATACCTGTGCCGCCAGGGCCGCGACAGAGAGGCGGCCGGGTACATCAACTTCGTCCAAGGGATGCTGCTCACACGCGGTCTCGGCGGCCGGTAAGCGCAACTCCTGCTGAGGGGGCGTCGCCATTCTTGTGGCCCGCTCCCCTTTCATATCGCAATACTGTCGGTTCCCGGGGGCGGATGGCTCTGGCCATCCAGCCCCCCATTATCCATGCGCCATTTCTACATCTGTGAGGCAAAATGAACGTCCTGCGCATTCTGTTTGCTGCCATCCTCGCCGTGGCTCCGATCTCCGCCATGGCTCAGGACAAATCTCATGGGCATTCGCATACCGCGCCGCACGGCGGCCAGATCCAGAACATCGGCACCTATGAGGCCGAACTGGTCGTCAAGGGCACCGAACTGACCCTCTACCTCGTCGACAAGGATGAGAAAGAGGTTCCGTCGAATGGCTTCGAGGCGACGGCCGTCGTTCTCGCCAAGGACGGGCAGAAGCCGGTCGCGCTGAAGCCGAACGGGAACAACAAGCTCACGGGCACCGCCGACTTCACCTACGAGGGTAAGTTCCGCGCGACGGTCACCTTGACCTCGGCCGGTAAGGAAGTCGGCAAAGGCCGCTACAGCCTCGACGCCGCCAAGCGCTGATCCGGGTGCAGGCCAGCCATTATGACTAAGCATCGATCATCCACATGGTGCCCACATCGGTGTCGATGGTGGGCTTGCCTGGTGCGCGTCATAGCGGCTGTGCTGCTCATGGCGGCCGTGTTGCCGCCCGCCGTCGGGTCCAGCAGCTACGTACCGGAAGACCGGGTGCCTGCGGTGGTGGCCGTCCTGGATCAGGATGGGGCACTTCGGCCAGGCGCATCGCCCCACCAGGACGTGCATTGCAAAGAACACCAGAGCCATCGGGCCGAAATGTATCCACTCCCGCAGCCCTGGCACGTGACAGATGCGATGTACCCGACTTTTCGTGAGCCTGCGCTGATGACAGCCGATGTAATACCCAGAGAAAAGCCTCCTCGCATTTGAGGGCATTGCTGTGTGTGAGACCTGCCCGCGCCTTCAAAGGGGGTGGGACGTAAAAATCTTCTGCGATGAGGCTTAAAACCACCATGTTGCGCTTTGCATGTATTCTTGCCGCAAGCCTGACCTTCGGGGCGCCTGTGGCGCTTGCTGCCAGTCAGGTATCCCAAGGCGGCGTAACCGGCGCGGTTCGGGTGGATTCCGTCACCCAAGCCGTTCGACTGGCTGTCGAGCGGTCGCTGTCTCTCCAGGCGGCCGACGCCGGGCGGCAGGCCAGCCTTGGCGACCAGCGCCAAGCCGGGGTGATGCCCAACCCGGAACTCTCGATCGAGGCCGAGAACTTTGCCGGAAGCGGAGCTTACCGCGGGACCCGCTCCCTCGAGACCACGTTTGGCATCTCCCAGCGTTTGGAGATCGGCGGCAAACGCGGGGCGCGGGCCGATGCGGCACAGGCGAGCGTGACTCTCGCTGAGTTGGACTATGCCGCCGCTCGCCTGGACTTGGTCCGGGACGTGACGAAGGCGTACAGCGCCGCGGTTGCCGCCGAACGGCTGGTCGACATCGAGAAGGAACGGCTCCGGCTGGCGGACGAGGTTCTCAAGGCCGTACGGGGGCGCGTCGATGCCGGTAAAGAGCCCCTGATCCAGGTGCGAAAGGCGGAGGTCACCCGCTCGGCGGCTCGGATTGCGCAGGAGCGCGCGGGCCGTGAGGCTGATGCCGCGCGCCGCACCCTCGCCAACCTGCTGAACGTTGGCCGCGTCGATCTGCGGCCGAACCATGCGTGGTTTGAGGATCTCGGTGCCGCGCCCCGCGCCGTCTTTGCGGGCCTGGACACGAAGGGCAATCCCGATCGGGCCCGGCGGGACGCGCAGATGGCGCGCAGCAGGGCTGGCCTCGCCGCTGAACAGGCGGCGGCCATTCCGGACGTCACCCTGCGCGCCGGGGTTCGGCGGTTCCGGGAGAGCGGCGACACCGCCGTTGTCGCCGGTGTGGCTATTCCGATCCCGGTGTTCGACCGCAACCAGGGGGCCGTTGTCAGGGCCCGCCAGGAGCTTGTCCGGACCGAGGTCGAGGCCCGCAAAGCCGATCTGGAACTCGAGGCCGCATTGGCCGAGGCGGAACTCCGCCTGGAAAGCTCGTGGCAGGAGGCCGCAGCACTCCGTCGCGAAGCCCTGCCGAACGCCACGGAGGCGTTCGCTCTGGCCAATGAGGGGTATCGGAGCGGCAAGTTCTCCTTCCTGGAGATGCTCGATGCCCAGCGAACGCTGTTTGATGTGAGAGCACAGCTGAACCAAGCACTGCACGATGCGCATTCCCTGAGGGCGGACATCGACCGCCTGTCCGGCGCAGCATCTTTGAATTCGCACAATGGTGACCGGCCATGACCAACAAGATCACGGTACTTGCCCTTACTGGCATCGGGCTCGCGGCGTTCGGCGGTTTGTTCCCGGAGCAGTCCCGGAAGCTCATGGCTTTGACCGGTATCTCGGTTCCATCCCAGGCGGCTGAGTCCCACGCACCCAAAGGTGAGGCGCCTGCCAAGGACGCGCATGGCCACGCCCAAAGCGGTGGGGAGGAGCATGGGGAAGAGGGCCGAATTCACTTGAGCGACGAGCAGGTGAAGGCCGCCCGCATCGAGGTTGCTCCGGCCACGGCGGGCACGTTGTCCCGCTCCGTCACCGTGCCTGGTACGGTTTCCGCCAACGCCGACCGCCTGGTCCATGTGGCCGCCAAGGTGCCCGGGACGCTGAAGGAGATCCGCAAGCGGCTGGGCGAAGCAGTCAAAGAAGGCGAGGTCATCGCCACCATGGAAAGCCGGGAGATTGCCGAGGCCAAGAGCGAGTACCTTGCGGCCATGCGCTCCGAGCAGTTGGCGCGGACGACGTACGAGCGCGAGAAGGGCCTCTGGCAGAAGCGCATTTCGGCGCAGCAGGATTATCTCGAGGCCAGCGCCCGCGCCGAGGAAGCCCGCATCCGGATCGATCTGGCCCGTCAGAAGCTGGAGGCTCTCGGGCTTCAGGATGCCGAAATCACCCGTCTTTCCAAGCAGCCGACGAATGATCTTCGGATCTTGGAGGTTCGGGCCCCCATCGGTGGGCGCATCATCGAGCGCAAGCCCGGCCTCGGCGCGCTGATTGAAGCGAATGCCGACATCTTCATCGTTGCCGATCTGTCGAGCGTGTGGGTCGAAATGACCGTTCCGCCGGGCGACCTGGCGTTCGTCAAGGAAGGTCAGAAGATCACCGTCGTCAACGCGGCCGGTAGCAAGACGGACGGTGTCGTTATCTTTGTGAGCCCGGTGATTGACGCCGATACGCGCTCGGCACGGGCGGTGGCTCAGGTGCCGAATGCGGATCAGGTGTGGCGCCCGGGTGAGTACGTGACGGCACGGCTTCACACCGACACCCAGCCCGCCGACATCGCCATTCCGCGGGATGCGATCCAAAAAGTCGGCGACGAAGCCGTCGTGTTCGTCCGCAATGAGGAGGGCTTTGAAAGGCGAGAGATTGTGCTTGGGCGCCAGAATGAGGAGACCGTGGAAGTGGTCTTCGGGCTGGATCCGGGCGAGGTGATTGCGGTCAGCAACACCTTCGTCCTGAAGGCGGAACTCGGCAAGTCCGAGGCCGCGCATTCGCACGCACACTGACGAGGCCCGCTGTGATTGAGAGAATTCTGGTGTTTTCGGTCCAGAGGCGACTCTTTGTCGTCCTGTTGACCTTCCTGATCGCGGGCTTTGGGGCGTATTCCCTGCGCTCGTTGCCAATTGATGCCGTTCCGGACATCACGAACAAGCAGGTCCAGATCAACGCGGAGGCGCCGTCGCTTTCGCCGTTCGAGGTCGAAAAGCAGGTCACGTTCCCGATTGAGACGGCGCTTGCAGGCATTCCCGGGCTGAAGTCGACCCGTTCCCTGTCGCGGAACGGCTTCGCGCAGATAACCGCCATCTTCGAGGACCACCTCGACATCTACTTTGCCCGCCAGCAGGTCATGGAGCGCTTGGGCGAGGCGAAGGAGGCGCTGCCGCCGGGCGTCGACCCGAAGATGAGCGCGATCTCGACCGGCTTGGGCGAGGTTTACATGTGGACCGTGAAGTTCGCGCCACCCGGCTCGAGTGGCGCCACGGCACGCAATGGCGCGGTCGGCTGGCAAAGTGACGGCAGCTACGTGACGCCGGAGGGCGCCAAGCTCACCACCGAACTCGAGCGGACCGCCTACCTCCGGACCGTCCAGGACTGGATCATCACGCCGCAGATGAAGGGCGTCCAGGGCGTCGCGGGCGTTGATGCCATTGGTGGTTTCCGCAAGCAGTATCATGTGCAGCCTGACCCTGCGCGGCTGATGGCTCTGGGGCTCCGGTTCAGCGATGTCATCGAAGCCCTCGAAAAGAACAACTCCAGTGTTGGCGCCGGTTATCTGGAACGAAACGGCGAGGGCTATGTGGTTCGTGCTGGCGGCCGCATCGAATCTCTGAGCGACATCGGCAACATCACGGTTGCCGCGCACAACGGCGTGCCGATCTACCTGAAGGACATCGCCCAGATCGGCGTTGGCCGGGAACTCCGGACCGGTAGCGCCAGCCAGAACGGCGACGAGGTGGTGGTCGGCACCGCCCTCATGCTGATCGGCGGCAACAGCCGGACCGTCGCGGCTGCGGTCGATGCCAAGATGCAGGTGATCCAGAAGTCGCTGCCACCGGGTGTCCAGGTCGAGGCGGTGCTGAACCGCACCAAGCTGGTGAACGCCACGATCGAAACCGTCGGCAAGAACCTGGCGGAGGGCGCTCTTCTCGTCATTGTCATCCTGTTCCTGCTGCTGGGGAACTTCCGCGCAGCGCTCATCACCATGCTGGTCATCCCGATCACCATGCTGATGACCGCGACCGGCATGCTGGAAGGGAAGATCAGCGCCAACCTCATGAGTCTTGGCGCACTCGACTTCGGCCTCATTGTCGACGGCGCCGTCATCATCGCGGAGAACTGCCTGCGGCGTCTCGCCGAGCGGCAGCACAAGCTCGGCCGGACCTTGGCCTTGCAGGAGCGCCTCCATGAGGTGACGGTGGCGGCCAAGGAGATGATCCAGCCCTCCGTCTACGGCCAAGCGATCATCATCCTCGTCTACGTCCCGATGCTGACCTTCAGCGGCGTCGAGGGGAAGATGTTCGGGCCGATGGCGCTGACCGTCATCATCGCCTTGGCGGCCGCGTTCGTCCTGTCGCTGACGTTTGTTCCGGCGATGATCGCGCTGCTCATCACGGGCCGGGTGAAGGAGCAGGAGAACTGGACCATCCGGGCTCTGAAGGGATGGTACGCGCCGCTGCTGGCGCGGGCGATCGGCAATCCACTCCCCGTCATCGGCGGCGCGACCATTTTCTTCGCGGTGGCCGTGGTCCTCTTCCTGCGCCTCGGCCAGGAGTTCATCCCGACGTTGGATGAAAAGGACTTCGCGCTTCAGGCGATGCGCGTCCCCAGCACCTCGCTGTCGCAATCCCAGGCGATGCAGTCCAGGCTCGAGAAGGACGTCAGTCAGTTTCCCGAGGTGGCCTTCATCTACTCGAAGACCGGCTCGGCGGAGATGGCCACCGACCCGATGCCGCCGAACATCTCAGACACCTTCATCATGCTGAAGCCGCGTGACCAGTGGCCGGATCCGGACCTGTCGAAGGAGGCGTTGATCCGGAAGGTGGAAGCCGCGGTGTCGAAGCATCCGGGCAACGTCTTCGAGTTCACCCAGCCGATCCAGATGCGGTTCAACGAACTGCTCGCCGGTGTGCGCGGCGACCTTGCTGTGAAGGTCTACGGCGACGAGTTCGAGCCGATGCAGCGCACGGCGAACGCCATCGCTGGCATCCTGCGCGGCATTCCGGGCGCGGTGGACGTGCGCGTCGAGCAGGCGTCGGGCCTGCCCTTCCTGGATCTCAAGATCAACCGCCAGGCCGCGGCCCGGTATGGGCTGTCTGTTTCGCAGATCCAGGAGGTGATCTCGATCGCCATCGGCGGCCGCGAGGCCGGTCTTGTCTTCGAAGGGGACCGTCGCTTCGAGGTGGTCGTCCGGCTTCCGGAAGCGCTGCGCTCGAACGTTGACGCCTTGAAGAACCTTCCCGTGCCGTTGCCGCAGGCGGGGCCCGAGGGGAAGGCGCAGTCGATCCCGCTGAGGGAGGTGGTGGCCTTCACCTTCACCGAGGGACCCAACCAGATAAGCCGCGAGAACGGCAAACGGCGCATGGTGGTGCAGGCCAACGTGCGCGGTCGGGATATTGGTTCTGTGGTGGGTGAGGCTCAGGGAAAAATCAACCAGGAAGTGCAATTGCCGCCCGGTTACTGGCTGGATTGGGGTGGGCAGTTCGAGAACCTGATTGCGGCCCAGAAGCGCCTCACCGTCGTCGTACCGGCGTGCTTCTTCGTGATCTTCCTTCTTCTCTTCAGTGCGCTCGGCAGCGCGCGGGAGGCTTTTCTGGTGTTCAGCGGCGTGCCGCTGGCTCTGACCGGCGGTGTGCTATCCTTGTGGCTGCGGGGCATGCCGTTCTCGATCTCCGCGGCGGTTGGTTTCATCGCTCTGTCCGGCATCGCCGTTCTCAACGGCCTCGTGCTGGTGAGTTACATCAAACAACTCATCGGCGAGGGCATGAACGCCTGGAAGGCCATTTACGTCGGTGCCCTCACACGCTTCCGGCCCGTTGTCATGACAGCGCTGGTGGCGTCGCTCGGCTTCGTGCCCATGGCCCTCGCCACCGGGACCGGGGCCGAGGTGCAGAAGCCTCTGGCCACCGTTGTCGTGGGCGGGCTGATCACCTCGACACTGCTGACCTTGGTCGTGTTGCCTGCTCTCTACCGGCTCCTCTCCAAGGACACGCTGGAGCAGCATCACGAGCGGCCGAAAGTGGCGGCGGAATAGGCACGACGCCATGGCTGAAGAAACGGGATCACCCATCCGCACTCGGCCGCGGGGCCGCTCTAGGACAGCCGTGCCGCAGATGCGCCGTGCGTTGGTCGGCTCGGGTATGGACCTCGTGGACATAGGGGAGCGGTTCCGTCACGCCATGGCGCGCGTCCCCCCGTCGGTGGCGGGGTTGCGTCCCCCCGGTGTGACGAACATGCAGATCATGGAGGTATTCTGGGACGACATCGAGAAAGCCCGGCGCCGAGGGGTGGGGTGGGGTGAGATCGCCGAGGAACTAGCCCGCGCTGGCGTTCACAAGTTGAACGGCGGGCTGTTCCAGGCTACCAGTCTGAGCGTGTACGCCCGTCGTAAAAGGCAGCGTGCGACGCCGGTGTAAAGGCAAAGCAAAAGCGCGTCGACACGACGCGCTCTCTGCACCATTGGCCGTAGCGAGTGAGGCATGCACAAGGATTCCCTTGTGCATGCCTCATTCTGGATGGCGCTAGAACGCCCTGGACACCGAGAAGATGGCGCGAGCGTCGCACGCATTCGAGCCGCAAGCACCCTTACGAATGCTGGTATCGACATACTGGAGGGCGAAATCCAGCGTGAAGGCGCTAAAGCCGACGCCGACCATCCAGTCGGTGTAATCCGGCAACGCGAAGCGGGTGTTGTCCTCGATGTAGCTCCGCCCGATGTGGCCAAATATCCGGGGTTTGTTGTCGGGAAGCACGTTGATCGGAACGTTAAGTTCTGCGTACACGTAATGGGCTTGGCCGCTCCTGCCAAAGTTCTCGGGAGTGAAGCGGTAGCCGACCGCCGGGGTTGCAAACGGTAGGTCGTAGGCGACTTGCCCGCCAACCTCATAAAAGTTGTACTTCAAGTTGTCCGCGGCGCCCGGATAGGCGAAGTACACGGCGTTGACGTTGTACTTGAAATCGCCGACCGCGCCACGCACGCCTGCTGTATAGTCCAATTCGACGGTGGCGTCGGTGAACTTGACATTGCTCCCCCAGATGCTCGCATAGAGTTCGAGTGCGGGCGTGTTGATCTGGTACGCATATTCGAGCCCACCTTGGACGGCAGCACTCCGGCCGGTCTGGCTGACGCCGCGAAAGGCGTAGTCAGTCAGGAAGCTCACGCTGCCCGTGATGTTCCCCCCGAATGGGCCTGTCGAAGTCGTTGCCGTGGCTGGTTCGGTCTGCCCTGTGCCTCGGTGGGGTGACGGCTCGCTTTGCACTTCCTGTGCCCCAGCCGCGCCAATCATCGAAAAGATGAGTCCTGCTGCAAGGGCTGTCACAATCGCCTTGGCCATAGTTACTCCTCGGTTTACCGAATTAGGTACTACCATCAAAATAGCAAGGATCATGCCAGCGGCGCTATGGTCATCGCACCCTTGCAAACCAGGGCGGCGGGCTAAGTCGTGACTGATTTACAATTGTTCGGAGATGACCGGTGGGCAAACGATGAGCATTCTCGAACGTAAATGCCAATTATTTCGGCAATCGGCCCACATTGAGAGGAGGGATGCTCACTGGTGCTTGTGGTGTGTTCGCTGGGTAGAGGTAGCGAGAATTGAAAGTTGGCTGCCCCAAGTGGGAGCGAGTTGGTCCGCTTTCAGAACACTTCAGCCCTGCGACCCGGACCGAATAACGCGCTCGAACGCCATCAGAGTCTCCTCGCTGACGTGGTGTTCGATGCCCTCCGCGTCCCGCTGCGCGGTCTCCTCGCTGACGCCAATGGCTTTGAGGAAGCCAAAAACGACCTCATGCCGACGCCGTGATTGCTCCGCCATGGCCCGCCCCGCCTTGGTCAGAAAGATGGAGCGGTAGGGCTGGGTCTCGACCAATCCGTCCCGTCGCAAGCGGGCGATCGTCTTGACCACCGTGGGGTGCGCCACGCCAAGGCGCCGGGCAATGTCGGTGGCCCGGGCTTCGCCGGTCGTGTCGATCAGGTCGGCGATGAGCTCGACGTAGTCCTCGGCCACCTCGGTCTGGTGGGCCTCCCGGACCCGCTGGAAGTTCGCCGCCTGCCGGTCCGCATCCGGCATCGCCACCGGCCGCCTGCGCGCCCGCTCTGCGTTCACTGTCCTGCCCCTCCCATCGAACACGCATTGTGCCACAACGCTGAGCCGCCGTGGCAGCGGTGCTTCCGGCTGCCCCGAAGGAGGCATCGGACGCCGATGCGCCGTTGAGAACTGTAGCCGAGGCTACATGTTATAGCGCAAGGCACATCACCGGGCCGGTGAGGCACCGGCTCCGATGCGGGAGCAGCGACATGAGGTCCCTCCTTGGTCTCCCCGTGACACGACGGTTGCTCTTGGCAGGCAGCGCCCTACTGGTCGGTGCCCAGGCGGCCGGACTGGCCCTGCGTGGTGCCGCGGCCCAGCCGCATGGCGCCGGGCACGCGCCACCCGCCGCGCCCGCTTACGCAGCCCACGGAGCACACGGTGGCATGATGACGGTCGGCGAGGTCGACCACGTCCACAACGGCTTCGACCCGCATGCCATGCTGACCGACTGGGACACTGGCACGGTCGTCCAGGATCCCGACGGCCGCCCGTGCCGCGAGTTCGAGATCGTCGCGGAGGACAAGGAGATCGAGATCGCGCCGGGCATCCTGTTTCCCGCCTGGACCTACAACGGCCGCGTCCCGGGGCCGACCATCCGGGTCACCGAGGGCGAGCGGGTGCGCGTCCGTTTCCACAACCGCGGCTCCCACGCGCATTCCATCCACTTCCACGGCATCCATTCCGCGCGCATGGACGGCGTGCCGGGCGCCGGGGACGTCCAGCCCGGCGGCGCGTTCACCTACGAGTTCACCGCCTTCCCCTTCGGCTGCCACCTGTACCACTGCCACACCGTCCCGCTGAAGCGGCACATCCACAAGGGGCTGTACGGCGCCTTCATCATCGACCCCGACCCGGCGCGCCACCCGGAGCATGAGGCGGCCGCGCGGTCGCGCCTGCTGGGGACGGACGAGAACCGGGACTGGCAGGAGTACGTGATGGTGATGAACGCCTTCGACACGAACTTCGACGAGGAGAACGAGGTCTACGCCGCCAACACGGTTGCCCACGCCTACTCCAAGCGCCCCATCGTGATCGACCGCACCCGCCCGGTGCGGGTCTACCTGGTCAACGTCACCGAGTTCGACCCGATCAACAGCTTCCACCTGCATGGCAACTTCTTCGACTACTACGACCACGGCACGACGCTGACGCCGACGCTGCGCATGGTGGACACCGTGACGCAGTGCCAGGGCCAGCGCGGCGTCCTGGAGTTCAGCTTCAAGGACCACGAGGCGGGCCTCTACATGTTCCACGCGCACCAGTCCGAGTTCGTCGAGCTCGGCTGGATGAGCCTGTTCGACGTGCGGGAGAGCGTCGCATGATCGGCTCCCGCACCGTCCTCGCCGTCCTGGCACCGCTGCTGCTGATTGTCGCCGTCGCGGCCGCCTTCCTCGCCGCCGACCCGCTGCGCCCGCTGACCGGCTCGGCGCCGCCGATCGAGCGGATCACCGTCGAACGGCACGTTCTCGACGGCGACGGCATCGCCCTGCTGGTCCGCGCCGGGGGCACCGAGCCGATGCGGATCGCCCAGGTGCAGGTGGACGGCGCCTACTGGAACTTCCTTCAGGACCCGCCCGGCGAGCTCGGGCGGCTGTCGACGGCGTGGCTGCGCATTCCCTACCCATGGGTGCTCGGCGAGACGCACAAGGTCGTCCTGGTCACCCGGACCGGCGTCACCTTCGAGCACGGCATCGACGTCGCCGTGGCGACGCCGGGAAGGAACAGCCTCGGCCTGCTCGGCCTCGCGGGGGTGTTCGTCGGCGTGGTGCCGGTCGCCCTCGGCATGCTGTTCTACCCGGCCCTGCGCGCAGGCGGCTCCAGGACCTTCGGTTTCGCCATGGCGCTCACCGTCGGCCTGCTCGGGTTCCTGCTGGTCGACACGCTCGGCGAGGCGCTGGAACTCGCCGCCGAGGCCGCGCCCGGCTTCAAGGGCGGCACCATGGTGTGGGTCGTCGCCGCCTTGGCGTTCGCGCTTCTGATGGCGGTCGGCCACCGCAAGGGCAACGAGATCGGGGGCGTTGCCCTGGCGACCTCCATCGCGCTGGGGATCGGGCTGCACAACCTCGGCGAGGGACTCGCGATCGGCTCGGCCTTCGCCACCGGCGCCGCGGCGCTCGGCACCTTCCTGGTGCTGGGCTTCACGCTGCACAACGTCACCGAGGGGATCGGCATCGTCGCGCCGCTGGTCGGCGAGCGGCCGCGCTGGCCGGTCTTCGTCGGCTTGGCCGCTCTGGCCGGGCTGCCCGCCGTCGCGGGCATCTGGCTGGGCAGCTACGCCTTCTCGCCGCACTGGGCGGCGCTGGCGCTGGCCGTCGGCGCCGGGGCGATCCTCCAGGTTGTCGTCGAGGTCGGCGGCCTGATGGTCCGTCAGGCGCGCCGACAGGGCGCCTCCTGGGCGACGCCGTCCGCCCTGGCCGGAGTGTTCCTCGGCGTGGCGGTCATGTACGGGACGGCGCTGCTGGTCCAGGCGTGAGGCGCGCTTTCGGGGCTTGGCTTGCCGCCGCTACCCGTATCGGCGCCGGACGGGCCGGGATGCAGGACATCTGCATCCCAAGACCACATCCGACTCAGCCGCCCTTGGCGGGTATGGCCCGCGTTGCCCGCACCTCGCTCTCAACGAGGTCGTAGAGTTGCTGGGCGCCAAAGCTCGGCAGATGCTTGCCGTTGACCAGGAACGTCGGCGTCTTCTGCGCACCGACCGCCACCGAGTCGCTGCGGTCCTGATCCAGGACCGCCGTCACTTCCGGCAACATCAGCGTGTTGCGCGCCTTGGCGATATCGAGACCGGCGGCGGCGGCCGCCTCCCACGCCTTGTCGAGGCGCGGCGCGCTGTGGCTTGCCCAGAGCGGCTGGGCGCGCAGGATGGCCTCCAGCACGGGTTCGAACTTCCGTTGCTGGCGTGCGGTTTCGAGCAGGCGAACCACCTCGTCCGAGCCCTGGTGGAGGGGGGTGTACCGGATCACCAGACGGACCTGATCGGGGAACTTAGCCATGATCTCCTTGACCACGGGATAGAAGGCCCGGCAGGTCTCGCAGGCCGGGTCGAAGAACTCGACGATGGTGACCGGCGCCGCCTTCGGACCGAAGATCGGCGAATGAGGCCGCACGAGCACGGCGGTGTCGGCCACCTTCGCGCTGGCATTCTCCGCCTGCCGGGCGGTGACCCACCAGCCAGCGGCCGCGAACACGGCTATGGATGCGATGGCCGTCAGGACGACAAGGGTTCGTTTGGTCATGGGGAGAGCTTCTTCCGGACGAGGTGCATGAGAACGACGATGGCGCCGAACGCGCCAACCGACAGGAGCGGGAGCGGGATGCCCCCGAGGATGGTCATGTTTTCGCTGGAGCAGGACGGGCCCGCACCACAGGGTTCCAGCGCGGTCGGCGCCACGCCGGTGAAGACCAGCGTGTGCCAGATGGCGATGGCGGCGCCGATGGCGGCCAGCGGCAGGGCGTAGCGCCACACCGCACCATCCGTTCGATAGCAGGCCACGGCGAGGATCACCGCCAACGGGAACATGAAGGCCCGCTGGTACCAGCACAGCACGCACGGGGTTTGGCCCAAGATCTCGCCGATGAAGAGCACGCTCAGGGTTGAGCCCAGCGCGATGACCCACGCCGCGAAAAGCATTGTCCAGAGCGGCTCGCCCTGCGACGCCTCGGCCACGGGAGGCTGAACGGCGCTGTCCTGGCGCCTTTTCGGTCGTGTCCTGTTGTTTGCCATGTCGTCGATTCCGTTTTGCTTCGATGTCACAGGCCGATAATCGCGAGCCACCAGCCCACCGCGACCGCGATGCTGCACAGCGCGCCGGGCGTCAGCGGCAGGAGGTGCCGCAGCGGTCTTAACCGAGGTCAGAACCGACGCCTGTGGCAGCATTCGGCGGAAGCAGCCGTTGACGATCCGCTGCATTCGCATCGCTGCGGTGTTGGCTTCATGCGCTCACCGGCCCGAGTGGCCTTCAGGTGCGGGGCCGACGGTGTCGGTGGGGCCGTTCCTTCCGGTCGATGCCATATCCGGTGTCTTCGGGGTGCCGCGGGCCGTCCGCAGTGCCGCCAGCACCGCCTCGGGGGTCAGGATCTCCGACAGCACGAGCCCGTTTGGTGCGCCGGGACCATAGACGGCGTTGAACGGAATCCCGTAGCGGTCGTAGCGCGCCAGGAAATCGGAGATCCGTCGGTCCGGCCGGGTCCAGTCGGCCCGCATCGGCACGATGTCGGGCCCGGCGAGGGCAGCCGCGACCTCGCCCCTGTCGATGACGAGCGACTTGTTCGCTTGGCAGGTGATGCACCATTCGGCGGTCACGTCCACGAACACCGTCTTACCCTGCGCCACGAGGCGACCGATCTCCGTCTGCTCGAAGGGCACCCAGGCGGTTGCGGCGGCCGACGCAACCCGGGCTTCGCCGAGGACGGCGGGTGCCGCCAGCGCGCCGGACACAGAGGCGGCTACGAGAGCTGCGGCCGTCACGCTGCCCACGCGCGTCTGGAGCACCATCGCCGCCGTCAGGAGGCTCAGCGCCGAGGCGACCGCCAGAGCCGTCTGCCAGGAGGTCTGGACCGCCAGGACGGTCAGCAGCCACGCCGTCGTCCCGAGCAGCGCCAGAGCCAGCACCCAGCGCAGGACGTCCATCCATCGGCCGGGGCGCGGAAGCAGGCCGGTCAGGCCGGGGACGGCGGCCACCAGGAGATACGGGGAGGCCAGCCCGACACCGAGGGCGGCGAAGATGGCGAGGATCTCCGCCGGACCGCGGGCGAGCGCGAAGCCGACGGCGGTGCCGACGAACGGGGCGGAGCACGGCGTGGCCAACAGGGTGGCGAACGCCCCCATCGCGAAGTTCCCGGCCAGTCCGTCCCCGCCCGCCCCGCCCAGGGCCGTCGCGATCCGGGACGGCAGCGGGATGTCGAACCCGCCCGCGAGGCTCACCGCAAAGGCTACGAGCACGGACGCCATCAGCACGAGGAAGACGGGCTGCTGGAACTGCACGCCCCAGCCCACCGCCGCGCCCGCGGCCTTGAGACCGACGAGGGCGCCCGCGAGCAGAAGCATGGAGGCGGCGATCCCCGCCGCGGTCGCCAGGAAGCCGAGTCGGACGCGCCCCTGCTCCCGGCCGCGGTGATGGACCACCGACACCAGCTTCAGGCTCAGCACGGGCAGGACGCAGGGCATCAGGTTGAGCACCAGGCCGCCGAGCAGGGCGATGCCGAGGACAGGCAGGAGCTCGCCCGACCAGGACCCGGCGCCGGATTGCCCAGCCGCGACCGCGAGACGCGCTTCGGCCGCCCGCGTCCCGTCGGTCAGGGTCACCGTGATCGTCTTGTCCGGCATCGTCACGACGTCCGGCCCGGACACCACCGGCAGCCTTGCCGTAGCGTCGCGGCCGTCGGCGGCGAACGAGAACTCGGGCTTGCCGAAGGTCCAGCTTCCGCTCTCCACGAGGACGTCCGGAGCGGCGAGCGGCCGGGCCGAGGCGATGCGGACGGTCAGGATCCCCGGCGTGCCGGGCTCGATGGTGGCGCTCCCCACGGACAGCCCGGAGCGGCCGCCGTCGTCCGGCACCTGCGCCTCGAAGCGCGCGATCAGGTTGGCCGTCTCGGGGTCGGCGGTGGCGGCACCCACCGGGAGGTCGAGCGAGACATCGAGGCTGGTGGGGATGCAGATCGTGCTGCACACCAGGATGTCCGCCCGGCCGCGCAGAGCCACCGGTTCGCCCGGCCGCTCGACCCGGACGTCCAGCGGGAAGACGACCTCCCCCTCGTAGCCGAAGGTCTCGATCCCGAACAGCGTGAAGCGGCGCGGGGCGGGCCACCGGAAGTCCACGCCCGCGACGTTCCCGGAGGCCGACCAGTCCACGGCCGGAGGCGCCCCGGCATCGCCGGGCGAGCGCCAGTACGTCTTCCATCCGTTCGCCAGCCGCAGGTGCAGACCGGCCGGAACGGTGTCGCGGCCGCCGACCGCCTCCACGGAGGCGACCACCCGGGCCTGCACCGGCTCGTGCGTCGCCCAGCCGCCGGTGGCGGCCTGCACCGCCACGCCGGTCCATGTCGCCGCGGCGAGAACCGCCGCGACCACACGCCCGAATGTGTGTCCTCTCATCCAACTGCTCCCGCGGGAATCACCCGTCCCCGCCGGGGCGGCGCCCGAGGGGAGACCTCGTAGCGCCAGCCCGGCTGTCCGTTCCAGGGCCGTCCTCAATGGTTGGCGTAGACCCACATCTTGCCCTCGGGCGTGCCGAAGAGGACGACCTGGTACGGCTGGCCGGTCTTCATGTCCATGCCCGGCGCGTCCTGCGGCATGCCCGGGGCCGACAGCCCCTTGGCGTTCGGGCGCTCGGCAAGCAGCCGCTTCACGTCCTCCGCGGGGACGTGGCCCTCGATGGCGTACCCGTCGACAACCGAGGTGTGGCAGGAGTGCAGCTGCTCGGGAATCCCGTGCTTCTCCTTGATCGGCTCCACGTCCTCGACCTCGTGGACCTTCACGGTGAACCCGGCCGCGATCATGTGCTTGACCCAACCCGCACAGCATTCGCAGGTCCTGGATTTCCACACCTCGACGATCTGCGCCGCCGCTGCCGGAGCGCTGCCGAACAGGGAGGTGCCAACGACGGCGCCACCGGCCAGAGCGGCCGCCACGGCCAGGGCGGCCGCAACCTTCTTGGACTTCATGAACATCACTGCATTCCTTGAATTCGGGCTCCGCCCTCCTGGGGCGGACGCAAACTTGGGCTTCGTCGCTCTCGGGTGCGCCGCGGTGCCGGTGCCGGACACTGGTCGCCATTCCGGCATGCCTTCACGTCCGCACGCGCCGACGGCGGAAGAGGCACGGTCCGGCGTCGGCCGGGCGATCAGATGGAAGAGCGCGGCGGTTTCAGCGCGGGATCGACCCCGATGCCATCCAGCAGGACAATGCCAGGCATCGCCGCCGAGACAGGCGGCGGAACGACGAGGGGCAGCGCGTCGCCGATGGGCAGGCTGACGTGCATCGCGTGGCAGTCCACGGCCATGCAGCCATCGCCGAGACCCGACGCACCGCCGACGTCGGGGCAGCCGCTCCGGTTCGCCGCTTCGGTCGGTGCCGTCCACTCGATGGTGGATGCGCACGACGGATCGCTGGCGCAGGCGGGATGGGCGGCGACAGGGCTCGGGGTCAGCGATCCGGCGGCATGCCCACAGTGGTCGGCGAGGGCGCTGGCCCGAGCCGGGGCGGTCAGCGGGGCCAACGGCGCGACGAGCATGGCCAGCAGAAGCAGGCCAACCGCCACGTACCGCAGAACTGCGCCGAGACCGCGTGTCATACCCTCGAACCTTCCCGGCTCCGCGGGGGCCGCAAAGCCGCCGCCATACTACACCGCCGAACGATCCCCGCGTTGATTTCAGTCAACAGTCGAGATCCGCGGTCCGATCAGACCAAGGGCGCCCTAACGGAGACCGTGTGCTTTCCGGAAGCAGGATTCCCTTCCGGGCCGGTTCGGGGCATAACCGACGGGGCGAGGGAAGATCAGGGACGACGTGAGCACGCATCCAGCCAGCCGGGACGTTCGGTCACAGCATCGGCTCATGTCGGCGCTGGCCGTTGTCCTGCTGTTGCTCCGCATCCTGCTCCCGGCCGTCCCGGGCGGCACTGCCCTCGCCGGTCCGGACGACGGTACATTCCACGCCGGACCCGCGCACGCGCACCTCGGCCAAGCCGACCACTCCGGCGAGACCGACCGGCATCACGAGATCTGCCACTTCTGCCGGTTCCAGGATGCGGTCCTCCCGCCGCCCACGTCGGAACCGGTCGCCCGCACGCTGCCCCCTGTCGTGGCCCCTTGGCTTCCGTCGGCGCGGCAGGCGGCACCCGCTCTCGACTTCCTGGTCGTCGTCCAGGCCCGCGCGCCTCCTCGGTTCGTCTGATCCGACCCGCAGATCCGACGTCAACCGCCGTCCCATGCCCGCAGGGCTGGACGGCCAAGCGTGGACGCCCGCGTCCATGCCCGAGGAGATCAGAGATGAAGTCCATGATGCGCGCCGCCCTGACGGCGGCCGTCGCGCTCGCCGCGCCCGCGCTCGCTCACGCCCATGTCACACTGGAGACCGGCGAGGCGCCCGCCGCCAGCTATTACAAGGCGGTGGCCCGCATCGGGCACGGCTGCAACGGCTCCCCGACCAAGGAGATCCGCATCAAGGTGCCGGACGGCATGGTGTCGGTGAAGCCGATGCCGAAGCCCGGCTGGGAGGTCTCGACGGTCGTCGGCAAGCTCGCCACGCCGTACGAGAGCCACGGCAAGACCATCACCGAGGGCGTCACCGAGGTGCGGTGGAGCGGCGGCAAGCTGTTCGACGAGCACTACGACGAGTTCGTGTTCCGCGGCCAGCTGCCCGACAAGCCCGGCGAGACGCTGTACGTGCCCATCGTCCAGATCTGCGACCAGGGCGAGTCCCGCTGGATCGAGATCCCGGCCGCCGGGCAGGCCGACAAGGACCTGAAGGAGCCCGCCCCGGCGATCCGCCTGATGCCGAAGGCCAAGTAGCCCCGAAAGGCCGAGCGGCGGCGTCGGTCCCGAGCCGGTGCCGCCGCCGGAGGACAAGCCATGAACAGCCTGAGCCGATGGGCGGGAGCGATCCTGCTGGCGGCCCTTCTCGTCGGCACCTGGTCGGGAAGCGCACGCGCCCACGCCGTCCTGCTGGAGAGCGCTCCGGCCGACGGGCAGGTGCTTCCCGCCGCACCCGACCGCGTCACCCTGCGCTTCAACGAGCCGGTCCAGGTGACCGCGTTGCGGCTGATCGACCCGTCCGGCCGCGCCGTCCCGCTGCCGCCCGAGGCGGGCGGCCCGCCGGACCGGGCGGCGGCGGCGCTCCCGGCGCTCGGCCGCGGCAGCCACGTCCTGAGTTGGCGCTTGGCCTCGGCGGACGGGCACCCGCTCGGCGGCTCGCTGGTCTTCTCCGTCGGCGCCGCCGACGCCGGAGCCACCGACGCGGCGCGGGCGACGGACGGCGTGCCCCCGGGGCTGGGGATCGCCTACGGCGTCGTGCGGGCGCTGACCTACGGCGCGTCCCTGATGGCGGCGGGCGGCGCACTCTTCCTCGTGCTCTTCGCTGGCCATGCCGTGGTCGACACCGCCGCGCTTCGCCGTTCGACCGCCGCTGCCGTCGCCCTTGCGACGCTGTCCACGGTCGCGGGGGGCGTCCTCCAGTCCATGATCCTCACCGGCGGTTTCCTCAATGTGCCTGGTCTCGGATCGGCGCTCGCCCCCGGCGTCCTGGGAAGCGGCCTGCTGCGCCTGGGTGGCTTGGCGGCCATTACGGTCGGGCTGGTCCGGCCCCGCGTCTTCCTCGCGCTCGGCGTCCCGGGCGCCGTGATGGTCACCGGGTCGTTCGCCCTGACCGGCCACACCGCGCCGCATGGGGCGGCTTGGCTGAGCGCCCTGCTGGTCTTCCATCTGCTGGCGGCCGCGTTCTGGATCGGCGCCTTCCGGCCGCTCGCCGCCGCGACGCGCCACGCCGACCGCAGCGGCGTCGCGCGCCTGATGACCCGCTTCTCCGGAATGGCGGTGGCGCTCGTGCCTGCGCTGGTCGCGGTGGGCCTGGTCATGGGCTGGCATCTGGTGGGGGGCTGGGCGGCGCTGGCGACCACCACCTACGGCTTGGCGCTTCTGGCCAAGGTCACCGCCGTTGCGGCGATGCTGGGATTGGCGGCGCTCAACAAGATGCGCCTCGCGCCCGCCCTGGAGCGGGACGAGCGGGCACCGGCACGGCTGCGGCGCTCCATCGTCGGGGAAGGCGTGCTCGCCGCCGGGGTGTTCGCCCTCACGGCCGCGCTGACCAGCGTGCCGCCGCCCGGCAGCGGGCACGGCACCGGTGTGGGTAGCGAAGCGCACGAGGTGGCACCCGGCAGGATGCTGCGCATGTGGGCGGGGGCCTACGAGCTTGCGTTGCAGGTCACCCCGGGCCTCCCCGGCACGAACGCGGTGGAGCTCCGGGTCTCCTCCGAGGCCGACGGGACGCCGAAGGACGTCGTGGCGGCGATGCTGCGCATCGACAACCCGGCCCTAGGCATCGAGGAGATCTCCCGCACCATGGAGCGCGTCAGCACCGGCCGGTACGTCCTCCGAGGGCCGGAGTTCGCAGCCCCGGGGCGCTGGCGGGTCAAGATCGAACTGCTGGTCAGCGACTTCGAGAAGCGCGCGGCCGGAACGTCGGTCGACATCGGATCAGGACAGGCCCACCCGGAGGGGCGCTGATCCGAATGCCTTGCGGAACAGGGGCTGTCACACCTACGTCGGTTGTTCATCTAAGTGGGACAGCCCGAAGTGCTATCGAGCCGTCGGATCGCACGTTCCCGAAAATAGAGTATCGAGGATGGGGCAGTCCGGCACATCACCGCCAGTGCAGCGGTCCGCGGTCTCGGACAGCGTGCGCTCGAGATGCTGAAGGTCGGCGATCTTTCGCCGGACGGAATCGAGGTGCTCCAACGCGAGGGCCTGCACCTCGGCGCAGGTGTGATGGCCGTCGGCCAAGCGCAACAACGCCCGGACCTCCTCCAGCGTGAACCCGAGGTCGCGGCTGCGCCGGATGAAGCCCAGTCGTTGCAGGTGAGTTCCGTCGTACACCCGGTGGCCGCCCTCCGTCCGCGGCGGCGCCGGGACGAGCCCCTGCTTCTCGTAGAACCGGATCGTCTCGATGTTGCAGCCGGTGCGCCGGGACAGCGCGCCGATGGTCAGTCCGGCCGCACGCGATTTCGTGACCTGTTTCACCGGATTCACCCTTGAATCTGTAGTTACTACAGGCCCCATCCTGCCAGGAAAGGCAGAAAGGAGCCAGAGCATGCCAGAGACATCGGTACCTGCTGCGCGCCATGCCCAGCAGCGCGAGCGGAGCGCTCGGGACCTACCGCCGGGGCTGCTGGCCGTTGGCGGCCTCCTGGGCGCCTTCGGCGCCTCGTCGTGCTGCGTGCTGCCCCTCGTCTTCTTCAGCCTCGGCGTCAGCGGCGCCTGGATCGGCAACCTGACGACCCTGGCGCCCTATCAGCCGCTCTTCGTCGCGGCCGCCCTCGGCTGCCTGGGCGCCGGGCTCTGGCGCGTCTACCGCAGGCCGCCCGCCTGCGACGGCCCGGCCTGCACCCGACCCGCGCCCAACCGCTTGGTGAAGGCGGCCCTCTGGGGCGCGGCCGTCCTCGTCGGCGTGGCCCTGGCCTTCCCCTACACCGCCCCCCTCCTGCTGTCCTGACGGAGACGACCATGATGACCCGCCTGATCGGAACCGCCCTCGTCGCGCTGACCCTGGCCTCCGGCGGCGCGCTCGCCGCCGAGCGCACCGTCCGGCTGACGATCGAGAACATGACCTGCGCGACCTGCCCCATCGTGGTCCGGCAGTCCCTCAAAGCCGTGCCCGGCGTCGGCGATGTCAAGGTCTCCATGGCGGACAAGACCGCCGTCGTCACCTTCGACGACGCCAAGGCCACGGTCTCCGCCCTGGTCGATGCCACCACGAAGGCTGGATTCCCGTCGGCGCAGCAGCAGTAGGAGCGAGCAGATGCAACTGGAGTCCACCATCACCTGTCCAACGTGCGGGGGCGCATCGACCGAGACAATGCCGACGGATGCCTGCCAGTTCTTTTACGATTGCCCGCATTGCGGGGCGCTGCTCCGGCCGAACCCGGGCGACTGCTGCGTCTTCTGCTCCTTCGGCACGGACCCGTGTCCACCGAAGCAGGCCGAGCGTAATTGCGCGTGCCACGGCGCGGGCGTTGTGGCGGATTAAGGAAGTGCCTCCTACGTGATGGAACGGGGACGCTTCTACCCCGTCGGAGCACTTCGGGCGGGCCTTCCGGAACCGTACCATGTGGTCACTCAAGGGAACGGAGGCGTCCATGTGGCGCGGCGTGCTGTTCGCCGGTGCCGTCCTGAGCTTGACCGCCGCGCCAACCGCCCTGCGGGCGGCGCCGGACCCGGCTGGCTTCATCTTCGTGAGCTCGGCGGTTGATCCGGACATCGCGGTCATCGACAGTGCGTCCGACACCGTGGTCACGCGCATCAAGCTGCCGGGAGCGCCCCGGCACGTCGTGGCGCTCGGCCGCGGCAAGGAACTGGTGGCCAGCGACGCCGCCGCGCCGAAGCTCTACGTCGTCGACGCGGTCGGCGGCACTGTGACGCGCGTGGTGGAGACCGGCGTCGCACCGGTGTTGCTGCAACTCGACTGCGCCGGAACGGTGCTGGCCGTCGCCGATCCCGATGCCGGAGCCGTCGAGTTCGTCCGGCCCGCCGGAGGGCCGACCACGCGCATCTCCGGCATCAAAGGCATGCGGTCCATGGTCTTCGTCGCGGACGGCCGCCTCCTCGTCGCGCACGGCAGCCGGATCGGCCTCGTAGACCCGGCCGATGGGCGGATGGTGGCCGAGCTTCCCGTCGACGGCAGGGACGGCCCCGTTCTCCAGATCGCGGCCGATCCCGGGGGCGGGACGGCGTTCGCCGTGCAGGGGGACAAGGGCGTCCTGTCGGTCTTCGACCTGAAGACGCTGACCCGGGCGCCGCGGCTGCGGCTGCCGCCGCCGGTGGGCCGGATGCTGCCGAGCGCGGACAGCCAGTTCATGCTGATCCCGGTGGCGGGCGGCCGCGCGCTGTCGATCGTCTCCACCTGGACGCTGAAGGAGAGCGCGCGCATCCCGATGTCGGCCGAGGTCAGCGGTCTCGGCCTGGGGCTGTTCCAGAGCGTCTCCATCGGCATGAGCCGGGAGACGCGGAGCGTGCAGACCGTCGATCTGCGCGACCGGCGGCGCTTCGCCCCGCTCGCGCTGCCCGGCGTACCCGAAGCCGGGGCCGCCTCGCCGGACGGTCTGAAGTTCTATGTCGCGCTGAGCGACACCGGGCAGGTCGCGGTGGTGGACCTCCGCCACTCCACCGTCAGCCATGTCATCCCGGATGCGGTCCGGGGCGCATCGAACGCCGTGCCTGCCGTGGGGATCGGCTATTGCCACTGATGCAGGGAGCTCCGTCCGCATCCGTCCGGCGCCGGGGTGCTCCGCGGCTTGCCCTGGGGATGGCCCTGGCCATGATGGCGGCGGGCCTGCCGGAGCGGGCGGCCGCCGCGGTTGTGGAGGTGCCGTCCGACGGCGAGGCGCTGGTTCGGGCGATCGCCTCCGCGGCGCCCGGCGACGTGCTGCGCCTCAAGCCGGGGAGGCATCAGGGCCCGGTCGTCATCGACCGGCCTCTGGTGCTGGAAGGCGAGCCGGGCGCCGTCGTGGACGGCCGGAGGCTGGGCAGCGTCATCACGGTCACCGCGCCGAACGTGACGATCCGCGGGCTGGAGATCCGCGACGGCGGCGCGGACCAGGACCAGAAGCCCGCGGGCGTCCACCTGGAGCGGGCGGCGGCGGGCGCCGTCGTGGAGCACAACCGCCTCGTGGACAACCGGAACGGCATCGTCGTCTCGGGCGCGGCGCAGGTTACCATCCGGCGGAACACCGTCATCGGCCGGAAGGACCTCCGGCTCGACCACCAGGGCAACGGCATCCAGGTGACGAGCGCCCCCGGCGCGCAGGTCGTGGAGAACAACGTCAGCTTCAGCCACGACGGCATCCTCGCGACGACCGCCCGCAAGGCGCGGCTGGCGGCGAACCGCATCAGCAACGTCCGCTTCGCCGTGCACGTGATGTACGCCAACGACCTCCAGGTCAGCGGCAACGCCTCCTACGGCAACGAGTTCGGTTACGCGCTGATGAACGCCACTGGCCTCGTCGTCCGCCACAACCTATCGGAGGGCGACCGCTACCAGGGCATCGCCATCAACTATGTGAACGGCTCGCTGATCGAGCGGAACGTGGTGCGCGGCGGGCCGGAGCGCTGCCTGTTCATCTTCAACTCGAACGCCAATGGCTTCTCCGACAACCGCTTTGAGGGCTGCGAGACGGGCGTCCATATGACCACCGGGTCCGAGGGGAACCGCCTGACGGGCAACGCCTTCGTGGGCAACCGGACCCAGGTGAAGTACGCGGATTCGCGCCTCTACGACTGGTCGGTCGCCGGACGCGGGAACTACTGGAGCGACAACCCGGCCTTCGACCTGAACGGCGACGGCATCGCCGACGCCGCGTACCGGCCCAACGACATCGTCGATCGCGTGGTCTGGGCGGTGCCATTGGCCAAGCTGCTGCTCAACAGCCCGGCCGTCCAGGTCGTCCGCTGGGCGCAGTCGCAGTTCCCCACCATCTCGCCGGGCGGCGTGGTCGACTCCGCCCCGCTTATGATTCCACCGCCCGCGCCGCGAGGCTGGCGGAAAGAACCGTTCAGCGACGAGGGAAGCTGAGGACATTCCGTCGTCCTGGTGAGCACCTTGCTGCGGGTGCACCTGCCTCGCTACGCTTCGAAGTAGGAGGCGATGAGCGTGAACAGGGCGAACCCGCCGACCAGCGACAGCGCCGACCAGCGCGTGTCCGCGGCAGCCTCGTGCGCCTCGACGATCATGTCCTCCATGGCGGCGATCAGCAGTAGCCCGGCGACGAAGGCCAGGGCGGACAGCTGCCAGATTTGATCCGCGTCGCGCAGCAGCCAGTAGCCGAGCGTGGCGCCGAGCAGGACCGGGATGGCAAACGACGCCGAGAGCAGGATCCGCCGCGACCGGGGCACGCCCTTGTCCTTGAAGTTGGCGATGGTCGCGAAGCCTTCCGGGATGTCCGCGGTGACCTGGCCGATGGCGAGGATGAGCGCCAGGCTGAACGACACGGCCGAGCCCACCCCGATCATCAGGCCGTCGCTGAACAGGTCGACCGCGACCGCCGCGTAGACCATCCAGGCGCCGGTGCTGGCCTCACCACCACCGAAACGGTCGTTCAGGGCATCGACCCCGCGCTCCAGGACGACCGAGAAGACGCCGCCGAGAAGGAACGCGAGGACCACGGTCCACGGAGGTGCGCCACCCAGCGCTTCGGGCATGAGTTCGATGGCGACTACGGCGACGATGATGCCCGCGGCCGCGTGCAGCGCCAAGCTGAGCGTGCGCCTGGTTGTCCGGACGTACTCCGCGAGCAGGCCGCCGGAGAAGTTCCCCAGCGCGGGCATGATGGCCAAAGCCAGAACGCTGAGGTACTCCATCGCTTTCCCTCTCTCTGCCTGGATGATGCTTCTCACCGCTTCCCTCGTCCCAACTCCGGAGGACGGGGAGAATTCCACGTCCTACTGGCCTCCGCCCTGCCCGCCGCCGAAGGGCTGCACCCAAAAGATGATCAGGAGCATGTAGAGGGCGTAGGTCCCGATGAACGCGAAGACGTGCCAGCGCCGGAAGCCGTGCTCGCCGCGGCCGCTCCAGTGGATGAAGGCGGCGTACAGGATGGGCATGAGCGCGACGAATGCCACGTTCACCGAGAAGAGCAGCAGGTTGGAGACCGGCATCCCGACGAGCGCCAGGGGGAGCAGCGCGATGGTCAGTGTGACCGCGTGGTCGCCCATGACGCTGGTGACGCCGGAGGTCACCTGCCCGCTGCGGGTCACGTTCCACGTGGCGAAGACCTCCGGCAGGGCGGCGACCGGCGTGGTGATGAACAGTCCGGCCACGATCTTCGACAGCCCGAAGGCCGTGGCGATGTTCTCCGTCGCCCGCACCGCGAAGTAGGTGCCGACCGCCAAGGCGGCGACGCCGCCAGTGGCGAGTAGGACCTCTTTCGTCTGCCATTCAACCTTCTCCCCCTTCTCCCGACCCCGGATCAGAGCCTGGGCGAGGTAGACGGCGTAGGCGCCCAGCATGATCCAGCCGTCCACCGATTGGAGCCCGCGCCAGGGTGCTGGCAGCGTCAGGATGGCGAACAGGGCGACGATGGCGAGATAGGGGAGCGCCTGCACCGTGACAGCGCTCGGGTCGACCGCCAGCAGGTGTTCGCGGCGGTGCCGCTCGTGGCCCTGGTGGTCGGGGATGTCGGCCTTGCGGGTGGCCAGATAGGCAGCGGTGACCATCAGCGGGATGGCGAGGATGTTGGACCCCAGCGTCACGCCCAGGCCGATGTCGGCCGACCCGCGCAATGCACTCGAGGTGTTGATGCCGATCTCCGGGCTGGCGGCGGCGAGGCCGACGAAGGCGCCGCCCGCGGCCACGGAGAAGCCCCACTGCTTGCGGAGCTTCTTCAGCGGGCTCGAGAACTGTTCGGCTCCCCAGTGCGCCGCCAAGAGCGCCACCAGCAGCACTCCCACCCAGACCAGGGTCATCCAGCCGAATCCGCCGCTTCCTTCCATGCCTACACTCCCGTGGGTTGACCTACGGCTCCAACACTCCCGGTGAAAGAAACGTCCGGTTGGCAGGACGTTCAGTACGGGCGGCAGTCCTCGCCATGGGCGCAGCCATCACGCTCGACCTGGACGGTCGCGTGGTCGATGCCGAACCGCTCCTTGAGGAGGGCAGCGCGATAAGTGTCAGCTAAACAACGCTAAGGCAGAACGATCTAAGAACATGGTGGTCAGGCAGCCCGACGTTGGCGCTCAAGGTTGAGCGGGCGCCGCCCGACCGGTGTGGACGCCGCCCGTTCCCACAGGAAATCGCCCGACAG
>JBKHVJ010000060.1:0-8080 GCA_046570145.1 Alphaproteobacteria bacterium
GTTGTCAACAAGGCACAGCCGGGTGTGAAATCCAGGGAAATGGCGGAATGTGACAGATTTCGGTTGACACGCCGGCCAAGCCCCTGGGGCTCGGAATAGAAGTTTCTTGTTATAGATCAATCGCTTAATAAGAATGCCTGAATTTTGGGCAAACACCATAGGGGCCTTGAATCGCCTAGTGCGAATCGGGGCTGCCCACGGCTTGCCCACACAGTTATCCACAGCCTCTGTGGAGACCGCGGGCTTTGCCGGCGGCCACGGCATATGGCGTGTCCAATTGCCGGACCTGTACGTTCGACGCCTGCACTTTAGGCAGACATGCGGCGTGGGTCATGCGTAATGGGGTAATCGGTTTGGATTTTGGCCAAGCTGGAAAAAGCATCCTATAGTTCCACCATCGATTCAGTCGGTACCCCGACCAATTCAGTCGGATTTGGCCTATCGGAATTGGCCAGTCGGATCTGAGATGCCTGACATTGCCGGTTGAGGGTGCCCGTTCGTCTGTTGTCGAACAGGCGTGCGGAAGAACAGCCAGAGCGGAGGTGCCCATGCGGAGCGTTGTGCGAGGCGTCGCCGGCATGCCGTACCCGGCGGTCCGATCTGCGGCGGTCCGATCTGCGGCAGTGCGTGCCGACTGGCCGACGAGCGGCGGGGAGGCCGCCGGGCGGCCCCGGCAGGCGGGGGCCATGGCCTTGCTGACCGCCCTTGCCAGCCCGCTGCTGGCGGCATCGGTGCTGGGTGCGCTGATCCTGCATCTGCTGGCCGGCCTGGCGGCGCGGCTTCCCGCCTCCGATGCGTTGGGGGCGTTGTCGATCATGGCCGGAATGGCGATGGTCCTCGTCACCCTTCTGCCCTTCGCCCTGCTGTCGGTCAGGCGGGCGCATCGCGCCTGGGCGGACGTGCAAGGTGCGGTGCGCCGCTGAGCTTCCACCCACTCAGGGTTTTGCCTGAACGGACTACCCCGAAGGCAGGAAACGATTGCCCCCGGAACCGTGCCCGCGTTTAATCGCGGACATGGACGGCAGTGGATGGCAAATGGGCGGAGCTCGCCCGTTCCCTGGCTGTGCGGGGCGGTTTTCTGGGGGCGCGGGATGGGGCTTTTCAACTTCCTGAAGGTCACGGTGAAGGATCAGAAGCCGGCCAAGGCGGCCGGGCGCATGGCTGTCAGCGTCGTGGAGTGCGACGGCAAGAGCTTTCCCATCGTGTCGCTGACGCCCAAGGGCTTCGTCGCCCGTGGTTTCGACGGATCGCTGATCGTTGGACAGAATGCCCGGGTGTCGGTGCGTGTCGACGATCCGGCCGGCAAATTCACCTTTGCCGCGACCGTCGCGGTGGTGGAGGTGAAGGGTCCGACCTTCGGCGCCACCTGGACGATCCTGCCGCCGGAGGTGGAGGGGGCGATCCGGCAATATGGCCAGAACCGCAAGCAGCAGGATGCCAAGGGCGCCCGGTAGGGCGTGCGCGCTCCTTACTGGCGGTCGGCCGGGGGGCCATTGGCGGGCACCGGCATGCCGGCGTTCACGATCTTCGGCAGAGCCAGATTGCGGGCCCGATCCAGCCATTCCGACAGGGTGACGAACTCGCAGCCCTTGGCCCGCAGCTCCGCGATCACGCGCGGCAGGGCCTGCGCGGTGCTGGGATAGGTCGAGTGCATCAGGAAGACGTTGCCCGGCATGCCGCCCAGCTTGATCTGGCTGACGATCTTGTCGGCGTTGCGCACCTGCCAGTCGCGCGTATCGACCGACCACAGGACCGATCCCATGCGCTCCTCCCGCGCGACCGCGAGAAGCTCGGCCGAATAGCGGCCGTAGGGCGGGCGGAACAGGACCGGATTGGCGCCGAATTCCCGCAGGATGCGATTGGTTTCCGCGATCTCGTAACGCGCGGCGACCGCGTCCATCTTGCGCAGGTCGGAATGGGTCAGGCTGTGGTTGCCGATCTCGTGCCCACCGGCGACGAAATCCCGGATCAGCTCGCCCTGACGTTCGGCGATGCGCCCGACCGGGAAATAGGTGGCGCGCACGCCCTCCCGGTTCAGGATGTCCAGAACCTGCCGGGTCACCGTGCGGTGCGGCCCATCATCGAAGGTCAGGGCGCAAAGGTTCCAGTTTTCCTTCTTCAGCGTCGCCGGCATCACGTCATAGCGCGAATCCGGCATCACCGAGCGCAGCCGGCCCTTGCGGCGGCTGTGCTGCTCGATGTCCGCCATCGTGCGGGCGTCTTCCTCGTTGTAGATGATCAACCCTTCGGCCGGCGGGATGGCGGCGGCGACCGACGGGGGCGGCGGCGCCATCGGCGCGGCGGCAGCGGTGCCGATCGGCGCCAGGACGGAGGTCGTCGTCCCCGACGGCACTTCCGGTTTGACCGCAGGCTGGGGTTGCGCCTCGGTTGTCGCCGCGGCGGGCGGCGCGACGGCAACGGTCACGGCCGGCGGCTTGGGCGGTTCGGGCGCCGCAGGTGCCGGTGCGGTGATCATGGCGGCGGCCGGAGCCTTGGCGTCGGGAGCGGCCTTGGCGGTCGCGACCGGGAGCGGCTCTGGCTGGGCGGGCGTCGCCGAGGCCGGCGGACGGTCGACGACGAGGCAGCCGAAGCCGGCACCGACGATGCGGCGGCACAGCACCTTCGGATCGGTCCCGTTGCCCACCTGGGCGTAGAGCGCCACGCCCCCGGCCTCGCTCTTGCCGTCAAGCAGCATGACTGTCGCGGTCAGGTCCGCGGCCAGGGCGGGCTGGCGCTGCTGCAGGCTCTTCCAGCTCCACCACGCATCGCCGTCGCGGGAATAGATACCGAGCTGCAGCACCGGCCCGGTGGCCGGCTTGTCTTCCGCCTTGGCGGGTGCGGCGCTGGACTTCTCCGGCTCCGCCTTGGCGGCGGGCGGACGCTGGGGACGGGTGTCGGGCGCGGCGGCGGCGGGCAGGGCAGGCAGGCCGAGAGCGCAGGCCAGCAGCGCGGCACTCAACAGGCCACCGCCGGAACGGCCGGTCCGGAGCCCGGAGGCCGAAGCGGCGCCAAGGCCGCGGACGGCGTCGGCTACCCGGACGGGGGAGGCGGTGGAGACGGCGGTCGGCCAGAAGATGCGCAACATATCGGTCCCGTAGCTTGGCCCAGCCACAATTTGCGGGACCGCCGGTTGATGGCGGTGGAATATCATCCCAAAGGTATTAATTCAAACGACAAGCGGCGGAATTGCGGCAATTCCGGCGGATTTCGGGCGGCCGTTGCCATTCGGAAACGGTGGGACGCCGCCCGACCGGCCACGGGGCACAGCCGGCGTGCAATGACAGGATCGGAACCGGCAGGGCGGTCGCGGGGTTCATAAGAGGAACCCCCAGCCGTGAAGGAGAAGACCCGTATGGCCGAGGATTTGGAAAGCCGCATCCGTCGGCGCGCGCATGAGATTTGGGAACACGAGGGCCGGCCGGAGGGCCGCGCCGAGGCCAATTGGGAACTGGCCAGCGAAGAGATCGCGATCCAGGACAATTATCGGGATACGCTGAAGCCCAACCCGGCCGGCGGCCCGGAAGCGACCGCGATGCGGACCGAGCCGGTGGAGCCGGTGCTGGCCGTCGCCAACCAGGGCGAACAGCCGGGGTTGGCCGATCAGGGAGACGAGTTCGGCATGCCCATGCGCGGCGACCGTGAAGTCTGGCCCACACCCGAGGAAGCCGCCTCCACCGCGGTGCCCCCCAACCGCAGCAAGAAGACCCGCCGCCGGGCGTAACCGTCACCGTCCGATCGGATGCCCCGGCCGTCAGGCCGGGGACTTCTCCGCCGCAGCCGGTCCGCCTTCGGCGGTGCCGGACTTGTCCGCCGGAACGGCGGCGCGGCCGGTGCCGGGCGGCTGGGTTGCCGGTGCCGGCGCCGGCGCTGCCGCCGGTGCGATGGCCGGCACCGCCGGATCGGATGCGGACGAGGGGACCGACGCGGTGGCCGGTGCGTCGTCCAGCCGGTCATAGATGTCCGGGTGCAGCCGGACGGCGCCGTCCGCCTCCACGGTCGCGATCCAGTAGACGAACTGGACCGGCATCGGCGTCGCCAGCTTCACCCATTGCGGCTGCATTCTTTCCAGCATCCGATCGATCCGCGCGGGAGTGACCGTGGTACCCCGGAGCAGCAGTTCGGCCATGCGGCGCGGGTCTTCCAGCCGGACGCAGCCGGAGCTGATCGAGCGAAGCTCCCGCGAGAACAGGCGCGGCTCGTTGGTGCCGTGCAGATAGATGTCGTAGGGGTTGGTCAGATTGAAGCGGAACCGGCCCAGCGCATTGTGGTCGCCCGGCTGCTGGACGATGCGGACCCGTCCGGGAGTGACGCCGTACCAGTCGACCGTTTCCGGAGCCACCTCCTGCCCGTCGAGATAGACGATGGCGTTCTGGATGCCGGGAACCCCCTTGGCCCGCAGCATCGGCAGCTTGTCCTCCTTGAGGATTGTGGGGGGAACGGTCCAGGTCGGGTTGACGATGATGTGGGTGATGCGATCGGTCAGCAGCGGCGTCTCGCGCGACGGCCGGCCGACGATGGCGCGCATCGTAAGCTCCTCCTCCCCGCCACGGACCAGAGTGGTGGTCTGGTCGGTCAGGTTCACCACCAGCACATCGTCCGGAGCGGTGTCGCGGAAGCTGCGCATGGCCGCCGCGCTCTGCCGCATCAGGCTTGCCGCCTCGACCGGCGTGCGGTCCAGTGCGGCGCGGGTGCCGGCGCCGACCAGCCCGTCCGGCTTCATCCGCTGCGAAAGCTGGAAGGCCTTCACCGCGCGGTCCACGTCCGTCGTGAAGGTGTCGGATACCATGTCGGCCGGCAACAGGCCGAGTTCCAGCAGCCTCTGGGACAGGCGGGCGACCCGCTCCCCGCGGCTACCCAGCTTGATCGTCCCGCCTTCGCCGATGCGGGTGGAGACCTGGGGGGGCGCGCGGTCCAGTTCCGCCGCGGCGCCGTCCAGCCGGTCTGCCCATTGGGTCAACGTGTCGCGGTAGGGCAGGGCGTCCGCCGAAGCAGGTCCGAGCAGCGCCAGCGCCGATGCGGCTGCCATGGCCAGGACGGCCAGCTTGCGGGGCTTGCGGAAGTCGGCGGATACGGTCATGTCGGAACCCTCTGTCACGGCGGGCCATTGCGCATCGGAAAGGGTGCGGCACGGCCCTTGCGATCAATCTATGCAACGCAATAATGGAAGGCGAGGCGTACGGCGCGAATTCTCCGCGAACACTCGTCCAGTGTGGCTTTCCCGTCGCCGTCCTATGACCTCGCCTATGCAATAAGATCACAGTGCGAAATTTTTTGATTGCCTGGGCCGATGACCTTCCCTATACGAGTAGCCGTTCGGAGACGTTTCCCACCAGACGGAGCGCTCCGAAACAGCGTTGGTTACAAGGTTTACACCTAACGTGGGCGCCAAGCGACCCGCCAGACGCCAAACGGCCACATCGTAGAACGGCCAAAACGCAAAACGACGAGGTTCGGGGATGCTTTTGGGGGATGACGAGCGTGCCGCTCCGGCCATGGGGCGGCGCGGGTTCCTGGGTTTTGCCGCCGCGGCGGTGTCTGCGGCTGTTCCGGTCGCGTCGGGGATGGTGACGAGTGTCGCGGCCAGGGTCGTGACGGGTGGCGTGGTGACCGGCGTAACGGCGGCTCCGGTCCTTCTGGGATCGGGTTCGGTCGAAGCGGCGCCCCTGGCCGGCGGTGTCCGGCGCCTCAGCCTTCACAACATCAACACCAACGAGCGCTTCGACGGCGTCTATTGGGCCGACGGTCATTACAAGCCCGACGCGTTGCGCAAGCTGGACGTTCTCCTGCGCGACCATCGCGCCAAGCAGGTCTGCCATTACGACCCGCGCATGTTCGACCTGCTCGCCCGCGTGCACCAGAGCGTCGGGTCCGACGATCCCTTCGAGGTCATCTGCGGCTACCGCTCCCGCCGCACCAATGCGATGGCGCGCCGCCGGTCGCGCGGGGTGGCGAAGGAAAGCTACCATACCCGCGGCATGGCCATCGACATCCGCCTGCCCGACACGCAGCTCCGCGCCATTTCCGAGACGGCGAAGGCCATGCAGGGTGGTGGAGTCGGTTTCTATCCGCGCAGCGGCTTCGTTCATCTCGACGTCGGCCCCGTGCGCAGCTGGTAAGGCCGTGCGCCGGCGCTCTGCCGATTGTGTGCATCCGAACTGAAAAGCCCCGCATAAGGTATGCGAGGCTTTTCGTTTGGGGCATCTGGGATGCCATGGCGCTCTGGCGGATCCGCTTTGCCGGAACCGGCCTCCTCATCCTGCCGTCAACTGCGGGGCGACGGTTTGGACGCGCGCAGGATGTCGGTCGGGTCCCACACCGCACCATGGCGGCGGCGCTTCCCCTTGCCTTTGCCCGATGCATCGGCAGATGCGGACGCCTTGACCCGTGGCGTGTCGCTGCGGATCGCCCGGCTGGAAGCGCGGGTTCCATCCGCCTCGATGACGGTGCCTGGCGCCGCGCTGTTCCAGCCATCACTCCGGCCGGTGTCGCCGGAAGGCGGAGCGCCGTCAAAGGGCGGCTGCTCGCCATCCTCGTCGCCTTCTTCGCCGGATCCCTCCGGTGGTTCCCTGATTTCAGGGGAGAGAGCGGAAAGCAGCGACAGCAGCTCGTCCGACACATGGGAGGGAGCGGCGCGCCACAGGCGCAGCAGCCGCGCCTCGCGCCGGCTGATCTGCGTGTCGTTGTCGTCGGATTCCTCGAAGCCGCGGCGGCGGCGTGATCCATCCGGATCGTTGTAGGTGTCGAAGAAGAAGCTCACCGGAACGTCCAGAACCTGGCCCAGTCGATAAAGGGTCCCGGCGGAAATGCGGTTGGAGCCGCGTTCGTATTTCTGGACCTGCTGAAAGGTCAGGCCTATAGCCTCGCCCAGCTTTTCCTGGCTCATCCCCAGCAAGGTCCGGCGCATCCGCACGCGTTGCCCGACATGGGCATCAACAGACCAGGACTCCGGCGATCCGCGTCGTCCTCTTTTGCGCGCCGTCGGTTCACTCATGTCCATTGGTCTCCGATAGCCAGTCTTCCATCGCCTCTCTTTGCGAGAATGAAATGATTGTTTGCACGTTCTTTTCCAAATTTCAAGAGAAAACTTTTGAATATTGGTATATGGAAGCCATATTCCGATAGGTATCGGTGACGGAGAAACATTCGCAGGAGTTGCTTTGTTACAGGTTTGAATTATTTCCGGCGTGACCAGAGTCAATTCCGTAGGCGCTTTGTCTACACCCTACACCCATCCCTTGACGGAAATCTCCGTGTCTTTCGGCTCATCCAATGGTTGGATCGATAGCTTACGGTATTCAGCCTTCAACCGTTCGAAGACAGACAGGATTAGAACTGCCGCAAATGGTGATGGCAAACCTTCTGGTTGCGACAAATAATCATGCGCAGGCAGAGCAATCTTTCACATGAATCAGGCCGATACAAGGCGTCACGCGCCGCCATCCATTCGGCAAAGGGCGGAATCGTTGGTCAGGGAAGCGTTAATGGATAATTAACTATATTAACCGGCCCTACGGGGGCGGTTCCGGGTTCGGATTCACCGGCGTTCCCGTGGTGATGCGTGACTATCCGTATCGGCCTTCGCGGTGCCCTTCGTTCGGACAGGTGTCGGCGTATCGGCGCCGCCCGGTGCCCAAGGCCCGCCGGGGGTGGCGAACGCCTCCACATGGTCGCGCAGCTTCTGGACCTGGGAGGGCGAGACGCTGCGGCCGAAGCGCGATTTCAGCAGGGCCGCTAGCGCGCCGCGTGTCGGCCGGACGCCGCCGGCCGAGAGGGTGCGATAGACGGCGAAGGCCTCCGCATAGAGCCGCACACGCTCCGGCCGGCGGCGCAACTGCACGGCCTGCGCGTCGGTGCTCCGCTCCAGATGAAGCGTCAGGCGCCGGGCGGCCTCGGTCTCGGTCAGGTCGGGCAGGGGAACCGCGGGGGAGTCCGGCGGCTCCGGGCGGCCGATCGACTCGCGCAGGCGTCGTCGGCGCTGGCGCTCCCGGTCGCCGGCACGCAGCCGCTCGGCATAGGCGGGATCGGCCGCGCGGCGTTCGGTGCGGTTTCGGTTGGAGCGTGCGGCACGCTCGGCCTCGCG
>JBKHVJ010000061.1:0-16486 GCA_046570145.1 Alphaproteobacteria bacterium
TCTGTTCGCCTACATCGAAGGCTATTACAATCGCCAGCGACTGCACTCGGCTCTCGGCTACATCACCCCGGACCAGGCCGAGCTTCGAGCCGCTTAACCCGGTGTCCTTTCTGCCGGGGGAAGGTCAGCCTGAACCAAGCCCCGAACTCAGGAAACAGCGACCGATGCCCGGACCGTGCGGCCATCCGCGCGGCTGGGCTCGATTCGGTGTCGATGGACGATGCCTTATATGAAGCCGATATAAATAAAATACTAATAATATATTTGTGGCGCCCTATCCTCTGCCCTACAGTCTTTCCGTACCAACAATCCCGTCCGCCAGCAATTCTCATCCAGTGGATGCTGGCGATTCTCGCGCGGTCACTGTGAACCAATGGTCACGGTTACCGCGTTACATGCGCCTTCTTGCGCTAGGAAAGACAAATCGGGACGGAAAGAGGAAGCGCCATGGACGATTTCGTCCTTCAGACCTATGGCATGACCAAGGAATTCAAGGGCTTTACGGCCGTCAACTGCGTCGATCTCAAGGTCCAGCGCGGACACATCCACGCGCTGATCGGACCCAACGGCGCAGGCAAGACGACCTGCTTCAATCTGCTCACCAAGTTTCTGGAACCGACCCGTGGCCGGATTCTGTTCAACGGGACCGACATCACCGGCGAAAAGCCGGCACAGGTCGCGCGCCGGGGCATCGTGCGCTCCTTTCAAATCTCGGCGGTGTTTCCGCATCTGACGGCCCTTCAGAATGTCCGCGTGGCCATGCAGCGCGGTCTCGGGACCTCCCTCCATTTTTGGAAGTCGAACCGGTCACTTGATGGCCTGAACGACCGGGCAGCGGAGATTCTGGACCTTGTCGGGCTGAAAAGTTTTTCCGGCATGGCCGCCGTGGAAATGCCCTATGGCCGGAAACGGGCGCTGGAAATCGCCACCACCCTGGCGCTCGACCCCGAGGTGATGCTGCTCGACGAACCGACCCAGGGCATGGGGCACGAGGACGTCGACCGCGTCATGGACCTGATCAAGCGGGTGTCGGCCAACCGCACCATCCTGATGGTCGAGCACAACATGAAGGTCGTCGCCGGCATCAGCGACGCCATCACCGTGCTCGCCCGCGGAGCCGTCCTCGCCGAGGGCTCCTACGCCGAGGTGTCGGACGACCCGCGCGTCATCGAGGCCTACATGGGGTCCGCCGCCAACGACGAACTGGTGGAGGCACTGTGATGAGCCGTCGGATCGAGCATACGCCCGTCGAATATCTGCGCGTCACCGATCTGCACGCGTTCTACGGCGAATCGCACGTGCTGCACGGCATGGACTTCGTCGTCAACCAAGGCGAATGCGTGTCGCTGCTGGGCCGCAACGGCGCCGGGCGCACCACGACAATGCGCGCCATCCTGGGACTCACCGGGCGACGGTCAGGGTCGATCATGCTCGATGGAAAGGATGTCATCCGGTTGCCGCCGCACCGCATCGCGCGGCTGGGTGTCGGCTATTGCCCGGAGGAGCGTGGCATCTATTCCAGCCTGTCCTGCGAGGAGAACCTGCTTCTCCTGCCCAAGGTCGCCAGCGGCGGCATGAGCGTGGAGGAAATCTACGCCATGTTCCCGAACCTGAAGGAACGGCGCCACAGCCAGGGGACCCGCCTGTCCGGCGGCGAGCAGCAGATGCTGGCGATGGCCCGCATCCTGCGCACCGGCGCCCGCCTGCTGCTGCTCGACGAAATATCCGAAGGGCTGGCGCCGGTCATCGTCGAAAAGCTTGGCGAGATCATCCGCGATCTGAAGGCCAAGGGCTATACGATCCTGCTGGTCGAGCAGAATTTCCGCTTCGCCGCGCCGCTGGCCGACCGGATGTACGTCGTGGAGCATGGTCGGGTGGCCACGGAAATCGAACGACGCGACCTGCCGTCGAAGATGGGGTTGCTGCGCGACTATCTCGGCGTCTGACCGCACCGGCGCTCCTTTGCGACGCCCCCGAAAGCGCCCCCAAACGGCGCCCCCAACGGCGCCCCTGGAAGGCGCCGCGACCACATAATTCGGAAGGTTTGGAGAATGACCGAGATCTTCGGTTTTCCCATCCAGGCGCTCATGGGGCAACTGGTCCTCGGCCTGGTGAACGGATCCTTTTACGTGATGCTCAGCATCGGGCTCTCGGTGATCTTCGGGATGCTCAACATCATCAACTTCGCTCATGGCGCCTTCTACATAATCGGTGCCTTCCTGGCGTGGATGGGACTGTATTACTGGGGGATCAGCTATTGGTGGTCGCTGATCCTTGTGCCGCTGGCGGTGGCGCTGATCGGGATCGCCGTCGAACGCACCCTGCTGCAATGGATCTACAAGCTCGACCATCTCTACGGGCTGCTGCTGACCTTCGGCATCGCGCTGGTGATCGAGGGCATGTTCCGGCACTGGTTCGGCGTCGCCGGCCAGCCGTTCGACATGCCGGACGGCCTGACCGGCGGCTTCAATCTGGGCTTCATGTTCCTGCCGAAATACCGGGCCTGGGTGATTGTCGCGTCGCTGACCGTTTGCGTCGGGACCTGGTTCGTCATCGAGAAGACCCGCCTCGGCTCCTATCTGCGGGCCGCCACCGAGAATCCGAAGCTGACGCAAGCCTTCGGAATCAACGTCCCCATCATGGTGATGCTGATCTATGGGCTTGGTGTCGGGCTGGCCGGCTTCGCCGGCGTATTGGCGGCTCCGGTGCTCCAGGTCAGTCCGCTGATGGGCTCCAACATGATCATCGTCGTGTTTGCCGTGGTCGTCATCGGCGGCATGGGATCGATCGTCGGCTCGATCGCGACCGGGCTGATGCTCGGGGTCGTCGAAGCCATCCCCAAGGTGCTCTACCCGGAAATCTCCTCGACCATGGTCTTCATCATCATGGCGATCGTGCTGCTCCTACGGCCGGCCGGACTGTTCGGCAAGGAAAGATAAAACCGATGACCGACACTCCCGTCACTTTTGACCGGTTCACCGTCAACCGCGTCCGCATTCTAGCCCTTCTCGCCCTGGCGATGGCGGCGCCGTTCGTGACCTACCCGGTGCTGGGCATGACCGTCCTGTGCTTCGGTCTGTTCGCCTGCTCGTTTAATCTTCTGCTCGGCTACACCGGGCTGCTGTCCTTCGGCCACGCCGCCTTCCTGGGCACGGCGGCCTATGTGACCGCCCACGCGCTGAAGGCGTGGGAGTTGCCGACCCTGCCCAGCCTCGCACTCGGCGCCGGAGCCGCCGCGCTGCTGGGCGCCGTGTTCGGGCTGATCGCCATCCGCCGCCATGGCATCTATTTCGCGATGGTGACGCTGGCGCTCGCCCAGATGATGTTCTTCGTCTTCTTGAAGGCGCCATTCACCGGCGGCGAGGACGGTTTGCAGGGCGTGCCGCGCGGCAGCCTGTTCGGCCTGATCGACCTTTCCGACGACACCACGCTCTATTACGTGGTTCTGGCCATCGTCGTCTTCGGGCTGTGGGTGATCCACCGGGCCATCCACTCGCCCTTCGGCGAGATCCTGAAGGCGATCCGCGAGAACGAGGCTCGGGTGACCTCGCTCGGCTACGACGTCGCGCGCTACAAGCTGCTCGCCTTCGTGCTGTCGGCCGGGCTGGCGGGGCTGGCCGGCGCCACCAAGGTGCTGGTGTTCAAGTTCGCCACGCTGGCCGATGTCCATTGGCACGTGTCGGGCGAGGTGGTGCTGATGACGCTGCTGGGCGGTGTCGGCACCGTGATCGGCCCGATGCTGGGAGCCGGCGTGGTCGTCGTGCTTCAGAACGAGTTGGCCGACAAGGTCGGATCCTTCGTGACCATCATCATCGGGGCGATCTTCATCCTGTGCGTCCTGACTTTCCGGCGTGGCATCGCCGGAGAGTTGAACGATCTGCGCCGCCGCGTCCTGGGCGATGCACGCTCCGGATCCGCGGACGGCTGATGAGGCGCTCCGCGCGCCATCCACAAACACATCCAAGAGGGGAGGAAGCCATGTTGAAGGGAAGTTCCATCGGCCTGTGCGTCGGCGCTCTGCTGAGCCTTGGCACGGCGCACGCCGAGATCACCGATGGCGTCGTCCGCATCGGCGTGCTGAATGACCAGTCCGGGATCTACGCCGGGCTGTCCGGACCGGGATCGATCTGGGCGGCCAGGAAGGCCGTCGAGGACTTCCAGCCTGAAAAACATGGGCTGAAGGTCGAGGTCGTGGCCGCCGACCACCAGAACAAGCCCGACATCGGGTCGAGCATCGCCCGCAAATGGATCGACGTCGACAAGGTCGACATGATCGTCGACGTGCCGACCTCCTCGGTGATCCTCGCGGTCAATCAGGTGGTCCAGGAAAAGAACAAGGTGATGATCGTCTCCGGCGGCGGAACCGCCGACCTGACGGGCGCCGCCTGCACCCCCAACTCGATCCATTGGACCTACGACACCTGGGCCCTGGCCAATGCCACCGGCAAGGCGGTGGTGAAGACCGGCGGCGACAGCTGGTACTTCCTGACCGCCGACTACGCCTTCGGTCATGCACTGGAACGGGACACCGAGGCCGTCGTCCTCAAGAACGGCGGCAAGGTCCTGGGCAGGATCCGGCACCCCTTCCCCGGCACCGATTTCTCCTCCTTCCTGCTCCAGGCACAGGCATCAAGGGCCAAGATCATCGGCCTGGCCAACGCCGGCGGCGACACCATCAACGCCATCAAGCAGGCCGCGGAGTTCGGCATCACCCAGGGCGGTCAGAATCTCGCCGGCCTGCTGGTGTTCATGAGCGACGTGCAGGCGTTGGGACTGAATGCCGCGCAGGGCCTGATCCTGACCGAAGCCTGGTACTGGGACATGACCGACGAGAACCGCAAGTTCGCCCAGGCCTTCACCGCCGCCAACCGGGGAGCCTTCCCGACCAGCGCCCAGGCCGGCGTCTATTCGGCGGTGACCCATTATCTGAAGACTGTGGCGACGCTGAAGGAGGATGGCGACGGCGCCAAGGTGGTCGCGGCGATGAAGGCCACGCCGACCGACGATCCGCTGTTCGGCAAGGGCACCATCCGCGCCGATGGCCGCAAGATCCACCCGCTCTATCTGTTCGAGGTCAAGAAGCCGTCCGAATCCAAGAAGCCGGGCGACTTCTACAAGCTGCGCGCCACGATCCCGGCCGAGGAGGCCTTCCGTCCGCTGGAAGACGGCGGCTGTCCGCTGGTCAAGAAGTAGAACCCGACGTCACATCGCCTCACGCCCGCCAAGCCCGACGGCTTGGCGGGCTTTCTTTGTTCCATATCATCCAGCGGCGCGCGGCGTCGGCGCGCTCATGCCGCGCACGACCGTTTTCGCGGTATCGATGAACGCCTTCAACAAGGGGGACGGCGTGCGTTGCGTCCATCCCAACAGCACCTCGATCCGGGCGTCGTCGCCCGACAGGGTCTTGTAGACGACCTGCTCGAAATGCACCCGGCGCACGGCGGACGGCACGAACGCGATCCCGGCGCCCGAGCTGACCAGCCCGAGCGCGGTGTAGACCTGCGCCACCTCCGCAGCGACCTTGGGAACGAAGCCGGCCGCGGCGCACATGCCGGCGATCATGCCGTGAAAGTCCGGGGCCGATTTCTGGCTGTAGATGATGAAGCTTTCCGAAGCACAGTCGGCGAACGGCACAGTCTCCAGCTCCGCGAAGGGATGGTCCGACGGAACGGCGAGCACGAAGGGCTCCTTGAGCAGGGAGTCGCTCGTGATGTCTTCGGAATTGAAGACCGGCCGCAGGAACGAGACGTCGATATCGCCGCGCAACAGGGCGTCGACCTGATCGACGACCGGAAACCAGCGCAATTGCACATCGACCATCGGATAGCGTTCTCGATAGGCGCGCAGGATCGGCGGCAGCACGGTGTAGGAGGTGTGCTCGAAGAATCCGACCGCCAATTGCCCGATCTCGCCACGCTGGGCGCGCTGGGCCTGGACCGCCGCCGCTTCGACCGACCGCAGAATCTGCCGGGCCAGTTCCAGATAGATGCGCCCGCTGTCGGTCAGCTCGACATGACGGCGCGTCCGGTACAGCAGGGAGACGCCGAGTTCGTCCTCAAGCTGGCGGATCTGCTGGCTGAGCGGCGGTTGGGCGATGTGCAGCCGTTCGGCCGCCCGCGTGAAGCTCAGCTCTTCCGCGACCGCGACGAAGTAACGGAGATGGCGCAGATCCATATTTATATCTTTTCCGTATAAATAACGCTTCTATAATATATTGGACGGTTGCTTTCAGCAATCCTTATCATCGCCCATATCACAGAGGGCAATGCGGACAATCGGCGACCGAAACGGTCTGCGCGACCGAACCGCCAAGAGGAAACGCATCATGATTGATCGGACCAACGCCATCGCGCGCGTGCTGGCGCGTGTCGACTCCACCCTGGCACAGCCCGGTTCGGGCTTTCCCCATTACGCCGATCCGGCCGACGGCGTGTGGGTGCGCAGCCCGGCCGGTGATTGGACCGGCGGCTTCTGGTGCGGCATGCTGTGGCTTGCCGCGCTGCGCACAGGCGACACAGCCTACCGCGACCATGCCCGCGACTGGGCCTCGCGGCTGCGTGTCCGCGCGGACTCCAACTCCGTCTTCAAGGGGTTCCTGTTCTGGTACGGCGCCGGCCTCGGCGACGTCCTGCTCGGCGATCCGGTGGCCCGCGACCTCGCCGCCGCCGGCACCGCCGGGCTGATGCGGATGTACAACCCGCGCGCCCGGCTGATCCCGCTCGGCACCGAGGCGGAGGAGGCCTTCGACGTCGGCGTGAACGAGGCCAACATCGATGCCCTGCCGGGAACCATCGCGCTGCTGCTGTCCCAGGGCGGCGACGCGGCGGTGGTCGCCCGCAACCATCTGCTCCAGCATGTCGCGCTGTGCGTACGCGACGACGGGTCGGTCTGCCAGTCGGCCAGCTTCGATCCCGAGACCGGCGCCCTGCTGCGCCGCTACACCCACAAGGGCATCCACGAGAACAGCACCTGGGGCCGTGCGCAGGGCTGGGCGATGATCGGGCTGGCCCAGGCGCTGGCGCGGGGCGAGACGGAGTTCCGCGCCGACGCCGTCCGCGTCGCCGACTGGTGGCTCGCCAACATTCCGGCCGACGGGGTCGCCTTCTGGGATTTCGACGACCCGGCGATCCCGGCGACCGAGCGCGACAGCTCGGCCACCGCCATCGGCGCCGCCGCCCTGCTGAAGCTGGCGGCGCTGATTCCCGAACACCGCGAGCGCTACGAGGCGGCGGCGCGCAAGTCCGTGGATGCGCTGGTGAACGGCTATCTGACGCCGACCGCCCCCGGCGACGCCCGCCAACCCGGCATCCTGACCGAAGGCTGCTTCAACAAGCGGAACGGCGCCGCCACCGCCCATGAACTGATCTGGGGCGACTACTTCCTGTTCGAAGCCCTGCTGGCGCTGGAGGGAGACCTCGCGCCCGAGCGGCTCTGACGGCCACACACGCCCCCGTTTTCCCGGAGGAATTCCCATGTCCGAACACCAGTATCCGCCGCCCCGCATCAACCATCGCGGCCCGGTTTCCACGCTGATCGGCACCGAGACCAGCTACACGCGCACCATCGGCGAATACGACATCTACGCCTTCGCCGGTATCAGCGGCGACAACCATCCCAATCATTGCGACGAGGAATACGCCCGCCGCGTCGGGTTGGGCGGCCGCGTCGCCCAGGGGTCGATGATGGTCGGCTACGTGTCGGGCGCCGTCACCAAATACCTCGATTGGGCCGGTCGCCCGGCCGTGTCCTACGGCTATGACCGCGTCCGTTTCACCAAACCGGTCCGCATCGGCGACACGCTGACCGTCCATTACCGCATCGTGCGGGCCGACGACGCGAAGAAGCGGCTGTGGGCCGACGCGACGCTGACCAACCAGCACGGCGAAACGGTCTGCGTCTGCACCCACATCATCCATTTCCAGGAGTGACGCCGCGATGAGCAAGGTCTGCACCGCGCAAGAGGCGGTCGCGCTCATCCAGCCCGGCCAGACCGTGGCCAGCGTCGGCGTGATCGGCTGGCTGACTCCGGACGCCCTGCTCGGCGCGCTGGCCCAGCGGTTCCGCGACACCGGCAGCCCGCGCGACCTCACCTTCTTCTTCCCGGTCAGCGTCGGTGACGCGCTGGGGATCAAGGGAATGGACCATGTCGCCATCGAAGGGCTGATGAAGCGCGTGGTGTCTGGCAACTACCTGAACGCGCTGGACCCCGCGACAGGCAAGCGGCCCGAGATGATGCGCCTGATCCGCGAGAACCGGGTCGAGGCCTATTGCTGGCCCATCGGCGCCACCATGCATTGGCTGCGCGAGGTCGCGCGGCGCGGCCCCGGCTATCTGACACCCATCGGCATCGGCTCCTACATCGACCCGCGCCAGCAGGGCGGCAAATACACCGAGCGGGCGCGGGAGGATCTGGTCCGCCTGCACAGCATCGACGGCCACGAATACCTGCATTACCCGACCTGGCCGCTGAACGTCGGCTTCATCCGCGCGACCAGCGCCGACGAGCACGGCAACCTCAGCTTCGAGGACGAGCCGATCACCTCTTCGGCCCTGGCCGTGGCGCTGGCGGTGAAGGCGTCGGGCGGCACCGTGATCGCGCAGGTCCGCAAGCTGGTACCCCGCCGCTCGCGGTCCGTCCATGAGGTGCGCGTGCCGGGCGAACTGGTCGATCATGTCGTGGTCGCGCCCGAACCGATGATGACCACCGGCATCCGCTACGACGACCGCTACCTCGGCCGCCAGATCTTCGACGGGCGGACGACCGAGCGGCTGCCGCAGGGCGCCGACAAGGTCATCGCGCGGCGCGCGGCGGCGGAGGTGCGCCCGGGCGTGGTCACCATCTTCGGCTTCGGCGCCTCGTCCGACGTGCCGACGGTGATGATGGAGGATGGCGCCTTCGCCGACGACGGCCTGCTGCGCTACAACTTCACCACCGAACACGGCCCCTTCGGCGGCGTGGTCATGAGCGGCTGGCAGTTCTCCGCCAACATGTACCCCGAGGCGCTGATCGACGGTCCGTCGCAGTTCGACTTCATCGACGGCGGCAACTGCGAGGCGGCGGCGCTGGCCTTCGCCCAGTTCGACCGGGCCGGCAACGTCAACGTCAGCCGCTTCGGCGCCGCCAACCCCGGCCCCGGCGGCTTCATCGACATCGCCTACAACGCCCGCGAGCTTGTCTTCACCGGCACCTTCACCACCGCCGGGCTGGGGGTGGTGGTCGGCGACGGGCGGCTGACCATCCAGCGCGAGGGCAAGGTCCGCAAGTTCGTCGAGCGGGTCGACGAGATCACCTACCCGTTGCTGCGCAACGTGGCGGAGCGCGGGCAGAAAGCGAAGATCGTCACCGAACGGGCGGTCTTCGCGGTGGAGCCGGACGGTCTGGTGCTGACCGAGGTGGCGCCGGGCATCGACGCGAAGACCCAGGTCATCGACCTGATGGACTGCCCGCCGCACCGCGTTCTCGACCCGCTGCCGCGCATGGCGGACCGGCTGTTCCGCGACTGACGCGCTCACGAAGAAATCCGAGGGAAAATCATGGCGACCATCAGTTATCTGACGACGATCCAGTTCGATTACGGCGCGCTCGGCACGCTGCCGGCCGAATTGCGCCGGCTCGGCATCCGCCGTCCCTTCCTGGCCACCGACAAGGGCGTCGGCGCGGCGGGGCTGCTCCAGCGCGTGCTCGACGCCATGGGCGACAGCGAGGGCACCGTCGTCTATGACGACACCCCGCCCAATCCGACAGAGGACGCCGTCGTCGCCGCCACGGACCTGTACCGCGACCACGGTTGCGACGGCATCGTCGCGGTCGGCGGCGGGTCGGCGATCGATCTGGCGAAGGCGGTGGCGCTGCTGGCGACCCACCCGGCCCCGTTGCAGCAATACGCAGCGGTGGAGGGCGGCGCCGCCCGCATCACCGCCCAGGTGGCTCCGCTGGTCGCCATCCCGACCACGGCCGGCACCGGCAGCGAGGTCGGGCGCGGTAGCGTCATCGTCATGCGCGACGGCCGCAAGCTGGGCCTGCTCAGCCCGCATCTGCTGCCCAAGGTGGCAATCTGCGATCCGGAACTGACGCTCAGCCTGCCGCCGCTGCTGACGGCGGCGACCGGCATGGACGCCATCGCCCATTGCATCGAGACCTTCCTCGCCCCCGCGGTCAACCCGCCGGCCGAGGCCATCGCCCTGGACGGCCTGCGGCGCGGTGTCCGCCACATCGAGCGGGCGACCGCCGACGGGACCGACCGCGAGGCGCGCTGGAACATGATGATGGCGGCGATGGAAGGCGCGATGGCGTTCCAAAAGGGTCTCGGCGCCGTGCACGCCCTGTCGCATCCGCTGGGTGCCGTGCCGCTGCGGCTGCATCACGGCACCTTGAACGCCATCCTGCTGCCCGCCGTGCTGCGCTTCAACAAGCCGGCGGTCGCGGCGAAATGGGCAACGCTGTGCGAGGCGATGGGACTGCCGCAGGACGGCGATCCCGCCGCCTTCATCGCGGATCTCAACCGCCGCCTGGGTCTGCCCTCCGGGCTGGAGGCGCTGGGGCTGGAGCGGGCGCAACTGCCGGAGATCGCTGAAAAGGCGCTGAAGGACCATTGCCACGCCACCAACCCGCGGACGGCCACGGCCGACGACTATCTGGGCATGCTCAACGATTCCTATCCGGCCGGGTGATTGCGATGACCAGCACGACCACCATCCACAAGAACTTCATCGACGGCGAATGGCTGGCCGGCAGCGACGCCACGGTCAACGTCAACCCGTCCGATCTCGACGACGTGATCGGCCGCTACGCCGTCGCCGACGCGGCGCAGGTCGAACACGCAGTCGCGGCGGCCCGGCGCGCCTTCAAGCCCTGGTCCGCCGTCGGCGTCCAGGAGCGCTCCGACATCCTGGACCGGGTCGGCACCGAAATCCTGGCGCGGCGCGAGGAACTCGGCCGCCTGCTGTCGCGGGAGGAGGGCAAGACCCTGCCCGAGGGCATCGGCGAGGCGACGCGCGCCGGCCAGATCTTCCGCTTCTTCGCCGCCGAGGTGCTGCGCGGGCGCGGCGAGCTGCTGGATTCCGTCCGCCCCGGCGTCGGCGTGGAGATCACGCGCGAGCCGGTCGGCGTGGTCGGCCTGATCACCCCGTGGAACTTCCCGCTGGCGATCCCGGCCTGGAAGATCGCGCCGGCGCTGGCCTATGGCAATTGCGTCGTCTTCAAGCCGGCCGAGCTGGTGCCCGGCTGCGCCTGGGCGCTGTCCGACATCCTGTCGCGCGCCGGCCTTCCCGACGGCGTGTTCAATCTGGTGATGGGACCGGGCGCCGTGGTCGGCGACGCCATCGCCCGCTCTGCCGGGGTGGACGCCATCAGCTTCACCGGATCGGTCTCTACCGGCAAGCGGGTGGCGGCGGTCGCCGCCGAACGTCTTGCCAAGGTCCAGTTGGAGATGGGTGGCAAGAACCCGCTGGTGATCCTGGACGACGCCGACCTCGACATTGCCGTGCGTTGCGCGGTGCAGGGATCCTATTACTCCACCGGCCAGCGCTGCACCGCCTCCAGCCGGCTGATCGTGGCCTCCGGCATCCACGACCGCTTCGTGAAGAGCCTCGGCGAGGCGTTGCGCCGCCTGACCGTCGACGACGCGCTGGCTCCCGGAACCGACATTGGCCCGGTGGTGGACGAGCGGCAGTTGGCCTGCGATCTCGGCTACATCGAATGCGGCACCGGCGAGGGTGCAACGCTCGCCTTCGGCGGCAACCTGCTGACGCGGGCCAAGCGCGGTCATTACCTGTCGCCCGCCCTGTTCACCGAAACCACGCCGGAGATGCGGATCAACCGGGAGGAGATCTTCGGGCCGGTCGCCACGGTGCTGCGCGCCGACGGCTATGAGCACGCGCTGGCCATTGCCAACGACACGCCGTTCGGCCTGTGCGCCGGCATCGTCACCGGCTCGCTGAAGCATGCCGCGCATTTCAAGCGCAATGCCGATGTCGGCATGGTGATGGTCAACCTGCCCACCGCCGGCGTCGATTACCACACGCCGTTCGGAGGTCGGAAGGCGTCCAGCCACGGCCCGCGCGAGCAGGGCGCCTACGCCCGCGAATTCTTCACCACCGTCAAGACCAGCTACGTCCAGGCCTGACGGCGGCGGCACGCGAAAGGACAGGATCATGAGTTCCGTCATCAAGGACCATCACGAGGCGATCCGCGACGCCGTCCGCCGTTTCGCGGAAAACGAGATCGCGCCGGTCGCCGAGCATCTCTGGCAAGCGGAGGAGTTTCCTTACGCCGCCTGGAAGCTGGCCGGCGAACTCGGTTTCATCGGCCTGCCCTACCCCGAGGCCCATGGCGGCGGCGGCGGCGACTGGCTCGGCTTCACCATCGTGCTGGAGGAGATCGCGCGGGTCGATTGCGCCGTCGCCGTGTCGATCATGGCGAACTCGACCATCGCCAGCCTGCTGAACAATTTCGGGACCGAGGAGCAGAAGCGCCGCTTCCTCCGCCCGATCCTGGAGGGCACCCAGGTCGGCTGCATCGCGTTGACCGAACCCGGCGCCGGGTCCGACAGTGCTAACATCCAGACGCGCGCCGCCTTGCGCGACGGCAACTGGGTCATAACCGGATCGAAGACCTTCATCAGCAATTCGGGCACCGACATCACCGGCCCCATCGTCATCGCCGCCGTCACCGGCACCCGTCCGGACGGCCGCAAGGAGATCTCCAACTTCATCGTGCCCACCGGAACGCCGGGCTTCACCTCCGGCCGCAAGTTGCACAAGATCGGCTGGCGCGGCTCCTCCACGCACGAGCTGTTCTTCGACGAGTGCGTGCTGACGCCCGACCATCTGCTGGGTCAGGTCGGGTCGGGGCTGAAGCAGACGCTGGCGCAGATCAGCACTGGGCGCATCCTGATCGGCGCGCTGGGGCTGGGAATCCTGCAAGCCTCGCTGGAACGGTCGACGGCCTACATGAAGGAGCGCCATGCCTTCGGCAAGGCGCTGACCGAGTTCCAGGCGTTGCAGTTCAAGATCGCCGACATGGCGACGCACGGCCACGCCGCGCGGCTGATGCTGTACGACGCCGCGGCGCGCAAGGACGCGGGCGAGCGGTTCGACCGCGAGGCGTCGATGGGCAAGCTGTTCGCCACGGAAAAGGCCATGGAGGCCGCGCACCAGGCGGTCCAGATCCATGGCGGCAACGGCATCATGATCGAATACCCGGTGTCCCGCGCCTTCGGCGACGCCAAGGTCCTGGAGATCGTCGAGGGCACCTCGGAAATCCAGCGGATGATCATCGCGCGCGAACTGCTTCGGTAGAGGCATTGATAGTGGCGCCCCCTCCTTTCAGGACGGAACAGACAGGACCATGCCCGCCAACAGTCCCTTCCACGCCGACGGCCTCGGCAAGACCGCGGCCAACCATGCGCCGCTGACACCGCTGTCGTTGCTCGCCCGCACGGCGGAGGTCTACCCGCACCACCTTGCGGTGGTTTACGGGGCGCGGCGCTACACATGGGCGCAGACGGCGGAACGTTGCCGCCGTCTCGCTTCGGCACTGGCGGCGGCGGGGGTCGGATGTGGCGACACCGTCGCCGTGATGGGCGCCAACACCCCCGAGACCATCGAGGCGCATTTCGGCGTCCCAATGGCCGGGGCCGTGCTCAACACGCTGAACACCCGCCTCGATGCTCCCACGCTGGCCTTCATGCTGCGGCACGCCGAGGCCAAAGTGCTGATCGCCGACACGGAGTTTTCCGCGACCGTCCGCGACACGCTGGCCCTGCTCGACCGGCCACCGCTGGTGATCGACATCGATGATCGGCAAGGTCCACGCGGCGCACGGATGGGCGCGGTCGATTACGAAGGGTTCATCGCCCTCGACGACCCGAATTTTACCGGTGGGCAGCCGTTGGACGAGTGGCAGGCCATCGCTCTCAATTACACCTCGGGCACCACCGGGAATCCCAAGGGTGTCGTCTATCATCATCGCGGCGCCTATCTGGCCGCCCTGTCGAACATGATCGACTGGGGCATGCCACGGCATTCGGTGATGCTGTGGACCCTGCCGCTGTTCCACTGCAACGGCTGGTGCTTTCCCTGGACCATGGCCGCCAACGCCGGCACCAACATCTGCCTGCGCCGTGTCGATCCGGAGCGGATCCTGTCCCTCATCCGCGAGCACTGCGTCACCCATTATTGCGGTGCCCCGGTGGTGCACGCGATGCTGGCCAACGCGCCCGATGCCTGGAAATCCGGGATCGGCAACCCGGTCGAGGCGCTGATCGGCGGCGCCCCGCCACCGGTTCCGGTGATCGCGGCGATGGAACGGATGGGCTTCTCCATCACCCAGATCTACGGTCTGACCGAGGTCTACGGGCCGGCGGCGGTGTGCGCCCCGCAACCGGATTGGAAAGATCTGGACACGGCAACACTCGCCAGCCGGAAAGGAAGGCAGGGGGTGCGCTACACCGCGCAGGAGAACATGGCAGTGCTGGACCCGAGCACTATGGCGCCGGTTCCCCCCGACGGCGTCACCATCGGTGAGGTCATGTTCCGCGGCAACATGACGATGATGGGATATCTGAAGAATCCCGAGGCAACGGCGGAGGCCTTCGCCGGCGGCTGGTTCCATTCCGGCGATTTGGCCGTGGTCCAGCCGGACGGCTATGTCCAGATCAAGGACCGCTCCAAGGACGTCATCATTTCCGGCGGCGAGAACATCAATTCCGTCGAGGTCGAGGAGGCGCTCTACCACCATCCGGCGGTGCTTGCCGCGGCGGTCGTGGCGCGTCCGGATGCCAAATGGGGCGAGACCCCTTGTGCCTTCGTGGAACTGAGGCCGGAGACGTCGGCGACGGAAACCGAACTGATCGCGCATTGCCGAGCGCGGCTCGCCCATTTCAAGGCGCCGAAGACGGTGATCATCGGCGAATTGCCGAAGACTTCTACGGGGAAAATCCAGAAATTCGCACTACGCGAAGCCGCGAAACAGAGTGGCACACATGTTGAGGGAAGCAACCGATGAAGATCCTCGTCCCCGTTAAGCGAGTGGTTGACTACAACGTGAAGATCCGCGTGAAGGCGGATGGCAGCGGCGTCGAGACCGCCAACGTGAAGATGAGCATGAACCCCTTCGACGAGATCGCCGTCGAAGAGGCGGTGCGTCTGAAGGAGGCCGGCACGGCGACCGAGATCGTCGTGGTCTCCGTCGGCCCGACCCAGGCCCAGGAGACCCTGCGCACCGCTCTCGCCATGGGTGCCGACCGCGCCATCCTGGTGCAGACCGACGTGACGACCGAACCGCTGGCCGTCGCCAAGGTGCTGAAGGCCCTGGTCGAGAAGGAGGCCCCCGGCCTCGTCATCCTCGGCAAGCAGGCCATCGATGACGACTGCAACCAGACCGGCCAGATGCTGGCCGCCCTGCTGGGCTGGGGCCAGGGCACCTTCGCCTCGAAGGTGGTGCCCGGCGACGGCAAGGTCGCGGTGACGCGCGAGATCGACGGCGGCTTGGAGACGGTGGAGCTGAAGCTGCCGGCGGTGGTGACAGCCGACCTGCGCCTCAACGAGCCGCGCTACGCCTCGCTGCCCAACATCATGAAGGCGAAGAAGAAGCCGCTGGAGACCGTTGCTCCGGACGGGCTCGGCGTCGACGTGACGCCGCGGCTGACCACGGTGAAGGTGACGGAGCCGCCGAAGCGCCAGGCCGGCATCAAGGTGCCGGACGTCGCCACGCTGGTCGACAAGCTCAAGACCGAAGCGCGCGTGATCTGAGGGGGATGAACTAAGACCATGGCCAACATTCTCGTCATCGCCGACCACGACGGCGCCTCGCTGAAGCCCGCCACCCTGAACGCCGTCACCGCCGCTGCCAAAATCGGCGGCGACATCCACATCCTGGTCGCCGGCAAGGGCGCCGAGGCCGCCGCCGAGGCGGCATCCAAGGTCGCCGGCGTGTCGAAGGTGCTGCTGGCCGACGACGGCTCTTACGAGCACCAGCTGCCGGAAGACGTCGCCCCGCTGGTGGTGTCCGCCGTCAAGGGCGGCGGCTACGGCCATGTGCTGGCCGGCGCCACCTCGGCCGGCAAGAACCTCCTGCCGCGCGTCGCCGCCTTGCTGGACGTCGCCGCCATCTCCGACATCACCGCCGTGGTGTCGGCCGACACCTTCAAGCGGCCGATCTACGCCGGCAACGCCATCGCCATCGTGCAGTCGGCCGATCCGGTGAAGGTCGTCACCGTCCGCACCACCGCCTTCGAGACCGCAGCATCCGAAGGCGGTTCGGCAGCCGTCGAGCAGGTCGCGGGCGCCGGTGCGGCCGGCCTGTCGAGCTTCGTCTCGGCGGAGCTGACCAAGTCGGAGCGTCCGGAGCTGACCGCCGCCCGCATCGTCATCTCCGGCGGGCGCGGTATGCAGTCGGGCGACAACTTCCCGATGCTGGAGGCTCTGGCCGACAAGCTGGGTGCCGCCGTGGGTGCCAGCCGGGCCGCGGTCGATGCCGGATACG
>JBKHVJ010000062.1:0-2965 GCA_046570145.1 Alphaproteobacteria bacterium
CACGCCGGCCGCCTGGAACGATCCCGGCCGCGGGGCCGAGCTGGCCAAGAGCCAGTTCGCGCGCGGCGCCGACGTGGTCTTCGCCGCGGCGGGCGCCACCGGCCTGGGCGTGATGCAGGCGGCGTCCGATGCCGGCAAGCTCGCCATCGGCGTCGACAGCAACCAGAACCACGTCCATCCCGGCAAGGTGCTGACCTCCATGGTCAAGCGGGTCGACGTCGTCGTCCATGATTGCATGAAGTCGGCGAAGGAGGGCAGCTGGAAGGCCGGCCACCGCGTCGTCGGCCTGAAGGAGGACGGCGTCGGCTATGCGCTGGACGAGCATAACCGCAAGCTGATCGGGCCGGAGATGGAAGCCAAGCTGGAGGAGGCCGAGAAGCAGATCATCGCCGGCTCGCTGGCGGTCAAGCCGTACAAGCCCTGATGCACTCTTTGGGGCCGGTCCCGCCGATGATCCAGGAAAAGTTCCAGGAAAACCCGCCGCCCGCCGGCTCCGCGACCGCCCTGGAAACGGTGGCGATCAACAAGTGGTTCGGCACCAACCATGCCAACCGCGACGTGTCGCTGTCCGTGCCGGCCGGAACGATCCATGGGGTGATCGGCGAGAACGGCGCCGGAAAGTCGACGATCATGAGCATCGTCTACGGCTATCTGCGCGCCGACGGCGGGGAAATCCGGGTGAACGGCCGCACGGCCGCCATCCGGACGCCGCGCGACGCGCTGGCCGCCGGCATCGGCATGGTCCACCAGCACTTCATGCTGGTCGATCCCTTCAGCGTGCTGGAGAACGTGCTGCTGGGGGCTGAAGGCGGGGTGACGCTGTCGGGCGGGCTCGCCCGCGCCCGGGGGGAGCTGACGCGGCTGGCCCGCGACTATGGGCTGGAGGTCGATCTCGACAGCCCGGTGGGCGACCTGCCGGTCGGCGCCCAGCAGCGGGTGGAGATCCTCAAGGCGCTCTACCGCGGTGCCGACATCCTGATCCTGGACGAACCCACCGGCGTGCTGACCCCGCAGGAGGCCGACCACCTGTTCCGCATCCTGCGGGCGCTGCGCCAGCAGGGCAAGACGGTCATCATCATCACCCACAAGCTCCGCGAGATCATGGAGCTGACCGACAATGTCACGGTGATGCGGCGCGGGCAGGTGGTCGCCAACGTCGCCACCCGCGACACCAGCCGGGAACAGCTGGCCGAGCTGATGGTCGGCCGCAAGGTCCTGCTGCGCGTCGACAAGACGCCGGCCAAGCCCGGGGCGGAGGTGCTGCGGGTCGAGGGGCTGCGGGTGCGCGACCCGTCGGGCGTGGAGCGGGTGAAGGGCGTCGGCCTGTCGGTGCGGGCCGGCGAGATCGTCGGCATCGCCGGGGTTTCCGGCAACGGCCAGTCCGAGCTGCTGGAGGCATTGGCCGGCATGCGGCCCGTCGCCGGCGGCTCCGTCCGGCTGCGGGGGGAGGAGCTGGCCGGCCGTCCCGACCGCTTCAACGCCCGCGCGCTGCGCGGACTCGGCGTCGGCCATGTGCCGGAGGACCGGCAGAAGGTCGGCCTCGTCACCGGCTTCTCGGCGGAGGAATGTTCGATCCTGGGTTTCCAGGACGATCCGGCCTGGAACGGGCGGGTGCTGCTGGACAGCGACGCCATCGCCGCCAACTGCGCCCGTCAGATGGAGGATTACGACACCAGGCCGCGCGACGGCACGCTGGCGGCGGCCAATTTCTCCGGCGGCAACCAGCAGAAGATCGTGCTGGCGCGCGAGATCGAACGGAATCCCGACCTGCTCCTGGTCGGGCAACCCACCCGCGGCGTCGACATCGGCGCCATCGAGTTCATCCACCGCCGGCTGGTGGCCCTGCGCGACCAGGGCAAGGCCATCCTGCTGGTCTCGGTGGAACTGGACGAGATCCGCGCCCTGTCCGACCGCATCGCCGTGATGTTCGACGGCCACATCGTCGGCGAGGTTCTGCCGGACGAGGCGGACGAGAAGACGCTGGGGTTGATGATGGCCGGCTGCAACTGACCGGCCGTCACCTCCAGGGTCGTTACTCCACCATCCCCAGCGCTTCCTTGTAGAGCTCCAGGATGGCTTCCTGCTCCTGGCGGTCGGCCTTGTCCATCTTCCGCAGGCGGATGATCTGGCGGATGATCTTGGTGTCGAAACCGGTGCCCTTCGCCTCGGCGTAGACTTCCTTGATGTCTTCCTGCAGGCCGCGCTTTTCCTCTTCGAGACGCTCGATGCGCTCGACGAAGGACTTCAGGCGATCAGCCGCGATGCCGCCGACGTCGGACATGGCAAAACCTCAAACGATGGGGGTGTTCTGGAACAGGGGCGGGACAATATCGGCGGGCGGGGGGATTGGCAAGCCGACGATGCGCCCCGGCCGGACGGGGCGGGCCTGCGCCTGCGTCATCGCGTCGCGGCGGTTCCTTCGTACACCCTGCGTCGCCGCGCGGATTTGAACAGCCCGTGGCTGATTTGTCCTAATATCTGAAACAATCGTACGATGGACTCACGTAGCCATTCCCTTTGTTGCGATGCACTGTATAGGCTGGTATTACCATCGAGGGGTTCGGCTTCACAAAGTCACACGGATGCGGCATGTATGCGCGTCGTCTGGGCCGATGACCCATGGGGGATGCCGGGATCGGCGTATCTGAGGCAGGGGAGTCTTATCTAATGAAAGTCGCCATTCCAAAGGAGCGACGTGCGGGCGAACTTCGCGTGGCCGCCTCACCGGAAACGGTGAAGAAACTGAAGGGTTTGGGACTGGACGTGGTGGTGGAGAGCGGGGCCGGCCTCGGTTTCAGCCTTCCCGACGCGGCCTATGAGGCGGCGGGGGCCGCCATCGCCGCCGATGCGGCCTCGGCGCTGGCCGATGCCGACATCGTGCTGAAGGTGCAGCGTCCGCTCATCGCCGCCGAGGGTGGCGAGGACGAACTTGCGCTGATGCGCAAGGGCACGCTGCTGTTCGCCA
>JBKHVJ010000063.1:0-3191 GCA_046570145.1 Alphaproteobacteria bacterium
TGGCGAACAGCAGCGTGCCCTTGCGCATCAGCGCAAGTTCGTCCTCGCCACCCTCGGCGGCGATGAGCGGACGCTGCACCTTCAGCACGATGTCGGCATCGGCCAGCGCCGAGGCCGCATCGGCGGCAATGGCGGCCCCCGCCGCCTCATAGGCCGCGTCGGGAAGGCTGGAACCGAGGCCGGCCCCGCTCTCCACCACCACGTCCAGTCCGAGAGCTTTGAGTTTCTTGACGGTGTCGGGAGACGCGGCGACGCGGCGCTCGCCCGGGCGGCGCTCCCTGGGTATGGCGATCTTCATGTCGTTTGCTTTCGAAGGCCAGTGCCGGCAGCAGGCATGGGATAGCAGACAGGGGGGCGGCGGGCATGGTCCGCCCACATCGGTCCGCCCGCATCCGGTTCATGGCCGGGCATGCGCCGAGGCGGCAAAAATCAGGAGTCAGCGATGTCCTGCGGGCGAAGTCGGGTGGCCGGCAACGGAACCGCGCCGGCCACGCGCGCGCCGCTCACTGGTTGGCGACGACCGGAAAGTCCCAGCCGTCCGATCCGGCGGCGGCGACCGGCGCGATGTCGTCGGCCCGCATGTCTTCCAGCTGGCGGCGGATCAAGTCGCGGACGCTGACGACGCCGACCAGGGTCGAACCTTCGAGCACCGGGACATGGCGGATGCCGTGCTCGTCCATCAGGCTCAGCACATGGCGAACCGGGTCGGACGGGCTGCAGCAATAGGGATCGCGCGTCATCAGCGCCGACACCGCCTGTTCCAGGATGCCGGGCCCGCGGTCGACCAGCGCGCGGACCACGTCGCGTTCGGAGATGACGCCGACCACCGTGTTGCCCTCGGTCCGGCAGACGTCCTTGACCACCAGCGCGCCGGTGTTCTCCGCCTTCATCAGGCGCAGCGCGGTGGCGACGGTTTCGTTGATGCGCACCATGCCGATGCGCGTGCCCTTCTTGCGGAGAATGTCCTCGACCTTCATGACGGTCCTCCCCCATTCGATGCGGCCGGCCCGCTCCTTCGGGATCCGCGCCGGCCGCGCCACCTGCGTTGCTCAGCGGGGCCTTGCTTATTGGGCCGCCACCACTTCCGGTACCGGAGCCGCCGCGGGCTGCGGCCGGCTGTAGCAGCCGGCGGTCTCGCCGCGCTGCTTCACCAGGGCCAGCACCACGTCGATGGTCGGCGTCGGCACGCCGACCATGCGTCCCATCTCCTGGACCACCGACAACAGCGGGTCGATCTCCATCGGCCGGCCGCGCTCCAGATCCTGCAGCATGGAGGTCTTGTGTGCGCCCACCGCCGCGGCGCCGTTGATGCGGCGTTCGACATCGACACGGAAATGGACGCCCAGCTTGTCGCCGATCTCCTTGGCCTCCAGCATCATCGCCTTGGCGACGGCGCGGGTCTCGGCATCGCCGCAGATGACCTCCAGCGTGCCGTGGGTCAGGGCGCTGATCGGATTGAAGCACAGGTTTCCCCACAGCTTCAGCCAGATCTCGTCGCGGATGCGGTCGAGCACGGGCGCGCGCAGGCCGCCGGCCTCCATCGCCTTCGACAGGGCGACGACGCGGTCCGACTTCGTTCCGTCCGGTTCGCCCAGCGAGAATTTGTCGCCATAGACATGCTGGATGACGCCGGGTTCCACCACCTCGGTCGCGGGATAGACGACGCAGCCGATGGCGCGCTCCGGCCGCAGCCCGTTCCATTGCACCGCACCGGGGTCGACCGTCTCCAGCGTACGGCCGTCGAAGGCACCGCCGGTGCCGTAGAAATACCAATAGGGGATGCCGTTGACCGCGGTGACGACGGCGGTGTCGTCACCGAGCAATGGCTGCATCGCGGGGACGACGCCGGGGACGGAATGGGCCTTCAGCGCGATGATGACGTAGTCCTGCGGGCCGAGCTCGGTCGGATTGTCGGTGCAGCGGGGATGGACGACGGTCTTCTCCTCCCCCATCAGCAGGGTGACGCCGTTCTCGCGCATCGCCGCCAGATGCGCACCGCGCGCCACCAGACTGACTTCGGCACCCGCCTGGTGCAGGCGAACGCCGAGATAGCCGCCGATGGCCCCGGATCCGTAGATGCAGATCTTCATGCCGGATTCCCCTCTCCCCCGATTTCGCTTTTTGAATGCTGTGGGGCTGGACGACGCCAGCCTGCCCACACCGGCCGCATCCATCGGCTGACCGGTTGCTATTGCAGCGGCATCCAACAGTCTGTCGCGCAAACTGTGCTTGGAGTTTGGTATACCACATACCGTATGTCAATGCGGAATGTGGGGAACTGACGAGAATACGGCACCTGCTTTTTCCCCAACCGGATCAGGCTCCCTGCGCAAAGAAGTACAGGGTCAGCGCCGTTCCGATGAGCACCACCAGCGTCTTCAGAATCTTCGGATCGACCCGTTTCGCCCCCATGGCGCCGGCATAGCCCCCCGCCATTGCCGCGACCGCCATCACCGTCGTCTCGGGCCATGACACCGCCCCGGCGACGATGAAGGCGCCGACCGCCGCCGCATTCATCAGCATCGCCAGCAACAGCCGCAGCCCGTTCATGGCGTGGATATCGCGCAGCCCGAACAGTGTCAGCGCCGCCAGCATCAGAAAGCCGATGCCCCCACCGAAATAGCCGCCATAGATCGAGATGACGAACTGCACGACCAGCACGCTCCGCCCGCCCAGCCGCAACCGCGACACGATCCACGGCGCATAGGCCCCCACGGCGAAGACGGCGGTCGCGAAAAGCAGGAGCCAGGGCACGAAGCGCGCGAACACCGCATTCGGCGTCAGCAGGAGCAACAGGGCGCCGATCAGACCGCCGATCAGACTGAGGGCGGCGAAGATCGGGACATTCACCTGACCGCCGGCCGCAATCTCCCGCCGGTAGGCCCAGCTGCTGGCTGCCTGCCCCGGAAACAACGCCACGGTGCTCGACGCATTGGCGGCCACCGGCGGCACGCCGGCGAACAGCAGGGCGGGAAAGGTGATGAAGGCGCCACCTCCGGCAATGGCGTTCAACGCACCCGACGCGAAGGCGGCCAGCATCAGGACCACAAGACTCAGCATGATCGACCCACCCCTTTCGATCCATGTTGACGATATTCAACGTATTCTGTATACAGAATATCAGCCTTTGAAGCGGGCTTGTGCAGGATGTCCGGTGTCCGCAGGCTTGTGCGCGGTCCCGGCCCCAGAAC
>JBKHVJ010000064.1:0-3690 GCA_046570145.1 Alphaproteobacteria bacterium
CGCCCTCCAGGATTTCGCAATACTCCCACTCGTCATAAACGATGCGCCAGGAACCCGGAGTCGACCGCCAGGTTCCGGCGAACCGCTTGCCGTCGTCCGACTCGTAACCGTTCCAGGTGGTGAAGACGGGTGTGCCGGACAGGATGCGGTCGGCAGCCGGTCCCCCGGTTTCGGGGGCGATGCCGTCCAGGTCGGGCAGGGGAAGCAGGGTCATCGATCAGGCTCCTCACCAAGCCGCCAGCAGTGCCGGCAGGTCGCGCACCGAGTCGAGGCGGCGGTAATGGTCGTCGGGCACCTCGGCCTCTTCATGGGCCCAGGTGATGGCATAGGGGATGTGGACGGCATGGGCGCCGGTCGCCAGTACCGGCAGGATGTCCGACCGGACCGAGTTGCCGACCATCAGGAAGCGCGCCGGGTCGATGCCGTGGCGGTCCATCACCCGCCGGTAGGTTGCCGGGTCCTTTTCGCTGACGATCTCCACCGCGTGGAACAACTCCGACAGGCCGGAGCGGGCAATCTTGCTTTCCTGGTCGAACAGGTCGCCCTTGGTGATCAGAACCAGCCGGTAGCGGCAAGACAGCGCCTCCACCACCTCCGCCACGCCGGGCAGCAGTTCCACCGGATGGTCCAGCATCGCCTTGCCGAAGTCGATCAGGCTCTGCAGGTCGCGGGCGGCGACGTTGCCGTCGGTGACCGCGATCGCCGTCTCGATCATCGACAGCACGAATCCCTTGATGCCGTAGCCATAGACCCGGAGGTTGGCCCGTTCCGCCTCCAGCAGGCGTCGGTCGAGATCGGTCGGGTCGGCGGCATGGGCCAACAGGGCGCGGAAGCGGTCCTGCGTCATCGAAAACAGGGATTCATTGTGCCACAGCGTGTCGTCGCCATCGAAGCCGATGGTCTCGAAGGTCTGGGTGCCGGGTGCGCCGTCAAGGGTGTGGATGCCGCTCATATGCCTGTCCGCAGGTCCGCTCGATTGATCCGTAAGTAAAACAATACATGACCCAAGTGGGTCAGTCTTGTCCAGGCCGGCAAGGTGCTAGTGCCTGCTATTGTCCGTCTGCCAAACCGTAAGTATCCGTAATGACGCTTTTGCCACAGATCGGTGACATTCCATGGCGAGTTCTTCGCTGCCTGCAAAGCGGGCATGTTGCCGCCGGGGGTGGCAACATGGCTCAAAGGAGCGTAATTATATTTCCACACAAGGGGGACGTGATCGCCGACCGGCGGACCCTCCATAACAAGACATCTCAGGAATCTTCATCATGGCAACCCTTCTGCATTCGGCCGAGACCGGCCGCAGCACCTCCACCTTCTCCCATGTCGTCGAAATGGCCTCGAACCTGCTGGGCCTGTGGCGCCAGCGTGTTGTGACCCGCCGCGAGCTGGGCTATCTGGACGACCGTATGCTCCAGGACATCGGCTTCAACCGCCTGGATGCCGAGCGTGAGATGTCGAAGCCGTTCTGGCGCGAATGAGTGCCTGTACGCCGGCCGGCGAACGCACCGGAAAAGGCCGCTTCCGTTGATCGGAAGCGGCCTTTTTCTTTATCCGCGTCTCGGCTTGCCCAAGAAATAGGCTGCACAAGAACTGGCCGACAGAAAAAGAAAAGCCCGCCGCCGGGTTGATCCGGCAGGCGGGCATTTTCTTGGACCAGCTTCGGGAAGGGCAGGGCGCCGCCCCGCCGCCTCCTCAGATGCAGTAGTGCTGCAGCGGCGCGAAGCCGTTGAAGCAGACGGCCGAGTAGGTCGTGGTGTAGGCGCCGGTGGCATGGATGCGCACGCGGTCGCCGGCCTTCAGACCCATCGGCATCTTGTAGTCGGCACGCTCATACAGCACGCCGGCGCTGTCGCAGGTCGGGCCGGCCAGGATCACCGCCTCGCGGTCCCCATCCTGCCCATCGCCCGCCTGCTCGTCGCCCAGCACCTCGATCGGATACTGGATCGCCTCGTCCATCGTCTCGGCCAGTCCGCCGAACTTGCCGATGTCCAGATAGACCCAGCGCTTGGGATCCTCGGCCGACTTGCGCGACACCAGGACCACTTCGCTCTCGATGATGCCGGCGCTGCCGACCATGCCGCGGCCGGGCTCCACGATGGTTTCCGGCAGGTGGTTGCCGAAGTGATTGCGCAGCGAGTCGAAGATGGCTTGGCCGTAGGCGGTGCATTCCGGCACATCGGTGCGGTAGCGGGTGGGGAAGCCTCCGCCAGGTTGATCATGCCCAGGTCGACGCCCAGCACCTCAAGTTCGCGGAACAGCTGCGCCACCTGGAAGATGGCGTGGTCCCACTGCATCAGGTCCTTCTGCTGCGAGCCGACATGGAAGGACACGCCATAGGGCTGCACGTCCATGTCGCGGGCCTTCAGCAGCAGCTCGCGCGCCATCGTCAGGTCGCAGCCGAACTTGCGCGACAGCGGCCATTCGGCGCCTTCGCCCGAAGTCAGGATGCGGCAGAAGACGCGGGCTCCGGGGGCGGCGCGCTCGATCTTCTCCAACTCCGGCTCGCTGTCGAAGGCGAACAGGCGCACGCCCAGCTCGAAGGCGCGGCGGATGTCGCTTTCCTTCTTGATGGTGTTGCCGAAGGAAATGCGGTCCGGGGTGGCGCCGGCGGCCAGCGCCATCTGGATTTCCGGGACCGAGGCGCAGTCGAAGGCGGAGCCGAGACGGGCCAGCAGGCTGAGGATTTCCGCGGCCGGGTTCGCCTTCACCGCATAGAAGATGCGGGCATCGGGCAGAGCGTCGTGCAGATCGTTGTAGTTCTGCTCGACCACATCCAGGTCGATGACGAGGCAAGGGGTCTGCGGGCGCTGCTCTTCGAAAAAGCGCGCAATCTTCTGGGTCATCTCAGTCTCCTGGGACGCAAGATGATGGAACGGAAAGGGTGAGGTCGGGGGGACGGAGCGGCCGGGCGGGCCGATCAGCAACTCAAAAAGCTGATCAGGCGCTCAGGCCGCCAATACTGGATTGCCCCGTACAGAACCCTGTTCTGTCCGTATGGTCCAGGAGCGGCAGATTTCGGAGACGGGTGAGCACGCGCCCACCCACAACAACATCAACCATCGTAACCTCCAAGTCGCCGCCTTGTTTAAGGGACGGTCGGGGATCACGCGTTACGTCGTTGCATAACCACATCTCGGAGACGCCGAGGGGCGGGCCAGCGGCACGTGCGCTTGCGAGTTCGCGTTACATAGATCCAACGCGATCGATTGCAAAGTGAAAAATGCCGCGTGCCCCAAAAAAGTGGCAGACCGTTTGAGGGGTCAAAAAACCGGAGTGATTTCATGGGCTTGACTACGGTTCTGACGGTGGAGGACATCGGGTTGCGGCTGCTGGCTGCAGCCTTCTGCGGCGCGCTGCTTGGGCTTGACCGGGAAATGCGCGGCAAGGCGGCGGGTTTGCGCACGCATACGCTCATATCGATCAGCTGTGCCCTGACGACTCTGGTGGCGCTGGAGTTCTATGTCGGGCTGCATGCCAGCGGCGACGAGCGGCCGAGCGACCCGGTGCGCGTCATCCAGGGCGTGGCCCAAGCGGTCGGCTTCATCAGTGCCGGGGTCATGTTCCGCTCCGGCGACAGCGTGCGTGGGGCGACCACCGCGGCGGTGATCTGGGTGGCGGGCGGGCTGGGCATTGCCTGCGGTGCCGGTTACTACCTGCTGGCGGGGATGGCGCTGGCCCTGTCCCTGAGGG
>JBKHVJ010000065.1:0-20343 GCA_046570145.1 Alphaproteobacteria bacterium
CCCCTCAGGCGCGGAGGTGCGCGCCATCGCCGACCGCAAGACCGGCGTGGGCTGCGACCAGTTCATCATCCTGGAACGGACCGAGGCGCCCGGCGCCGACGCCTTCATGCGCATCCACAACGCCGACGGCAGCGAGGCCGCGGCCTGCGGCAATGCGTCGCGCTGCGTCGGCTGGCTGCTGATGGAAGAGAGCGGGCGCGACCGCGCCAGCTTCCAGACCGCCGCCGGGCTGCTGCACGCCAGCCGCGCCGACAACGGCCGCATCACCGTCGACATGGGCCCACCCCGTCTGGACTGGAGCGCCATTCCGTTGGCCGCCCCCACCGACACGCTGCGGGTCGAATCGGTGGAGCATGGCGGCTTTGCGGCTCCGGTCGCGGTCAACATGGGCAACCCGCACGCCGTCTTCTTCGTCGACGATGCGGACGCGGTGCCTCTGGCCGAGGTCGGCCCGGTGTTCGAGAACCACCCGACTTTCCCCGAGCGCTCCAACATCGAGTTCGCGCAGGTCCTGTCGCCCACCGCCATCCGCATGCGGGTGTGGGAGCGCGGCGCCGGCATCACCCAGGCCTGCGGCACCGGCGCCTGCGCCACGCTGGTGGCCGCTGCCCGCCGCGGCCTGACCGGGCGCAAGGCCGACATCCTGCTGGACGGCGGCACCCTGACCATCGAATGGACCGAGGACGACCGCGTCCTGATGACCGGCCCAGTGGCGCTCGCCTTCAGCGGCCGGCTGTCGGCCGAGCTGGTTTCAGTATGAGCGACAGCACCGACAGCGCGACGCAGACCGGCCCCGAGATCGTCACCTTCGGCTGCCGCCTGAACACCTACGAGTCCGAGGTGATGCGCAACCATGTGCGCAGCGCCGGGCTGGACGATGTGGTGATCGTCAATACCTGCGCCGTAACCTCGGAAGCCGAACGGCAGGCGCGTCAGACCATCCGCAAGCTGCGGCGCGAGCGGCCGGACGCCCGCATCGTCGTCACAGGCTGCGCCGCCCAGATCGACCCGCAACGCTTCGCCGCGATGCCGGAGGTCGATCAGGTCCTGGGCAATCAGGAAAAGCTGCAGCCGGAAAGCTGGGGCCTGCCGCCGGCCGAGAAGGTGCTGGTCAACGACATCATGTCGGTGAAGGAGACCGCCGGACACCTGATCGGCGGCTTCGAGGACCGCGCCCGCGCCTTCGTCCAGGTTCAGCAGGGCTGCGACCACCGCTGCACCTTCTGCATCATCCCCTATGGCCGCGGCCCCTCGCGCTCCGTCCCCATCGGCGGCATCGTCGAACAGGTCCAGGCGCTGGTGAAGGCCGGTTACAACGAGGTGGTGCTGTCGGGCGTCGACATCACCAGCTACGGTCCCGACCTGCCCGGTTCGCCGTCGTTGGGACAGATGGTGCGCCGGTTGCTGGCCCTGGTGCCGGAGCTGCCGCGGCTGCGCCTGTCCTCCATCGACTGCATCGAGATGGACGACGATCTCTGGCGCCTGATCGAGAACGAGCCGCGCCTGATGCCGCACCTGCACCTGTCCTTGCAGGCCGGTGACGACATGGTGCTGAAGCGGATGAAGCGTCGCCACGGCCGTGCCGATTCCATCGCGTTCTGCGAGCGGGTGCGCTCGATCCGGCCCGACGTGGTGTTCGGCGCCGACTTCATCGCCGGTTTCCCGACGGAGACCGAGGAGATGTTCCAGAACACCATGCGGCTGGTGGAGGAGTGCGGCCTGACCTGGCTGCATGTCTTCCCCTACAGCCCGCGTCCCGGCACACCGGCCGCCCGCATGCCGCAGGTCGACGGCGCCGTCCGCAAGGAGCGCGCCGCCCGCCTGCGTGCCGTCGGCGAGGCGGCCGAGGCCCGCAAGCTAGCGAGCCTGGTCGGCCGCACCGCCACGGTGCTGGTGGAGAAGGACGATCTGGGCCGCACGGAACATTTCGCCGCGATCCGCCTGGGCCGGCCCTTCCCGCCCGGCACGCTGGTGCCCGCCGCCATCACCGGCGTCAAGGACGGCGTGCTGACCGGCACCCCGCTCTGACCCCTTTCATAGTGGACACTCCATGATTTTCCGCTGGTTCGGCCGCAAGAAGCCCGAAGAGACCGCTCCCCATGAGGAGGCGGCGAAGGACCAATCGGTCACCCAGGAGTCCGCCACCCCCGCGCCGGAACCCGAACCGGAAAAAGCGTCCGAGCCGCCGTCCGCTCCGCCGCCTCCCAAGCCGGAGGTCGAGCCGGTGCCGGAAATGGCGCCCGCCCAACCGAGCGCCGAGCCGACACTCCCGCGGCCGGCACCTGTCATGCATCCCCCGGTCGCGCCGGCCCCGGTTACCCCGCCCGCGGCGCCGGTCGAGCCGCCGCCCGTTCCTGCCCCGGTGGCTCCTGCCCCGATGCCGGAGCCGGAGCCCGTTCCGGAACTGCCGCCGTCACCCACCCCGGCTCCTGTCGCCGTGGCTGCCGAGGAAGCGCCGCCGACCAGGAAGGGCTGGTTCGCCAAGCTGAAGGAAGGGCTGTCGAAGTCCTCGTCCAAGCTGACCGACGGCATCACCAGCATCTTCACCAAGCGCAAGCTGGACGACGAGGCGCTGGAGGAACTGGAAGAGCTGCTGATCACCGCCGATCTCGGCCCGGCCACCGCGGCGAAGGTCACGGCGGAACTGGCGCGCACCCGCTTCGGCAAGGAGGTCTCGCCGGAGGAGGTCAAGTCGACGCTGGCAGCCGAGGTGTCGAAGATCGTCACCCCCGTCGCCAAGCCGCTGGTGCTCGATCCGGCGTTGAAGCCGCATGTCATCCTGGTCGTCGGCGTGAACGGCACCGGAAAGACCACGACCATCGGCAAGCTCGCCCGCCAGTTCAAGGCGGAAGGCAAGAATGTGATGCTGGCCGCCGGCGACACCTTCCGCGCCGCCGCGGTCAGTCAGCTGAAGATCTGGGGCGAGCGCACCGGTTGCCCGGTCGTCGCCCGTGATACCGGGGCGGATGCCGCCGGCCTTGCCTATGACGCGCTCGAACGCGCCAAGGCCGAGGGCGTCGACGTGCTGCTGATCGACACCGCCGGCCGGCTGCAGAACAAGACCGGCCTGATGGAGGAGCTGCGCAAGATCGTCCGCGTCATCAAGAAGCTGGACGAGACGGCGCCGCACACCACCCTGCTGACGCTGGACGCCACCACCGGCCAGAACGCGCACAGCCAGGTCGAGATCTTCCGCGACATGGTCAACGTCAACGGCCTGATCCTGACCAAGCTGGACGGCTCCGCCCGCGGCGGCGTGCTGGTCTCGCTGGCGGAGAAGTTCAAGATTCCGGTCCACGCCATCGGCGTCGGCGAGGGCGTCTACGACCTGCGTCCCTTCGATGCGGATGCCTTCGCCAAATCGCTGATGGGACTGAGCGCCGACTGACCCGTGGGGGCGTGTCGTCATCTCCGAAGGGATAATCGCTGGGGATTGGCCGAAATTCGGCCTTCCCAGCCGGTCGTTCGTACCCCATCTTTGACGACATGACCGATAAAGCCCCGCTCCAGCCCGGGTCGGCCGGGCGCTTCACCGATGCCAAAGCCGCGCTGGCCTGCTTGCGCGACATATACGACCGCAACACCGCCTTCCTGCGCGACCGCTTCGCCGCCTACACCCAGGGCGACGAGGAAGGCGGGCGGAACCGGGCCTATTACCCCTATGTGCGGCTGACCGCCGTGTCCGGCGCCGCGGTCGACACCCGGCTGTCCTACGGCTTCGTCGAGGGGGTCGGCGTCCACTCCACCACGGTGACGCGGCCCGACCTGTTCGAACGCTATCTGCTGGAACAGTTCACGCTTCTGCTGCGCAACCACGGCGTCCCGCTGGAGGTCGGCGTCAGCGAGGAGGCGATCCCGATCCATTTCGCCTTCCCCCACGGCATGTATGTGGAAGGCGATCTGCCGCCGGACCGGCTGACCAAGCTGCCGGACCTGTTCGACCTGCCCGATCTGGCACGGATGGACGACACCATCGTCAACGGCACCTGCGACAGCGGGGCGGACGCGGTGAAGCCGCTGGCGCTGTTCACGGCGCCGCGGGTGGATTTCTCGCTGCACCGGCTGCGCCACTACACCGCGACCGCGCCAGAGCATTTCCAGAACTTCGTCCTGTTCACCAACTACCAGTTCTATGTGGACGAGTTCATCCGGCTGTCGCGCGAGATCATGGAGCCGACCGTCGATGCCGATCTGGCCGCATACCGCAGCCAGTATGACAGCTTCGTCGAACCGGGCGACATCGTCACCGCAAACCAGAACCTCGGCGGTATCGCGGACATGTCTGCGGCCAAGCTGACGCGCATGCCGCAGATGCCGGCCTATCACCTGAAGCGGCCGGATGGCAACGGCATCACCCTGGTGAACATCGGCGTCGGGCCGTCGAACGCGAAGACCATCACCGACCACATCGCGGTGCTGCGCCCGCATGCATGGCTGATGCTGGGCCACTGCGCCGGGCTGCGGCATACGCAGCGGCTGGGCGACTATGTGCTGGCCCACGGCTATGTCCGCGAGGATCATGTGCTGGACGCCGACCTGCCGCTGTGGGTGCCGGTGCCGGCCCTGGCCGAGGTTCAGCGCGCGCTGGAGACGGCGGTGGAGCGGGTGACCGGGCTGTCGGGCTTCGACCTGAAGAGCATCATGCGCACCGGCACGGTGGCGACCATCGACAACCGGAACTGGGAACTGCGCGATCACCGCGAGCCGCTGATGCGCTTCAGCCAGAGCCGTGCCATCGCGCTGGACATGGAAAGCGCCACCATCGCCGCCAACGGCTTCCGCTTCCGCGTGCCGTACGGGACGTTGCTGTGCGTATCGGATAAGCCGATGCATGGGCAGTTGAAGCTGCCGGGCATGGCCGACCGCTTCTACCGTGAGCGGGTCGACCAGCATCTGAAGATCGGCGTGCTGGCAATGGAACTGCTGCGCGAGCACGGGATGGAAACGCTGCACTCCCGCAAGCTGCGCAGCCTGGCGGAAGTGGCGTTCCAGTAGGGGGAGTGTTGGCTCGGGGTGCTGAGTTAGACCCCCCACCGAACCTCCCCCGCCCAGCGGGGGACGGTTAGGGTGGGGGCAACCGCCGCGGCCCCTCAACCAATCAAGCTGCCACCAGCAGCCCCTCGATCTCCTTCGCCGCGCCGGCCAGCGCCTTGTCCTTGGCCTCCGGACCCATGCCGATGCCCTCGGCGCGGATGAAGGTCACGTCGGTGATGCCGAAGAAGCCGAACACGGTACGCAGATAGGCTTCCTGGTGGTCCAGGCCAGCCAGCGCCGGGTTGGTCGAATAGACGCCGCCGCGGCCGGACGCCACGATCACGCGCTTGCCGCCGGCCAGACCCTCGGGACCCTTCTCGGTGTAGCGGAAGGTGCGGCCGGCCTGGGCGAGGCGGTCGATCCAGGCCTTGAGTTGAGTCGGAATGGAGAAGTTGTACATCGGCGCGCCGATCACGACGACGTCGGCAGCCAGGAACTCGTCGAGCAGCGCATTGGTCAGGGCCAGCTCTTCGCTCTGACGCAGGCTCAGCCCCTCGACGACGCCGAGCTTGACGACCTGCAGCAGCTCGCCGTCCAGATGGGCCGGCGGGTTGGCGGCGACGTCGCGGGTGACGACGGTGGCGGCCGGCTCGGCCTTCACCAGGGCCTCGACGATGGAGGCGGTCAGCTGGCGGGTGACGGAGGCGGTGCCGAGCGGGCTGGAATCGACATGCAGGATCGTGGTCATGGCGGAAGGAGCCTCTTGGTTGTTGCGGCCGTATGTCCCGGCCGGGTTCTGACGACCAAGATGCTCCTTTGTTTTCCGGCGGTTAAGCCGGTCTGTGCGCGAAAGATCGTCTCTGGACAAGCAACAATCGGCCCGGGCGCAATCGAGTCAGCGCGTCACCAGCGCCCCGCCGCGGAAGACCGCCATCTGGCCCGGCTGCATCACCGTCCAGGCCTCGTCCCTGGTCAGCGGGCGGGTGGCGATGACGGTGACGACGTCGTTGGGGGTCGTCTCCTTGGAAAAATCGACGCTCATGTCGGCATCCACCAGGGTGGCGGCACCGAAAGGAGCCTTGCGGGTCAGCCAGGCGAGGTTGGTGGCGCAATGGCACCACAGATACCGCCCGTCGCTGAGCAGCATGTTGAACACGCCCAGCGTTCCCAGATCTGCGGCCAGATGACGGATCAGCTTCATCAGCCCGGCGGTGGTCTTCGGCGGCTCCGGATACTGCATGCGGATCTGGTCGAGCAGCCAGCAGAAGGCATGCTCGCTGTCGGTGCTGCCGACCGGCTCGTAGAAGGTCAGAATGCGGTTCTTGATGCCCTTCAACTGGCCGTTGTGGGCGAAGGTCCACACCCGGCCCCACAGCTCGCGCGTGAAGGGATGGGTGTTCTCCAGCGACACCCGGCCACGGTTGGCCCGGCGGATGTGCGAGATCACCGCGCAGGACTTGATCGAATACTGGCTGACCAGCCGGGCGATCTCAGACTCGGCACTGGGCGACGGGTCGTGGAAGGTGCGACAGCCCTTGCCTTCGTAGAAGGCGATGCCCCAGCCGTCGCGGTGCGGCCCGGTCTGTCCGCCGCGGCGCATCAGGCCGGCGAAGCTGAAACAGATGTCCGTGGGCACGTTGGCACTCATGCCCAGGAGTTCGCACATGGTGTCCTCGTCTGCCGCTGGTCGTCGCCCTTGGGGGCGACAAGCTACGACAGGTGGCGGGCGAGGTCACGCGTTGACATGGCGGCTGGTTGCGCGCACGTCAGGGTTTCCCATCTCCCGGCTTTGGACAGGGCGGCATGTCCGGCCGCAGGCATCCCTCCATCTTCCCTTCCGCCGGCGCCGCACCACCCAGCCCGATCCAGGCATCGACCCGGTCGGTCTCGAAGCCGCAGTCGCGGCGGTCGCCGACCTGCATCAGCGGTCGGCGGATCAGCAGCGGCCGTTCGACCATCGCGGCCAGCGCCGCGGCCTCGTCCATCGCCTCCGGCACCACCTCGCCGCTCTTCACCGCCGGGGCGGCGCGGTTGAACCAGTCCGCCACGGGCCGGTCGCCGAAGAAGGGGCGAAGCGTTTCGGGTGTCCAGGGCTCGTCCAGCAGGTCGCGGGCGATGACATGGTGGCCGGCCTGCTCCAGCAGCGCCTTCTGCCGGGCATTGCCGCCGCAGCCGGGCTTCTCGAAGAAAATCACGTCAGCCATCGTCATGTCTCCCGGAACAGCGGCGCGCGGGCCAGCAGCGCGTCGGTTTGCTGAAGAATCTCGTCGTAGACTTTGCGGTCGAGCTTGCGCAGCCAGCGCGGCGGGATCGATTCGATGCCATAGGTGGCGCCGGCCAGCATGCCGGCGATGGCGCCGGTGGTGTCGGCGTCGCCGCCCTGGTTCACCGTCTCCACCACGCAGGATTCGACCGAATCGGTCTGGAAGTAATAGTGGAAGACGGTCTGCACCGTATCGACCACGAAGGCGGTGGACAGGCCGCGGTAGGGTTCGAACTTGAACTGGCGGTGTTTGGCGATCAGGGCGTTCGCCTCCTCCCGTGCTGCGACGATGCCGCCGCCCAGCACCAGCCGGCGCACCATCCGGCCCAGCGCGACCACCGCGGAATCCGACAGCTGGTTGCAATGGGTGATGTGCGACTGCTCCACCGACCAGCGTTCGAAGGCCGCATCGTCGCCCAGCGTCGCCAGCGCCACCGGCAGGTTGCGCATCGCGGCGCCGTTGCCGGCATGGTATTCCGACTCCGGCTCCTCCAGCGTGCCGTGCATGATGAAGCGGCGGATGCCGCGGCGCGTCGTGTCGCCGACATCGACCGGCACCGATTTCAGCCAGACCGCGAACTCCTCCGCGGCGCGTCGGGCCTCCCACTCCGGCCCCGACAGGATGGCGCGGCCGAGATGCAGCGACATCTCGGTGTCGTCGGTCACCTGCCCGGCGGTCAGCTTCAGCCAGCCGCCGCCCTTGATGTGCTTGTGGACTCCATATTGGTGGGCGATCTCGCCCTTGGTCAGGAACTCCACGGTCGCCCCCAGCGCGTCGCCGCAGGCGAGGCCGAGATAGGCACCGAGTGCCCTGGATCGGATTTCGGGCGTCAGAATTCTGGGATCGGTCATGCCATGGGGCGAATTGCCCGCCCTTTCGTGGTGCGTCCGGCAGCCGGCCAACAGGCCGCTGCCGGACGTGAGGTTGTCAGAGAAGCGACACACCCACCCGGTAATCCCCGCCGATCACCAGATACTCCCCTTCGCCCTGGAAAGGGTAGCGCGGCAGAATGTCGCGGAAGAAGACGACCTTGGGCAGCGGCACCCAGGCATCAAGGATGTGGTCGCCGAACTGGCCGGCGATGTCGCGGTCGATGGAAAAGGAACACAGGTTGTTCAGCCGCAGCACCGCCGTGCGTTTGTCCGGCCGGGCGACGATGTGGTGTTCCGCGAAATCGTTGACGCCGCGGTACAGCCGGATGTGCGACGCCCAGTTGGGCATCGGCGCGTCCGGCCAGCCGCGGCGGATGGTCCATTGGCAGAACTCGTACAGAAGGTCGAGTTGAAGGTGGATGTTGTTGTTGTGGAAGCGGGTCGACTGCTTCTGCTCGCCATAGGCGGCCCAGGCGTCGGAGGCGAAGCGGCGGATCGGTTCGCCATGGAAGGTCGGCAGCAGGCCGAAGCGGCTCTCCACCCAACCCTTCAGCACCGCGCCTTCCGCCCGGTTGCTGTCGAACATCCAGCCCTTCAGAAGGCGCAGATAGCTGGCCCGGAAGCGCCGCTTGCCGTCCGGCCCTTCCGCCCCGGAGAAATCGGGGTTCACCCCGAACAGCTCGGCCATATAACGCTGGAAGACGTCCGACGCCGCCAGCGGGTCGGGGCTTTCGTCGAGCGCCTCGAACAATGCCGCATGTTCGCTGCGGGTGGCGCCGATGCGCAGGCGCCTGGGCTCGTCGTTGTAGGATTCGCTGCACAGCCCGGCGGCCGGGATATTGACGAGGTTGGTCCGGTGGGCGCGAAGGGCCAGGGGAAAGTCAGGGGCTGTATCCGGCTCGATCGTCCTACGATTCGCATCGTGTATCGCCACCCCATCCGCCACGACGCTCCGCTCCGCCCGAATGCCATTACTTCGTATATGGATATTGTATAAGCGGGCGCGTGCCAAGCCTGGACCACCGCAACCGGCGGGGCTCCATCGCCGCATGTCGCAACATTGTCCGTTTGAAGCCGAAGGGTCCGTCCCCATACTCAGTACAGCGACGCTTACGATCCGGCGGCACCCGCATGGCCTTCTGGCCGACCAAGTACGATGACAGCCGGCGCCGGCGCACCCCGCCGGTGCCCGCAAAGACGCTTGTCCGGACGCCCCCACCACCTGCCCAGCCCCTACCGGAGGCTCCGGCGGCACCCGACCGCCGTCCGCCGCGCGGCATCGACGAGGCGCGGACGGCCCTTCGCCTCGCCCAGTTCCTGCGCGGCACCATCACCCCTCTGCGCGGCGACGCGGTGCTGGAACTGCTGGAGCCGCATCGGCCACGGCTTGTGCCCAAGCCGGTCAACCCGCTGCCGGGACTGGCCGGCCAGCCGCCGGGCCGGATGCTGGAGGCGCTGCTGCGGCCGATCGGCCAGATCGTCACCGACGTGCTGCTGCCGGGGGTGCGCGACCATCTGATCGACCGGCTGGTGACCGGCCGCACCGCCAATGAGGAAAGCCTGCCCAGCGCCATCGATCTTGCCGAGGCGATGCGGGCGCTGGTCAGCCGGATGCGCGGCGGCGGCAAGGGCCACCTCCAGGCGGTGATCGTCGCCATCGAAACCGACGCCCGCGCTACCGCCGACGCCCTGACCAGGGACCGCCGCCCCATCGATGTCGGCGGCATCGACCGGCTGGCCCGCGCGCTGCTGCGCTTCGAGGTGCGGCGCATGGTGCTGGAGGCGCTGGGCGGCGGCAGTGCGTTGCAGGATGTCGTCTATCAGTCGCGCCGGCTGGCCCGCTATTCCCTGCACCGCGCCACCGAGGCGATCGAGGGGTTCGTCGCCGACCGCGGGCTGAAGGCGCTTCATGCCAGCCTCGCCACGCTGGCCCAGGCCGACGGGCTGATCGTCATCGCGCTTCGCAACCTGGACGACCAGGAGGAGACGAAGGAGGAGTCCGGCCCCTTCGTCGAGCCGGCCGACCGCAAGGCGATGAACGACTGGCTGTCGGCGGCATGGCGTCTTTCCGACACATTGTTCGATCTTGTCGGCAAGGCCGCGGCCGGCGGCGAGCTGGACGACCTTCTGTTCGCGGCCCTGCTGCGCCAGCTGCGCAGCCTGCACCATTTCTGCGCCGACCTGACCCATGCCGGCCGCCCGGCCGCCGTGGACACGCTGAAGCAGCGGTTGGTCGACCGCTGCGACGTGCTGGCCCACCTGACCGGCGAACGGCTGATCGAGGCGTTGCTGGCGAAGCCCGCCGATCCGCCACTGGCCCGCCGCCTGATGGCGCGCGGCCGGCTGCTGGCGCAATTGCTCTACGACATGGACCGCGACGAGGCGGTGGAAGAGCTGGCACTGCGCATCGTCGTGGCCAGCGAGGCATTGGGCGAAGGGCGGTAAGGCCCTGCTGTGGATGCCCTCATAAATCGCCCCGCCATAAAGACCGGACAAAATGTCGGGCTTTGTCGTGTGTGTCGGGACCCCGACAATGGATCACAAGGCGCCATTCCGAAAAATTATCACCTTATATCAATATATTAGGCGGATTTTCCAGCTCTGGCACGGGTCGTGCAATCCATGAAATCCGAAGCGGCCACGAACCGGCCGCACCGGATCGAAGCAAAGTCCCACGACCCAAGCACAGGAGCGACCCACATGGCCAAAGCGCCTCTGCGTCAGATCGCCTTTTACGGCAAGGGCGGTATCGGCAAGTCCACCACCTCTCAGAACACGCTGGCCGCGCTGGTCGAGCTGGATCAGAAGATCCTGATCGTCGGCTGCGATCCGAAGGCCGACTCCACCCGTCTGATCCTGCACGCAAAGGCCCAGGACACCGTCCTGCATCTGGCCGCCGAAGCCGGCTCGGTCGAGGATCTGGAGCTCGAGGACGTCCTCAAGGTCGGTTACAAGAACATCAAGTGCGTCGAGTCCGGCGGTCCGGAGCCGGGGGTCGGCTGCGCCGGCCGCGGCGTCATCACCTCGATCAACTTCCTGGAAGAGAACGGCGCCTACGACGACGTGGACTATGTGTCCTACGACGTGCTGGGTGACGTGGTGTGCGGCGGCTTCGCCATGCCCATCCGCGAGAACAAGGCCCAGGAAATCTACATCGTCATGTCGGGCGAGATGATGGCGCTCTACGCCGCCAACAACATCGCCAAGGGCATCCTGAAGTACGCGCACAGCGGCGGCGTCCGTCTCGGCGGCCTGATCTGCAACGAGCGTCAGACGGACAAGGAATGGGATCTGGCCGACGCGCTGGCCAAGCGCCTGGGCTCCAAGCTGATCCATTTCGTGCCGCGCGACAACATCGTCCAGCACGCCGAGCTGCGCCGCATGACGGTCATCGAGTACGCCCCGGACAGCAAGCAGGCCGGCGAATACCGCGCGCTCGCCAACAAGATCCATGCGAACTCCGGCCAGGGTTGCATCCCGACCCCGATCACCATGGAAGAGCTGGAAGAGATGCTGATGGACTTCGGCATCATGAAGACCGAGGAGCAGCAGCTCGCCGAGCTGGCCGCCAAGGAAGCGGCGAAGGCCGGCGCCTGACCCCAGGCGTAGCGACGGTTGCCTACCGGCCCCCCTGCCGCCGTGCAGGGGGGACCGCCTGAACACTGGCCCCATCCCCAGCCCCGCACAACGCCGACCCAAGACATCCCCAATGGGCATGCCCAGGGGCGACGGCGTGGGAGGGAGGGGCTCGGTCACGCGCTGAAGTGGCGCGAATATTCAAGCAGGAGGCCGGCTATGAGCCTGTCCGAGAACACCACGGTCGACGTCAAGAACCTCGTCAACGAAGTCCTCGAAGCCTATCCCGAAAAGTCCCGCAAGCGCCGCGCCAAGCACCTGAACGTGCTGGAGGCTGAGGCCAAGGACTGCGGCGTCAAGTCGAACGTCAAGTCCATCCCCGGCGTCATGACGATCCGCGGCTGCGCCTATGCCGGTTCCAAGGGCGTGGTGTGGGGTCCGATCAAGGACATGATCCACATCTCCCACGGACCCGTGGGCTGCGGCTACTACTCCTGGTCCGGCCGCCGCAACTACTACATCGGCGACACCGGTGTGGACAGCTGGGGCACGATGCACTTCACCTCCGACTTCCAGGAGAAGGACATCGTCTTCGGCGGCGACAAGAAGCTGCACAAGGTCATCGAGGAAATCAACGAGCTGTTCCCGCTGGTGAACGGCATCTCGATCCAGTCGGAATGCCCGATCGGCCTGATCGGCGACGACATCGAGGCGGTCGCCCGCGCCAAGTCGGCGGAAATCGGCAAGCCGGTCATCCCCGTGCGCTGCGAAGGCTTCCGCGGCGTGTCCCAGTCGCTGGGCCACCACATCGCCAACGACGCCATCCGCGACTGGGTGTTCGAGAAGACGGAACCCAAGGCCGACTTCGTGTCCACCCCCTATGACGTCACCATCATCGGCGACTACAACATCGGCGGCGACGCCTGGTCGTCCCGCATCCTGCTGGAGGAGATCGGCCTGCGCGTGATCGCCCAGTGGTCGGGCGACGGCACGATGGCCGAGCTGGAGAACACGCCGAAGGCCAAGGTCAACCTGATCCACTGCTACCGCTCGATGAACTACATCGCGCGTCACATGGAAGAGAAGTACAATATTCCTTGGATGGAATACAACTTCTTCGGCCCGAGCCAGATCGCCGAGTCCCTGCGCAAGATCGCCGCTCTCTTCGACGACAAGATCAAGGAGAACGCCGAGAAGGTCATCGCCCGCTACCAGCCGATGGTCGATGCGGTCATCGCCAAGTACAAGCCGCGGCTGGACGGCAAGAAGGTCATGATCTATGTCGGCGGCCTGCGTCCCCGCCACGTCGTCGATGCCTACCATGACCTGGGCATGGAGATCATCGGCACCGGTTACGAGTTCGCCCACAACGACGACTATCAGCGCACGCCGCACTATGTGAAGGAAGGCACGCTGATCTACGACGACGTCACCGCGTTCGAACTGGAGAAGTTCGTCGAGGCGATGCGTCCCGACCTCGTCGCGTCGGGCATCAAGGAAAAGTACGTGTTCCAGAAGATGGGCCTGCCGTTCCGCCAGATGCACAGCTGGGACTACTCCGGCCCGTACCACGGCTATGACGGCTTCGCGATCTTCGCCCGCGACATGGACCTGGCCATCAACAACCCCGTCTGGGGCGTGATGAAGGCCCCGTTCTGACCATCGGCCTCTGGAACAGGAGAATTTGAGAATGACCGACAAGCTTTCGCAGAGCGCCGACAAGGTCCTCGACCATTACACCCTCTTCCGGCAGCCCGAATACGCGGCGATGTTCGAGAAGAAGAAGACCGAGTTCGAGTACGGCCATTCGGACGAGGAAGTCGCCCGCGTTTCCGAATGGACGAAGTCCGAGGAATACAAGGCGAAGAACTTCGCCCGTGAAGCGGTCGTCATCAACCCGACCAAGGCCTGCCAGCCGATCGGCGCGATGTTCGCGGCCCAGGGCTTCGAAGGCACCCTGCCCTTCGTCCATGGCTCCCAGGGTTGCGTCGCCTATTACCGCACCCACCTGACCCGCCACTTCAAGGAGCCGAACAGCGCGGTCTCCTCGTCGATGACGGAAGACGCGGCGGTGTTCGGCGGCCTGAACAACATGATCGACGGCCTGGCGAACGCCTATGCGCTCTACAAGCCGAAGATGATCGCGGTGATGACCACCTGCATGGCCGAAGTCATCGGCGACGACCTGCAGGGCTTCATCGCCAACGCCAAGAACAAGGAAAGCGTCCCGGCCGATTTCCCGGTGCCGTTCGCCCACACCCCGGCTTTCGTCGGCAGCCACATCGTCGGCTACGACAACATGATCAAGGGGATCCTGAGCAACTTCTGGGGCACGTCGGAGAATTTCGACACGCCCAAGACCGAGCAGATCAACCTGATCCCGGGCTTCGACGGCTTCGCCGTCGGCAACAACCGCGAACTGAAGCGCATCGCCGGCGAGTTCGGCCTGAAGCTGCAGATCCTGTCCGACGTGTCCGACAATTTCGACACGCCGATGGATGGCGAGTACCGCATGTATGACGGCGGCACCACCATCGAGGAGACCAAGGAGGCCCTGCACGCCAAGGCCACCGTCTCCATGCAGGAGTACAACACGACCCAGACCCTGCAGTTCTGCAAGGAGAAGGGCCAGGACGTCGCCAAGTTCAACTACCCGATGGGCGTCACCGCCACCGACGAACTGCTGCTGAAGCTGGCGGAACTGTCGGGCAAGCCGGTGCCGGCCAGCCTGAAGCTGGAGCGCGGCCGTCTGGTCGACGCCATCGCCGACAGCCATACCCACATGCACGGCAAGCGCTTCGCCGTCTACGGCGATCCGGACTTCTGCCTGGGCATGACCAGGTTCCTGCTGGAGCTGGGTGCGGAGCCGGTGCACATCCTGTCCACCTCGGGCTCGAAGAAGTGGGAGAAGCAGGTCCAGAAGACGCTGGACGGCTCGCCCTTCGGCGCCTCGGGTGCGGCCTACGGCGGCAAGGATCTGTGGCACCTGCGCTCGCTGATCTTCACCGACAAGGTCGACTACATCATCGGCAACAGCTACGGCAAGTATCTGGAGCGCGACACCAAGGTTCCGCTGATCCGTCTGACCTATCCGATCTTCGACCGCCACCACCACCACCGCTATCCGACCTGGGGCTACCAGGGCGCGCTGAACGTGCTGGTGCGGATCCTGGACCGGATCTTCGAGGACATCGACGCCAACACCAACATCGTCGGCCAGACCGACTACTCGTTCGACCTGATCCGCTGACCGGTTCGCCGGCAGCTACCCAGGCATCGGATCACGCATCGGTTCCAGCCTACCCGTCGGATCGGGGTCTCCATCCCCCCGGTCCGACGGCAACCTTCCCAGCCCGGAGAGCGTCGGCGACGGCGCGCTCCGGGTTTTTTTGTTGGTGACTTCAGTGCGTCAGCCGTCCCGAAGGGCGAAACCGACCACCCGCTCCAGCGCGCGTACGGCCGCCGCCTGCCAATCGTCTCCGCCCAGCTCGACCGAGGCCGGCGGCAGGCCGACCGAGGGGGCGGCGACACCGTCGCGGACGGGGCGGGCCCGCAGCAGAAGGCGGGGATGGGCGGTGCCGCTCCAGTCCCGGCGGCCTTCCAGAACAAGCAACAGGATCGGGCCATCGACGGCAGGCGGCTTTTCTTCCGCCGGTTCTGTGTCGAACGTCACGGGGCGCAGGCCGAGGTGCACCACGGTCTTGCCATGGTCGGCGGCCTTCCGCGCGATGAGATCGGCGGCAGAATCGCACAGCAACGCCGCCTCCGGCGGAACCGGTCGCTGGTCGGGGTCGAGATAGCGGCAGGCAATGCCGATCTCCCGCCCCTGCTCCTGCGTCAGCCGGATCGCCGCGCCGTCCTGCGCCGCCACGGTCGGCAATGCCGCCAGCACCGTCAGTGTTGCTGCAATCGTCCCGTGGCGGCGGCGCCGTCCGATCCGCTCCATCGTCACATCCCCACTTTTTGCGAGCGTCCTGTTACGGCCCTCCCTCCCCTCCCCCTGCGCGGGATGTGCGACACCCGACAAGCTCCTGGCCCGAACCCGCGATTGTCAGCTATCGAACAGGGCCGGCAAACGCGACAATCCTTTTTTGACAATGACTTACCCGTTGGCATGCCCCCTGCATCATATGGCCGCAGAGCCATTTCCGGCGCCAGGATGGGAGAGCGGGCATGCTCCAGGACAAGATCCAGGACGTCTTCAACGAACCGGGCTGCGCGACCAACCAGGCCAAGTCGGCCAAGGAGAAGAAGAAGGGCTGCACCAAGTCGCTGAAACCGGGGGCCGCGGCCGGCGGCTGCGCCTATGACGGCGCGATGATCGTGCTGCAGCCGATCGCCGACGCCGCCCATCTGGTGCACGGCCCGATCGCCTGCCTGGGAAATGCATGGGACAACCGCGGCACCCGATCGTCGGGGTCGCAGCTCTACCGCACCGGCTTCACCACCGACCTGTCAGAACTGGACGTCATCGGCGGCGGCGAGAAGAAGCTCTACCGCGCCATCAAGGAGATCGTTCAGCAATACGACCCGCCGGCCGTCTTCGTCTATCAGACCTGCGTGCCCGCCATGACCGGCGACGACATCGCCGCGGTCTGCAAATTCGCCACGCAGAAGCTGGGCAAGCCGGTGATCCCGGTGGATGCGCCGGGATTCGTCGGGTCGAAGAACCTCGGCAACAAGCTGGCCGGCGAGGCCCTGCTGGAGCATGTCATCGGCACGGTCGAACCCGAATACACCACCCCCACCGACGTCTGCATCATCGGCGAATACAACCTCGCAGGCGAGCTGTGGCTGGTGAAGCCGCTGCTGGACGAGATCGGCATCCGGCTGTTGTCCTGCATCTCCGGTGACGGCCGCTACAACGAGGTGGCGCAGGCCCACCGTGCCCGCGTCACCATGATGGTGTGCAGCCAGGCGCTGGTGAATGTCGGCCGCAAGATGCAGGAGCGCTACGGCATCCCCTATTTCGAGGGTTCCTTCTACGGGGTCTCCGACATGTCGGACACGCTGCGCACCATGGCCCGCATGCTGGTGGAGCGCGGCGCCGACAAAGGGCTGATCGACCGGGCGGAGGGCGTGATCGCGCGGGAGGAAAGCCGGGTCTGGCGCCGCCTGGAACCCTACAAGCCGCGCTTCGAGGGCAAGCGCGTCCTCCTGTTCACCGGTGGCGTCAAGAGCTGGTCGATGGTCAGCGCGCTGGAAGGCGCCGGCCTGACCATCCTCGGCACCTCCACCAAGAAATCGACCAAGGAGGACAAGGAGCGCATCAAGAAGATGAAGGGCGAGGAGTTCCACCAGTGGGACGATCTCAAGCCCCGCGAAATCTACAGGATGCTGGCCGACAACCAGGCCGACATCATGATGTCCGGCGGCCGGTCGCAGTTCATCTCCTTGAAGGCCAAGGTTCCCTGGCTCGACATCAACCAGGAGCGCCACCACGCCTATGCCGGCTATGACGGCATCGTCAATCTCTGCGAGGAGATCGACAAGACGCTGTCCAACCCGATCTGGAGCCAAGTCCGCCAGCCTGCGCCGTGGGAGTCCGGCCCGTCCTCCACCCTTTTGGCGGCGGAGTAAGGCCGATGTCGCACATACAGCGCTTCCCCTCCGCCGCCAAGGCCGCCTCCACCAACCCGCTGAAGATGAGCCAGCCGCTGGGGGCGGCACTGGCCTATCTCGGCGTCGACCGCTGCCTGCCGCTGTTCCACGGCTCGCAGGGCTGCACCGCCTTCGGGCTGGTCCTGCTGGTCCGCCACTTCCGCGAGGCGATCCCGCTGCAGACCACGGCGATGGATCAGGTCTCCACCATCCTCGGCGGCTACGACAATCTGGAACAGGCGATCCGCACCATCGTCGAACGCAACAAGCCCGCCATGATCGGCGTCGCCACCACCGGCGTCACCGAGACCAAGGGCGAGGACATGGACGGCCAGTACACGCTGTTCCGCCAGCGCAACCCCGACATGGCCGACACCGCCCTGGTCTTCGCCAACACGCCCGACTTCGCCGGCGGCTTCGAGGACGGCTTCGCCACCGCGGTCACCGCCATGGTGGAGCGGCTGGTCGAACCCTCGCCGGTGCGCATCCCGACCCAGGTCAATGTGCTGGCCGGCAGCCACCTGTCGCCCGGCGACGTCGAGGAGTTGCGCGACATCATCGAGGGCTTCGGCCTGTCGCCGATCATGCTGCCCGACCTGTCGCTGTCGATGGCGGGGCGCCAGCCGACCGACTTCACCGCCACCTCGCTGGGCGGCGTGACAGTGGAGCAGATCCGCGCCATGGGCGCCTCGGCCGCCACCATCGTGGTCGGCGAGCACATGCGGGTGGCCGGCAACGCGCTGGAACTGAAGACCGACGTGCCCAGCCATTTCTTCAGCCGGCTGACCGGGCTGGAGGCGACGGACAAGCTGATGCGCCTTCTGATGGAGCTGTCGGGCAAACCGGCGCCGGCCAGGCTGCGGCGCCAGCGCGAAGCCTTGGTCGATGCCATGCTGGACGGGCATTTCTTCTTCAGCCGCAAGCGCATCGCCGTGGCCTTGGAACCCGACCTGCTCTACGCCGTCACCGGCTTCCTGGCCGACATGGGGGCGGAGGTGGTCGCCGCGGTGTCGCCGACGCAGAGCCCGGTGCTGGAACGGCTGAAGGCCGCCACCATCATGGTCGGCGACCATTCAGACCTGGAGACGCTGGCCCGCGACGCCGATCTGATCGTCTCCAACTCGCACGGACGGCAGGGAGCGGCGCGGATCGGCGTGCCGCTGCACCGCATGGGCCTGCCGATGTTCGACCGGCTGGGAGCGGGCCTGCGCGTCCAGGTCGGCTACCGCGGCACGCGCGAACTGCTGTGCGAGATCGGCAACCTGTTCCTCGCCCGCGAGATGGACCACGAGACTCACGACGCCGGACACCATGGGGCAGGCGAATCGCACGGCTGCGGAGGCGGATCATGCGGATGCAACGCCGTCTGAGCGTGGTGCAGGACCCACGCCCGACCAAAGGAGGATCGATGAAGGTCGCTTTCTGCACCCAGGACATGCAGCACGTCGATGCGCATTTCGGCTGGGCCAAGAACATCGCCGTCTATCGGGTCGACCGCCAGGGCCATGCCTTTCTGGAGACCTTCCAGTTCGGCGGCTCGATGTTCGAGGACGGCAACGAGGACAAGCTGGTGCCCAAGCTGGAGGCACTGGCCGACGTCGCAATCATCTACCTGTCGGCCATCGGCGCCTCGGCCGCCGCCCGCGTGGTGGCGAAGAAGATCCATCCGGTGAAGGTCGAGGCCACCGAAACCATCCCGGCCCTGCTCGACAAGCTGGTGCAGACGCTGAACGGCAATCCGCCGCCCTGGCTGCGCAAGGCGATGGGCGAGACGCCGCAATTCCATTTCGACGAGGAGGAGGTCTGAGCATGGCCCAAGAGAACATTGGCGTTGCCGAGATATCCGTCGCCGACCAGTTCGTGAAGACGCTGGTCCTGCTGTTCCGTGCCGAGGACAGCTATGGCGCCTGGGAAGGCAAGCCGGACGAGGCCCTGCTCGCCCCCTTCATCCTGGACAAGGAGGCGCGCGCCGCCATCCCGATCATCGGCGATCCCGACCCGGACACGCTGTGGCGGCTGGAGCTGTTCTACAAGGCGGTCGGCGTCACGGTCGAAAAGCAGACCGGCATGATGGCCTCGCCGATGATGAAGATGAGCCACGAGGGCTTCGGACGCATGGTCCTGACCACCGGCCGGCTGGTGGTGGTGTCGAAGACCCTGCGCGACGTCCACCGCTTCGGCTTCCCCAGCATCGATAAGTTGGCCGCCGACGGCGCCAAGCTGGTCGAGGACGCGGTGGCGCTGATCCGGGAATACCCCGAGGTCGCAAACCTCTGAGCCAGACATCTGAACCTTGGGATTGCGACCATGAGTGACATCGACGCCCTGAAGGATGAGATCAAGAAGCTGAACGCCCGCGCCACCCAGAAGAAGATGGATTTGCACGATCTGTCGGAAGAGCTTCCGCAGAACTGGCAGAGCATCCTGACGGTGGCGCAGGAAACCTATGACGCCTTCAAGACGCTGACCGAGAAGCGGGCGGCGCTGAAGGCGCTGGAGAAGGCGTAAACCCCTTAATTTTCCAAGAAAAGCTTAGGCGCAGCCTTTCCCGAGAGGAGCATTCCCATGGCTGAGTTCGTGACCGGCACCACCCGGGGTGGTCAGAGCTGGACCCCGAAATTCGTCGAGAGCATCGATCAGAAGCAGTGCATCGGCTGCGGCCGCTGCTTCAAGGTCTGCGGCCGCGGCGTGCTGAACATGATCGGCCTGACCGAGGACGGCGACATCGTCGACGCCTTCGACGACGAGGCCGAGAAGAAGGTGATGACGGTCGAGACCGCGGCCAACTGCATCGGCTGCGAAAGCTGCTCCAAGGTATGTTCGAAGAGCTGCATCACGCATGTAGCGGTGGCGGCTTGAGAGGCAGAGTTAGCCCCCCACCTAACCTCCCCCGCCAGGCGGGGGAGGGACTGCCGCCACTATTCCGAACAAGCGCTTACCCCCTCCCCCGCCCGGCGGGGGAGGGTTGGGGTTGGGGTGGGGGTCTACCCTTCCCCCACCGCCGAACACTCAGTACGCATATTCCTTGAACACCGGATCGACGCTGCCGCCCCAGG
>JBKHVJ010000066.1:0-7236 GCA_046570145.1 Alphaproteobacteria bacterium
GCTGCAATTCGTGCCGTTGGCCGGGGCGACGTTCGAGGTCATCGAACCTGCAAGCGCCGCTGACAAGTTGGCCGCCTGACATGCTGTCCAAGCCTAATGAACGAGCCGTTGCCCTGGCCCGCCAGCACCTCGACGGCGGCAATCCCGGCGGTTTCGCCCGTGCAATCGCAGCAGCGCACCGGGCCAGTGACCTCAAGCAGCAGAAGGCGCTCGACGCCGTGATCGCCGAGACCGAGACCGAGCACCTGTTCGGCCGTCGGAATGGCGCGCTGGTCGCGATCGAGTAACCCACACACAAGAGGCATCCTCCATGATCGTCGTCAGCGCCGCCGAACTCCGCTCCGGCAAGCGCGTCATTCAGATCGCCGACTGCAACGGCAGCGCAGCCGCGGTCGCCGCAATCCGCAACCGGGACGCCATCCTGTTCGCCCGTGCCGCCGAGCGCCAGACCGCCGTCTACAACACGCTGGCCGACGCCCGCTCCGGCGTCATGAGCGACTTCGGCATGGGCTGGTTCAATCTGGCCCGCCGTCAACTCGACAACCCGCCGGTTGCCGTCGGCATGGGCGCCCCGCCCCGCGCCGCCTGAGCGCCGCCGCTTCCCCCAACCAACCCCGCTCCCGGCCGTGAAGGCTGGGGCGGGGTCGAGGCGTTGAGAGGCCCGGCAACGCATCCCCCCAGCGTGACCACCCCCGGTCGAACGGGCCTCTCACCCCAACCCCAAACCGAAGAAAGGACGTCTCGAAGTCAGGAGATGGGTGCCGGCGACCTTGGCCGGAGACCGGCACCCCGGTTCCCCGAGCCGCACACGAGGCGGCTCCGGCAACCGCTCAAAGAGGCAGAGCATGACCAGCACCGAAATCACTACGCTCGACACCGGGGCCTTAGTGCCCACCGAGGTCTACGCCCCCGGCGGCGTTGACAAGATCCTCGACAGCCTGGAGGCGGAGGTTCGCGCATCGGCCAAGGCGCTCGACATCAGCACCGCGAAGGGCCGCAAGGAAGTCGCGTCGCTGGCCTACAAGGTCGCGCGGTCGAAAACCGCCCTGGACGACATGGGCAAGGAACTGGTGTCCAGCATCAAGGCGCAGGCCAACGCCATCGACGCCGACCGCCGCACCGTCCGCGACCGGCTGGACAAGCTGCGGGACGAGGTGCGCAAGCCGCTGGACGAGTTCGAGGCGGCGGAGGCGGCTCGGATCAAGGCGCACGAGGATGGCATCCATGCCATCGACTGCTTGGGCATGCCCGGCGCGGTGGTGACGACCGACGCCATCGCCGCCCGTCTGGAGGAGGCGCGGGCCATCGACACCAGCGGGTTCCAGGAATTCACCAAGCGCGCCGAAGACGCGAAGGCCGGCGCCATCGCCAAGCTGACGGCGGCGCTTGAGGAAAGCCAGAAGCGCGACGCCGAACGGGCCGAACTGGAACGTCTCCGCCAGGAAGCGGCTGAACGCGCCGCCCGCGAGGAGGCCGAGCGGATCGAGCGGGAAGCGAAGGAGCGTGAGGAGCGCGCCGCCGAGCAGGCCCGTCGCGAGGCGGAGGAGAAGGCCCGCCGGGAAGCCGAGGAGGCCGACCGCCGCGCCGCTGCCGAGCGTGAGCGGGTCGAGCGGGAGCGCGCCGAGGCGGAGGAGCGAGCCGCCCAGGCGGAGCGCGACCGCCAGGACGCCGAGCAGCGCGCGAAGGAGGCGGAGGAGCGGGCCGAGCGGGACCGCATCGAGGCCGAGCGTCGGGCGGAGGAGGAGCGCAAGGCTGCCGCGGAGGAAGCCGCCCGCAAGGAGCGGGAGCGGATCGAAGCCGAACAGCGCGCCGAGCGTGAAGCCGCCGCCGCCCGTGAGGCCGACAAGCAGCACCGCGCGACGATCAACCGCGGCGCCGTCCAGGCCCTGGTTGCCGCTGGCCTGCCGGACGTCGAGGCGGTCAAGGCAGTCACCGCCATCGCCAAGGGGCAGGTTCCCGCCGTCCGCATCTCCTACTGACCCCAGCAGCCGGGGCGCCACCGGGCGGCCCCGGCACCGGAGAGGGAATCATGCAGCACGACATCCAGGCCGCGCTTGGCCTGCTGGCCCAGGCCGCGAAGGGCAGGGCGTTCATGTGGGACAACCCGCGGTCGAGCGCGCCGACCGGCTTTCGGGCCGTTCACCGGGTCAAGATTTACGCACAGATGACGCTGGAGGGCATGGAGACCTACGAGGCCTCCGCCATCGCCGCCGACCACACGACCTTCACGCTGGCCTGGAACAAGCCGACCCTCGCCGACGCATTCGTCGCTGCCTACGCCGCGCTGAAGGCGCTCCCCCTGGCCGCCGACGTGGTGTCGTCCGTTGGCCTGCCGCCCTCCGTCCACATTGGCGTGGCCGTGAACGACGCGGTGCCGCTGGCTGCGGAAGGGGTGGCGTGATGGACCTCCGCACTGCCACCTACATGCTGTTGGTCGAACTGGAGCGCCAGAACGAGCGCGCCCATACCGACGGCAGCGTCGACCGGCTGCACGCCCAACTCCGCGCGATGACGCCGGCGCAGCTTGCCGACCACATGGCCGCGAAGTGCCGGGAATGGGCCGCCCAGCACCGGGAATGCGTCGTCTGGTACGGCGACGCGCTCCGGTGGTTCGCCGCCAACCCCGATCAGAAGCAGTTCCGGGCGGGCGGCGTCACGCACACCCGGCAGACCGTCGCCGCCGATTACCGGACCAGCCGCCGCCTGCACAGCAAGGTCTGCGCCCAACTCGGTCACTGGCTCTCCCAGCAGGCCCAGCACCAGCCGGCCCGCGTGGTCATCCCCGCGGCGGCCAACGACGCCGCTTCGGCGGTCGGGAAGGTGGCGTGATGGCCGGGCTGCTGACCGATGATGAACTGCATGCGGCGGCCAACCTCGCCAGTGCCGGGCTCTTCGGCGCATCGGTGCGGAGGATGCAGGCCCGCGGGCTCATTGCTTCGGTGAAGGTGCCGCGCCCCAACGGGGGCTATCGGCGAGCGTGGCCGCCCGAATGTATCCGCCCCTGCGCCTTGGTCGCCGTGCTGTGTCGCGACCTCGGCATGTCGGCCGACGCTGCTTCCGACGCCTGCAAGGCGGCCGAATGGCAGGGCAACAACTGGAGCGTCCAAATCGGCGCCGTGTCGCTGACCGGAAGCCTCGACGACGCCACCCCCAGCAGCCGCGAAAGCGCGGCGTGAGGATCCTGAGATGTCGATCCTTCATCGCTGCTTGGATGCAGCAAAGGGACATGAGGCAGCCAACGGCGATGGTTCGCGCTGCCTGTTCCAGGATGTCGCCGACGAACTGAAGCGGCTCTACGCCATCGAGCGCGACGTGAAGATGCTGCTGGCCTATGCGGATCAGGCGAAAACCGGGACCCATCAGGGCCGGTATTGGGACCCGATCAAGAGCGAATACGCGACGCTGGAGGGCATCACCGAACGCCGCATCGAGGCCGGCAAGCGGCTCATGCAGGCGGTCGCCAGCTGATGCTACGCCGCCCGTCCGCCCCCGCGCCGATAGATGCGCTTCGGCCCGTGGCGCTTCGCCTCGCTGACGGCCGAGCGGTACCGGCCGGGGCTGGTGTCCACATCGACGGCGAGGGCGAGTTGCCGCACGTCGTCGTTGGCGGGTGCCGGGATCGGCAGCCGGGCGGGGCGGACGGCCTTCGGGGCGGCCGGGCGGGCAGGGGGCAGCATCACGTCACCACCCAGGTCCAGCCGACGTTGTGCGTTCGCCGGCATGGCCAGGACGACACGGCGCCGCTTTCGGTCGATGTGACGGGCATCCAGGGCCAGCAGGTTGCAGCCCGCCGGCCAGAGGGCATCGGCGTAGAGCTGCAGCGTCTCCCAGCCGGCAACACGACCGGACGGAGCATCGGCATGCAGCACCTTCGCCCAATAGCGGTCCTGCGTCCCCGCCGCGTCGTCGAGCTGTTCGCACGTCCAGCCGAGCGCACGCCGCCGTGCGTCCAGGGCCTGCACCAACGCAAGATATAGATTTCCGACCATCCCAGCGCCTCCACCGGTTGAGACGATGTAACCCCTAAGATGGGTAGGACACAATGCCTGAGTTGAAATTTTCGAATGAGGAGGAGTGGCACAGTATTCGCGCCCGGCACATCGGGTCTAGCGAGTGCGCCGCCCTCTTCGGTTATTCGCGGTGGGCCACGGCCTTCACCCTGTGGCACGCCAAGCGCTCCGGCGAAGTGATCCTGACCCCGGACAATGATCGGATGGCCGCCGGTCGGTGGCTGGAGCCGGTCATTGCGCAGTGGGCCGCCGCAACGAAGGGCTGGGCCGTCGAGAAATGCGGCGTCTACCTGACCCACCCGACCATCGAGGGCATGGGCGCCAGCCTGGATTATTACATCCACGATCCGGTGCGCGGCCCCGGGATCCTCGAATGCAAGAACGTCGACTGGCTCCAGTGGAAGGAGCATTGGACGGAGACCCGCATCCCTCGCGACATCGCCGTTCAGGTCCAGCACCAGTATGCCTGCACCGGTTTCGCCCATGGCGCCGTCGCCTGCCTCGTCGGCGGGAACGATCTCCGCATCTACCCGACCGCCCCGGACGCCGACTCTATCGCCGCCATCGAAATGCGCGTTTCCGAGTTCTGGGCAAGCATCAGGGCGGGGAAGGAGCCGCAGCCCGTCGGCGTTCCGGCGGAGGCTGATTTCCTGCGGCGCCTCTACCCGGCGGTGGAGGAAGGCGAGCCCATCGCGGCCAACGACGACTTCGAGCTTGCCGAGACTGCGCGCCTCATGCGGTGGGCGGCCGAACAGCGGCTGGTGCATGAGCGCACCCAAGAGGCGTGCCGCGTGAAGCTGGCGGCCCGGATGGGTGAGGCCACGCTGCTGCTGCTGCCTGGGGCCGGGGTGCGAAGGAAGAAACACGGGAAGGGCGTCCGCTTCGAAGTCTTCGACAGAGAAGGCGCGGACGACTTCTGGAACACCATCAAGGATATGGGGGCATAAGATGCATTTGTTTTTCGATACCGAGACCACCGGACTGCCCCTGCGGTGGGCGCCATCATCCGACCCCGGCCAGCCGCATATCGTCCAGTTGGCCGCCCTGCTGCAGTCCGGCCCGGACGCCGAAGCCGGCAGCATGAACGTCATCATCCGTCCCGACGGGTACTGCGCCATGCCGGCCAAAGCGTTCGAGACCCACGGCATCAGCTTCGAGCGCGCCATGGACGAGGGCATTTCCCGCGCCGCCGCCCTCGACCAGTTCAACGCGCTGATGGAGCGGGCGGAAACGCTGGTCGCCCACAACATCGACTTTGACGCCCGGCTGATGCGCATCGCCTACCAGCGGGCAAAGATGGCGCCGGCCCGCGAGAACCTGCCGAAGTTCTGCACCATGGCCGCCAGCCTGCACATCGTGAACCTGCCGCCGACACCGAAGATGCAGGCCGCCGGCTTCAACAAACCCAAGCCGCCGCAGCTGAAGGAATGCATTGCCCACTTCTTCGGTGAGGAACTGGACGGCGCGCACGACGCGCTGGTCGACGTTCGCGCCTGCGCCCGGGTGTTCTTCCATCTCCAAACGATCGGTGCCTGATATGTCCAACGACCTCGTTCTGATTGAGCAGAACCTGCGCCCGCTGGCGCCGACGTTCTCCAAGACATTGCCGCCACACCTGCCCGCCGAACGCTTCATGGCGGTGGCGATCCAGGCGTTCCGCAACACGCCTTACCTGCATCAGGTGGTGCAGCACGGCGGCATGGACAGCTTCATCAACAGCGTTGTCACGGCGTCGGTGCTGGGGCTGGAAACCGACGGCATCACCGGTCAGGCGGCGCTGGTTCCCTTCAAGGGAAAGGTGCAGCTGCTGCCGATGACTGGCGGTTACATCACCCTGGCCGGCAACGGCGGGTACACGCTGGAAGGCGTGCTGGTCCGGGAACACGACGAGTTCGAACTGCGGCCGGCGGAAAAGCTCCCGGTACACCACGTCGTGAAGCACATCAGCGACCGGAAGCGCGGCGACATCGTCGGCGTCTACGGGATCGCGAAGCACGCCGCCCTGCCGACCTCCGTCACGCTGCTGGACATCGAGACGGTTCTCGGCATCCGCGATAGCTCTGCCGGCTACCAGCAGCGCCCGAACGCCAGCCCCTGGAAGACGAACTTCGAGGCGATGGTGATCAAGACCGGCTGTCGCGCCCGCGGGAAGCGCCTGCCGCTCCGCGTCGCGCAGATGGCCGGCGCCCTGGACACGCAGCACGACCTTGGCCGGGCGGCGTGGATCACGCCCGAGGCCGGCATCGTGGTGGATGGGGACATCGTCGACGTGACCGACGCATCCTCCGACCCCTTCGACGCCAACGCCAAGGTGATCGACAACCGGCTGTTCTTCGACATCGCCATCCCCGGCGGCGAACCGCGGCGCTACGAGAACCCGGACCTGTGGGCCGGCCAGATGGTGATGTGGATCGACAAAATGTCGATCGGCAAACTGGCTGCCTTCGAGGAGGCGAACCGCGACAATCTGGAAGCGGCGAAGAGCCTGGGGGCAGTGGCGCAGGCACGGCAGATCGAAGCAGCCATCGCCCGCCGCCGGGCCGCCAACGACGACGACGGCTTCCCCGCGCGGATGGGGGGCTGACCATGAAGCGGCCCGACCCGAACGGCTTTCAGAAGGTGGTCGACCAGATCGAGGCGTCGTTCGCGGCCGGTGAGATCGGGCCGCAGACGCGCCGGTCGCTGCTGGAAAGCGCCCGCGACCGCTACGGGATGACGAACCTCGCGAACAGGACGCAAGCGACCCCGCCCGGCGGGAAGCTCGTCGCCATGAACGACAACCAGATCAACCAGCAGAAGCAGCCGCACCGCGCCAGGAAGCGCGGGCCGGTGCCCGCCTGACCCCACACAGCGCTAGCGCATAGCGCAGGAGACCCGACATGGCCCATCCACCTCGCGGCACGAAGCCCGGCACCCTCCACACCCTGAAGAACGACAGCGCAACCGACCGCTTCGAATGGACCGGCAAATCGTGGTCAACGCCCGGAACCGGCTACGGCACGAAGCCCGGCTACATGGCCGCCCTTGGCTGGCGGTACGTCGGCCCCGTCACCGCCTCCCCGTCCGCCGCGCAGCCCGCCGCCACAACTGTGCCCGGCCGGAGGATGGTCCCCATAGACCCGAATGTGCACATGATCGGCGCTCTTAGCGAATACACGGACGAGCCCATAGAGGCTTGGTATGCCGCCCTCGCGCATGTCGTGCACAGCCAGCCTGATCGGGAGGC
>JBKHVJ010000067.1:0-22993 GCA_046570145.1 Alphaproteobacteria bacterium
GGTCAAGGCCGACGGCACCACCCTGTCCCGCCTCCGCATGGAGGAGACGGAGACCGGCTATGAACGTGTGGAGGGCACGGCGACCTACCGCGGCCTGTCCGCCGGCGGCAAGATCTCCATGGCCGGCCATGCGGTGACGGCGGAGGTCGGCAAGGGTTATGTCGTCACCGATCTGGCGCTGAGCGCCCAGGACGAGAGCCATCTCGGCAACGGCGGCATACCCCCGCAATTCTCCTGCCGATTCGCCGCGATCCCCGAGGCCACGGTGTTCCGCCCGCCGCCGGTGCCGCGCCCGCGCACACATGGTCCCGACACCGCCACCGTCGTCGGTCCCAGCGGCGAGGAGATCTATTGCGACAAGTACGGCCGCGTCCGGGTACAGTTCCATTGGGACCGCAAGGGCACCAACGACGAGAAGAGCTTCGTCTGGCTGCGGGTCGCCCAGACGATGGCCGGCAAGAGCTGGGGCACCATCTTCACCCCGCGCGTCGGAATGGAGGTGCTGGTCGACTACATCGGCGGCGATCCGGACCGGCCGTTGATCGTCGGCTGCGTCTACAACGCCGAGAACATGCCGCCCTACACGCTGCCCGACAACAAGACGCAGAGCGGCATCAAGACCCGCTCCAGCAAGGGTGGCGACGCGGCGACCTTCAACGAACTGCGCTTCGAGGACAAGAAGGACGCGGAAGAGATCTATTTCCACGCCCAGAAGGACTTCACCCGGATGGTGGAGAACGACGACAAGCTGACCGTCGATCACGACCAGACCATCACCATCAAGAACGACCGCACGGAAACGGTGTCGGAAGGCAACGAGGCGGTCACCATCGCCAAGGGCAACCGCAGCGTCACCGTGTCGGAAGGCAACGACACCCATGACGTGACGAAGGGCAATCAGACCCTGACCGTCGGCGAGGGCAACCGCACCGTCACCGTCAGCAAGGGCAACGACACCCACACCGTCAGCAAAGGCAACCGGACGGTCGAGGTGGGGCAGGGCAACGACAGCCTGACCGTCAAGCAGGGCGACATGCTGATCGATGTGAAGCAGGGCGACTACGCGCTGAAGCTCGGTATGGGCGATGTGTCGGTGAAGGCCAGCACCGGCAAGATCACCATGGAGGCGACCACCTCCATCGAGCTGAAGGTCGGCGGCAACAGCGTCAAGATCGACCAGATGGGCGTCACCATCAAGGGCAGCATGGTCAAGCTCACCGGCGACATGCAGGTGCAGATCAAGGGCGCCATGACCCAGGTGAACGGTGATGCGATGGTCCAGGTCAAGGGCGGCGTGGTAACCATCAATTGACGAACGCCGTCCACACTGGGACGGATTTTCAAGCGGGGTTGGGACGGTGGACATCGGGCTATTGCCGAAGTTGCGCTTCGCCCGCGCGGCCGAAGCGGTCGCGGGGCTGGACCTGTCGCCGGAGGCGAAGGCGCTGTTCGCGCCGAACGCTCCGACGGCGGTATTCCTGAAGGCGCTGATCGACGCCGAATTGTATGCGGACGCCATCCGGCTGCTGGCCGTTGCCCTGCCGCGGCGCGAGGCCGTGTGGTGGGGCTGCCTGTCCGCCCGCGGCGCGCTGCAGGCCGAGCCGGCACCGGCCGACGTCGCGGCGCTGGAGGCGGCGGAGGCCTGGGTCTACCGCCCGACGGAGGAGAACCGCCGCGCCTGCTTCGCGCCGGCCGAGGCGATGAATTTCGAGACCGCCTGCGCCTATGCCGCCATGGCCGCCTTCTGGTCGGGCGGCAGCCTCGCCCCGCCCGACGCGGCGGTGGTGGTGCCGCCCGGCGACGGGCTGACCGGCACGGCCTCCGCCGCCGCGGTGCTGCTCGCCACCGCCGCGGTGCCCAAGGATATCAAGGCACGCCACAGGGCGGCGCTGGTCCAGGCGCTGGACATCGCCAATGGCGGCAGCGGCAAGGCGGGGGCGGCGTGATCCGATGAAGCTGCGCCTGACACTGATCCAATGCCCGCCCGCGCAGGGCGGCGACATCGCCCGCGATCTCGGCACCGGACGGCTGGTGATCGGCCGCGGTCCCGACTGCGACTGGGTGCTGAACGACCCGGAGCGGATGCTGTCCAAGATCCACTGCATGGTGGAGTTCAAGGGCGGCGTCTACATCGTCATCGACAGTTCCACCAACGGCGTCTTCCTGAACGACGCGCCGGCGCCCATCGGCCGCGGCAACTCCGCCGTGGTGGGCGAGGGCGACCGGCTGCGGATGGGTGGCTTCGTCATGCGCGCCGGCTTCGCCGCGGAGGAGGCGCCGCCCGCCAACGACCCCTTCCTGGCCGTGCTGCGCGGTTCCGACGAACCGGCGCAATCACCGGCGGCCTCGCCCGACGACGATCCCTTCGCCCTGCCGGCCTTCGGCCGCGGACCGATGTCGGTGATGCCGATCCCGGAGGACGACGACCTGTTCGGCGACCCGCCGCCGCCGGACGAGCGCTGGGGCGCCAAGCCGGACGCCAATTCTACGGGCGGCTGGCAGCCGACCGCGGCCGGAAACGCGCTTGGCGGCGATCCCGACTGGCCGGGCTCCACCCAGACCGACTTCTCGCCGGACAGCCTCGGCACCATCCGGGTATCGACCGAGCAGTCGGGATTCGGCGGCGTCGGCTTCGATGCCGGCTTCGGCAAGAGCCGCGGCGGCGCGTCGATCCCCGACGACTGGCTGGACGCCCCGCTCGACCCGACGCCGGGCGGTCGGACATCCAACCCGCCTCCCGCCCAGCCTTCCGCGGTGCAGCCGGCCACCCCCTCCGCCGTTCCGCCCGACGATTGGGCCGACGAACCGCTGATCCCGCCGGCCTTCGGCGCGCGTCCGTCACCCTTCGCCGGTCCCTCCGCCAACCCGGTTTCCGCCGATCCGGCCTCCGACGCGCTCAGCCGGGCCTTGATCGATGTCGTGTTGTCGCTGGTGCGGCGGCAGGCGGCGCTTGAGGCCCTGCTCGGCCTCGACCCGGACGAGACGATGGCGTTGGGGGACTCGGTCCTGCGCCGCGCCGTGGACGCCGACGACGCGCTCGCCCGCCTGCGCGCCCTGCCGCCCGGCGAGGCGGAAGCTCTGCTGCAGACCGCGGTGTCCGACGGCGCGGCCCACCAGTCCGCCTTGCTGGCGGCGGTGCGCGAACTGACCGGGGAGACCGCCGACGGCGGCACCCGGCTGGCCGCGCTGTACCGCCGGCTCCTGCCGATCCACCGCCACGCGCTGGGCGGCTGACCGGAGGGACGGGAACCTTGGCAACGACCATCAGCCTGCAAGAGGGAAAGCGCCCATGAGTTGGGACGACAAGGTCATCTGGTCCGAAGGCATGTTCCTGCGGGCGCAGCATTTCCAGCAGCAGGACCGCTACGTCGAGCGGCTGGTGCGCGGCCGTGTTGCCGGCATCCGCCCCTTTGCCTGGGGCATCAGCGAACTGACGATCAACCGCGAGCTGCTGGCCGTCGGCAAGTTCGCCGTCCTGCGCTGCAAGGGCATTCTGGAGGACGGAACGCCGATCAACATCCCGGACGACGACGATCCGCCGCCGCCGCTCGACCTGCCGGAGACGCTGGCCAACAGCATCGTCTATCTGGCCCTGCCGGTCCGCCAGCGCGGCGGCGTCGAGTTCGAGGTGGGCGAGAGCGCCGACGCGGCCACCCGCTATGTCGGCGAGGAAACGGAGACGGTCGACGCCATCGCCGGGTCGGCCAGCGTGTCGCGCATCCGCACCGGGCGCCTGCGCCTGCGCTATCGGCTGGAGCGGCAGGAGCGCGCCGGCTACCACTGCCTGGGCCTCGCCCGCATCCAGGAGGTGCGGTCGGACCGCCACGCCTCGCTGGACGAGCGCTACATCCCGCCGGCCCTGAACGTCCAGGCGCTGGCTCCGCTGGCCGGCTTCGTCACGGAGATCCAGGGCTTGCTGAACAGCCGGTCGGAGGCGCTGGCCGCCCGCGTCGGCGGTTCCAATGGACGCGGTGCCGGCGAAATGGCCGACTTCCTGATGCTGCAGGTCGCAAATCGCTCGGAACCGCTGTTCGCCAACATCGCCCGCATGCCCGACATCCATCCGGAACGGCTGCACGGCATGATGCTCGGGCTTGCCGGAGAGCTGGCGACCTTCACCGCCGTCAACAAGCGTCCGCCCAGCTTCCCGCCCTACCGGCACGAGGACCTGCAGGGCACGCTCGAACCGGTGATGGCGGAGATCCGCCGCTCGTTGAGCGCGGTGCTGGAACAGACCGCCATTCCGATCGATCTGCAGGAGCGCAAATATGGCATCCGCGTCGGCACCATCGCCGACCGTTCGCTGATCACCACGGCTACCTTCGTGCTGGCGGTGCGGGCGGACATGCCGGGCGAGGCGCTGCGCCGCAACTTCCCTGCCCTGGTCAAGATCGGACCGGTAGAGCAAATCCGCGAGTTGGTCAATGTACAGTTGCCCGGAATCCGAGTAAGGCCATTGCCCGTCGCTCCGCGCCAACTGCCCTACCATGCCGGAGCGGTGTATTTCGAACTCGAACGCGGTAGCCCTATTTGGAAACAGCTTGCAACTTCGGGCGGAATCGCGGTTCATCTAGCGGGTGATTTCCCCCAGGTGGCGATGGAGCTTTGGGCGATCCGTGGCTGATGCATCACCTTTTCCTGTTGTAGGGACACCATGAGGCTGGGCGGGGTGCTTGCGCTGCGCACCGGCGCCGTGATCGCGGCGACGGTGGCGACCGCCGTGCTGTTGTCGGTCTCGCTGTCCGGACTGAAATTCGAACAGAAACTGCGCGAGGTCACCGGCTCCCGTCTGACGGTGGTGGCGGACGAGATGCGGCGCCGGGTCGAATACGGCCTGACGCTGGGTCTCGACCTGTCCGAACTGGTCGATCTGCAGGCCCAGGCCGAGCGTGCCGGCTCCGGCGAGGAAATCCTCGGTGTCGAGGTGGTCGACGACCGCGGCGTCGTTCTGTTCGCCGCCGACCGCAACGCCGTTGGACAGCCTACGCCGGTTCGCTGGAATGACGACGCTTCGGCCGGAACCCTGCGCCAGCAGATCGACGGCGATGTCCTGATCCTCGGTTCCGATGTGCGCAACAGCTTCGGGCAGACGGTGGGGCAGGTGATTCTGCGCTCCTCCCTGACCGGGCTGAAGTCGCGGGTTGCGGCGGTCGAGGAGGGGTTGCGCGGCAACATCCTGGCGCTGGTGGGTGTCGCCGCGCTGGTGACTCTGGCCGCCGTCTTCGTCGTGGTGCGGCAGCGCGGTGGACGCCGCGGCCTGGCGGACGGCAATCTGGCGGACGGCACGGATCCGTTGGGCGTTGTGCGCGATCGTCTGAACCACGGCATCGCCGACGCCGATCACGCCATCGAAGATCTGGAACGCGAATTGGATGCCATGGCGCCGAATGCTCCCGGACCATTCCCAGTGAAGGGCGCGGTGACATGAGCGACCCGGCCAGCAACAACTCCGCCAAGCCGGCCACCAAGCCGGCCAAGCGGCGCGACCCGATCAGCGCGCTGGTGCTGCGGCTGACCATCGTCACGGTGGCGGTTCTGCTGCTGGCGGCCGGCGCGGCCTCCTGGCTGTCGCTGCGCAGCTTCGACCCGCTGTTCCAGCCCGAGCTGGCGCGCAAGGCGCAGACGGTCGGCGACCTGATGGGCGCGCAGGTCGACCGCGGGCTTGGCGTGCGCATCCCGCTGGAGCGCATGGCCGGTCTCGACGCCCTGCTGGCGGCGGAGGTCGAGCGGCACGACGACATCGCCTATATCGCGGTGACCGACCCGTCCGGACGCATCGTCGCGGCGGCGGGCGGGCCGCTGGCCGGCGTCACGGCGCTGTCGCCGGACCGGCTGTCCGGCCCGGCCGATGGCCGGCTGGCCCGCGGCTTCGTCGATGTCCAGCGCCCGCTGGGCGACACCGCCAGTCCGGCCGGCGCGCTGCATGTCGGCGTCGACAGCGCCTTCCTGGCCAAGGCCTCGACCGATCTGGCGCTGGACGTGCTGTCGGTGGTCATCGTCTCGGTCCTGCTGATCTTCGAAGTTCTGCAGTTGGTGGTGAATCTCGCCATGCGGCGGGTGCTGACCCTGCGGCTGCTGGCCGACCGGGCGGAGGAGGGCGATTTCCGCGCCACCCTGCCGGAAATCCCGGGGGCGCTCGCGGCGACGGAGGACCGGGCGTTGGAAGGCGGCGTGCGCACCGCGCTCGACAGCGTCAACGCCCGCTATGCCGGCCTTGCCGCGCGGGTGGCGGAGCTTCGCCGCCGGCTGGGCGGCGACGACCCGCGGGTGGGCCGGGCGGAGGCCGGGCTGTCGGCGCTCGCCCGCCGCTTCCGCTTCCGGGATCCGGACTCCACGCGGCCGCCGCCGACGCCGCTGAACCTCGTCTTCCTGCGGCTGCCGGTCTTCCTGTTCTGCCTGTCGGAGGAGCTGTCGCGCCCCTTCCTGCCGGCCTATGCCAAGTCTTTCGCCGGCGAGGTGCCGTGGCTGACGCCGGACATGGTGGTCAGCCTGCCGATCACGCTGTTCATGCTGATCTGGGCGCTGTCGCAGCCGGGCGGCGCCCGCTTCTCAGAACGCTGGGGCCGCTCGCGCGCCTTCACCATCGGCGCTCTGCTGGGCTCGGTCAGCCTCGCGCTGACCGCCTTCGCCGGGTCGCTGGCGGAACTGATGCTGTGGCGCTGCCTGACGGCGCTCGGCTATGGGCTGGTGCTGATCACCGCGCAGGGCATTGTCGTCGACCACACCACGCCGCGCAACCGCGCCGCCGGCATGGCTATGTTCATCGGCGCGCTGCTGGCCGCCGGCGTCTGCGGTCCGGTCAGCGGCGGCATCATCGCCGACCAGATCGGCTTCCGCGCCACCTTCCTGCTCGGTGCGCTGCTGGCGCTGGGCTCCGGCCTGTCGGTCAGCCTGCTTCTGCTGCGCGGCCGTGGTGCGGGGCAATCCCCCTCCGCAGCCGGTTCCGGTTCCGGTGCGGCGGCTCGTCCGGCGATGGGCAGCGCCTTGCCCCTGTTCCGCGATTTCCGCTTCTCCGCCCTGATGGTGCTGAGCGCCATCCCGACGAAGATCGCGTCCACCGCCTTCCTCTTCTGCCTCGTTCCCCTGCTGCTGACCGCCGACGGCGCGTCGAAGGCGGAGATCGGGCGGGTGCAGATGATGTATTTCGTCGCCTTCATCCTGGTGTCGCCGCTGGCCGCCAGCCTGTCCGACCGCTGGCAGGCCCGGCGCGGCTTCATCGCTCTCGGCGGCATCGGCACGCTGGCGAGCTGCCTGCCCATCGTCGCCACCCAGGCTCTGTGGGGGCCGCCGGTGGCCATCGCCCTGTTCGGCCTGTCTCAGGCCCTGGTCGGTGCGCCGCAGCTGACGCTGGTCTCGCAGATCGCCCGCGACGGCGGCCTGCCGGAGACCGCGGCGATCGGCTGGTACCGGCTGATCGAACGGCTGGGCGGCGCGCTCGGCCCCGTCACCGCGATGGCGGTGGCGGTCGCCACCTCCTACCGCGAGGCGATGCTGGGCATCGGCCTGCTGTGCGGGGCGAGCGCGCTTCTGTTCTGGATTCTTTTCCGCACCGGGCGCCCGGCAACCCCCGCCGCCCGGCCACAGGAGGCATGACCGCGATGAAGGTCGACGAAAGCGATCTCCTCCGCATCCGCCGCCGCTCGCTGCTGCGCCTTGCCGCTGCCGGCGGGCTGGCCCTGCCCGGACTGCCGCTGGCCGGCGGCTCGCTGATCGGGTCGGCGCTGGCCGCCACGGTGCCCGACAAGACCTTCCGCATCACCATGGTGCTGGGCCGCGGCGAGAGCGACAACGAGTTCGGCTTCAAGGATTATCTGGCCCGCCGCGGCCTGAAGGTGGACTACACCATCCGCAACACCGGCGGCGACACCGCCAAGCTCCCGGGCATCATCCAGGAGATCAAGGACACGCGCCCCGACCTCGTCTACAGCTGGGGCACGCCGCAGACACGCGCGCTGGTCGGTCCCCATGACGAGGCCGACCCGCGCAAGCACGTCACCGACATCCCCGTGGTCTTCACCTTCGTCGCCGCCCCGGTGGACGCGAAGATCGTGCCCGACCTCGCCCGGTCGGGGCGCAACGTCACCGGGACCATCCACATCGCGCCGATCGCGGTTCAGCTGAACACCATCCAGGCCTACCGCCCGATCAAGCGGCTCGGCGTGGTCTTCAACCCGCAGGAACGCAACTCCGTCCTCACCGTGGAGGGGCTGCGGGCCGAGACGGCGCTGCGCGGGCTGGAGCTGATCGAGGAGCCGGTTCCGCTGAACGACCGGGGCGAGCCGATCGCCGCCGCGGTGCCGGATGCGCTCGCCCGGGTGGCGAAGCGCGGGGGCGAGGTCCTCTATATCGGCCCGGACACCTTCATCGCTTTCCACAACCGCACCGTCGTGGCGGCGGAGGCGTTGCGCCTGGGCCTGCCGACCTTCTCGGTGACCGAACTGATCGTGCGCACCGACAGGGCGATGCTGGCGCTGGCGAGCAGCGCCTACGGCATCGGCCGCTTCACCGCCTTCAAGGCGGCGCAGATCCTGGTGGACGGCGTCAAACCGGCCGAAATTCCCGTGGAAACGCTGAAGCGCTTTTCCGTCATCATCAACATGGCCACGGTCCGGGCACTGGAGTATTACCCGCCCATCGGCCTCCTGAATTTCGCGGAAATCATCGAATCATGAGCGCCCGCATCCCCATGACCCTGCCGTTCGGCGGAGCCCCCCTGCGTGGCGAAGCCGCCCGCGCGGTCGCCGCCGTCCGCCTGCGGGCGCTGGCCGCCGACCTGCCGGACGGGCTGACCGCCCGCATGATGGACCTAGACGATTCCAACCTGCTGGCCGACTTCCGCGTCCGCGTGGTGGCCACGCTGGAGGATCCCGACCATTACCGGATGGCGGGCGAGGTCGGGAACTTCGTCGCCGACCATCTGGGCGAAAAGGGGCTGACCGCCGGCATCTTCCGCCAGGATGGGCATTCGGGGAGCCGTCTGGTCGCCTACGGCGCGCTCGGTCTGCCGTCCGGCGGCGATCCCAACCGGGGTCGCGATCTCGACCTGCCGGAGGCGCAACTGCCCTGGGTGGCGCACATGTCCTCCGCCATGGTCGATCCGTCGGAGCGCGGGCGCGGTCTCCATCACCGGCTGATCGACTGGCGGATCGAGGTGGCGGAGGCGTTGGGCCGCCGCCACCTGATCACCACCGTCAGCACCCGCAATCACCGCAGTTGGGGCCATCTGGCCGGCCACGGAATCTATCCGAAACGGCTGGTCCGCGTCGGCGGCGATCTGGTCCGGCTGCTGGTCCACCGCGACTTCACCGCCGATCCGGTGTTCGACACCGCCAGCGCCGAGCTGGTCGCGGTGGAGGAGCTGGCCGGACGCTGGGACGTGTTCGAGCGCGGCCATGTCTGGGGCCGCGTCGCCGCGGGCGAGGGCGCCGCGCGCCGCTGGTACGCGCTGTGCGGCCGGGAGAAGGCCACGCTGGAGCATGACGGAACTGGGACGGGCGGGCGCTGAGGCGCACGGCCGGCTGAAGGGGGATGGCCGGGATGGGATCGGGGAGTTTCGGGGCGCGGCTGGCGGCGTTCGTGGCGGTTGCGGTGTTCGTCTCCGCCCTGTCCGCCGTCGTGCTGTGGACGCGCGAACAGGCGCGCCGCCTTGACGAGGCCGTGACCTCCCAGGTCGGCTTCGTGCTGAGCGAGGCCAAGGCGTCGCTCGAGACCCAGCTGAACCTGGGCCTCGCACTGGGCGATCTGCCGCAGGTCGACGGGCTGCTGGCCCGTGCGCGCGCCGCCCTTCCAGGCATCCAGTCGGTCACCGTTCTGGACGAGACCGGCACCGTCCTGTTTTCGACCAACGCGGTGGAGGTGGGCGAGTTGCTGCCCATCCGCGCGTCGGTCGAACCGGACGGCGGCGTCAGCGGATTCTGGTCGGAGGAGCGCGGGGACGAACGGGTCTACGGCGTCGGGCTCGCCACCAGCTTCGACACGGTGGCCGGCAGCCTGCTGGTCCGCATGCCGGCCGGCGCGATGGCCGAGCCGATGCGCCATTATGCCCTTACCCTCTCCATCGGCGCGGTGCTGATCGCTCTTCCGCTGGCCCTGCTGGGCTGGCTGGCCGGCCTGCGGCTTGCCGCCGGACCGCGCCGATCGCTGTCCGACCTCGCGACCACCCTCGAAGGGCTGGGGGAGGCTGGGCGCATCGGCGCCGAACTGCCCGCGCCTTCGCCGCAACAGACACTGGGCCTGCCTGCCGCCGCCTTCACCGACGCGGTGCGGCGGCGCCTGACCATCCTGGACAAGGCGGAGCGTGAAGTCGCACGCCTGGATGAACTCGCATGACGCCCCGCAGCCTCTCCCGCGGCCCCTTCCGTGGCCACCGACTGTTCATGGCCGGCATCCCGGCGGTCATTCTGCTGGCGGCTGCCCTGGCGATGGTCGGCGTCGGGCTGCTCGGCACCTGGCTGGCGCAGGATCAGCTGGGCGAGGCGCGCGCCGCCAAGGCTGCCGCGGTGGCGGAGGCGGTTCAGCATGATCTGGAGCGGGCCATCGCATACGGCATTCCCCTGCCGCGCATCGAAGGGGTGGGGGCCTATCTCCAGGGTGTCGCCGGACGCAACCCCGACCTGGGCTTCCTGGCGCTGACCGGCGGTGACGGAGCGCTGCTGCAGGGGGCGGTGAATGCCGGCGGCGGTATCGACGCGGCCGGGTTGCAGGCGCTGATCGCCGGCCTGCGCGGCCTGCCGACGCCGGAAACCCGGGCTGCGACCCTGCAACCGATCGAGCGTGACGGCCTTCTGATCCTGCGGGTGCCGGTACGGGTGGGCCGCCTGTCGTCCGAAGGCGGCGGCGGCGGTGTGGGCCAGCCGCCGGCAGGCCATGTCCTGGTCGGCGTCCAACCGCTGCAGGTGCGCGGCCAGATCGCCGGTGAATTGGCGACGGTGGTGCTCGGGGGGCTGGCCGTTCTGCTGCTGCTGGCCGAGCTGGCCGGGGTTCTGGCCCGGGCCAGCTTCCGCGCTCCCTTGCGCCGCCTTGCCCACGCGATGGCGGAGGCGGTGGACGGGCGCTTCGCCACCCTGCTGGGCCGCCGTCCGCGCGATCAGGTTGGCCGGCTGCTGTTCGCCTTCAACGCCGTCGTCTTCGGACTGCACGACCGCCGCCAGCGCTTCGCCGCCCATGCCGACGAGGTCCGCGCCGCCGTCTTCGATCCGGAGGTGGCAACCGCCGTCGAGTCCACGCGCCTGTCGGCACTGACGGCCCTCGGCCCCGGACTGGAGGCGGCTCCGCGGCGCGAGATCGATTCACGGTCCGACGATGTCCATGCCTTCGCCCTGCTGTCGGCTGCCGCGGCGCCGATGCTGGTTCTCGCCGGCGGCCTTTCCCATGCCGGTCCGGCGCTGGCCGCCGCTCTGGCCATGGCGCTGCTCGGGGGCGTCGCCGGCTATGCCGTACCATCCGGCTGGCGCCGCGTCGCGGCGGTGCTGTGCGCGCTGGCTCTGTCGTCTTCGGCGGCCGTGTTGCTGCTCGGTGCCGCCGCTTTGCCGGCCGGGCTGGCCGGCGCAGTGGCTGGCGGTGTCGCCGCCGGGCTGACGCTGTCCTATGTGCGCCGTCAGGCAGGGGACGGTGGGCAGTTCTCGCTGTTGCGCGCGCTGGCATCCGGGTTCGTCGCAGCCCTGCTGTGGGCGGCGGCGGTCGGCTGGGACGGCGGGATGCTCGCGGCATCGTCGCTGTTGCCGGCCATTTTGGCCGCGCTGCTCGCCCGTCCCATCGTCGTTCTGCGGAGCTGAGAGGCCCCGATGCTGCTTCAGACCCGCATCATCCTGTTCGTACTCGCCACCGTCACCGTGGTGGCCGGTCTTCTCCTCGGCTTTGCCGCGCTGCGCGAGGATGCCCTCGACCGCCGTGCGCGTGAGCTTGAGTTGGCGCGTCTCGAAACCTCCTGGCAACTTGCCGTCTCTGGTGCCGTCGGACGCATCGACCAGGGGCTGGGCCGGCTGGCAGGCGACGCCGAGATCGCCCGCGCGGCGGAGGCGGAGGACCGCCGCGCCCTGGACCGGCGCGTCGCGGCGCTCGGTATCGTCGCCGCCCCCGCCACCGGCGGGATCACCGACGTCAACCTGCTGTCGAAGTCGGGGGAGCTGCTCTACAGCACCGACCCGGCGCTGGAACCGGAACCGCTGCTGAACCGCGGTGCGCTGGACGCCATCCTGTCGGGCCAGAAGCTGGCGCGCGGCGTCCGTCTGGTCGACGGCGAACGGCTGGTCGTGGTTGCCGGCGTGCCGATCTATGCCGGGACCGGTGCGGGCGGCGGGGCGGGCAGCGGGGCCGGCGTCACCGGTGCCGCCGTCGCCGGGTTGGATTTCGTCGCCGCGCTGGACGTTCTGCGGCGGACCACCGGCGGGCGCGTCTTCGCCGTGACCCGCAACGGCACCGCCTTCGACGGGGAAAGCGATCCGTTGTGGCCGGCGGTCAAGCCGCTGATCCGTCCGGCGGAACGCAGCATCACCACCATCGCCGGAGGCGGTCGCCGCTATGCGCTGGCCAGCCTGCCGGTCGCCGACCTTGCCGGCGGTCGCGTCGCCACCGTGCTGATCGCCACCGACGTCACCCAGGCGGTGGAGGAGCAGGCCCTGTGGTCGGTCGCCTATGTCGCGGCGGTCGGGCTGGTGCTGCTGGGCGCGCTCGGCCTTCTCTACGGATTCCTGCGGCGGAATTTCTCCACCCTCGACGGGGCGGTGAAGGCATTGCAGGACCTCTCCCGCGGGCGTGCCATGGGCTATCTCGAGCTGCCGGCCGGCAATGACGAGATCGGCCGGATCGCCGGTGCCGTGGAGGTCTTCCGTGGCGTGATGCGCGAGATCGAGCGCAGCGCCGGCCAGCGCGAACGCCGCCTGCGCCGTCAGCAGCGCTTCATCCGCCGCCAGATGGAGGCGCTGGCCGTCACGCTGGAGGAGGATGCCCGCCAGAATCTGCTGGAGGAGCTGCGCCAGATCGAGGCGGAAACCCACGACGCCCAGTCCGCCCAGTCCAAGGGCGTCGGCGACGAGCTGGGGCTGCTGGCGCTGGGCTTTTCCAGGCTGGCGACGCGGGTCAGCACCCAACAGGTGCAGCTGACGCAGATGGTGCGCGACCTGCGCGAGGCGCTGGACGACAAGCGGCGCCTGATCAGCCTCCAGCAGGAGCTGGAAATCGCCCGCACCATGCAGCTGACCATCCTGCCGCAGGTCTTCCCCGATCTGCCGGAGTTGGACATCGCCGCGCGGATGATCCCGGCGAAGGAGGTCGGCGGCGATTTCTACGATTTCTTCCCGATTTCCGAGCACAAGGTGGCGCTGGTCATCGCCGATGTGTCGGGCAAGGGCATCCCGGCCGCCTTCTTCATGCTGATCACCCGCACCATGCTGCGCGCCATCGCCGAATCCGGCGTCGGCCCGGCGGAGACCATGCGCCGGGTCAACAACCTGCTCGCCGCGGAGAACGAACAGATGATGTTCGTCACCGTCTTCTACGGCGAGCTGGACCTGCGCACCGGCATTCTCGCCTTCTCCAACGGCGGCCACAACCCGCCGCTGCGCATGACCGCATCCGGCGCGGTGAAGGAACTGGAGCGCACCCCCGGCATCGCGCTGGCCGCCATGCCCGACATGCCCTTCGGCGAGAAGAGCGTGACGCTGGACACCGGCGATATGGTCGTCCTGTTCACCGACGGCGTGACCGAGGCCTTCAATGGTGAAGAGGTGATGTATGGCGACCCGCGGCTTGTTGCCGCAGTCGGCGGGCAGACGAACGCCTCGGCGCGCGACAGGCTGGACGGCGTGCTGGCCGATGTCGCCCGCTTCACCGCCGGCGCGCCGCAATCCGACGACATCACCTGTCTTGTCCTGCGCTGGCGCGGGGCGGCGGACGCGCCGGTCGCCACCGTGGCGCAGCTGTCCGATCCTGTCGGGTAACGCTGACAAATCGATGGTGGTAGCTGCCCGGTCGTACCGCGAATGCATCGTCGGAGCGGTGAGGGCGTGCTATAAGCACGGGGCTGGAAAGATACAGCTAAGGCAAGGCGAGGGCAGGGGATGAATATTACCGAACAGTCGGTCAACGGCGTCACCGTGTTGCGTACGGAAGGCCGCATCGACAGCGGCAACGCCGCCCAGTTCGAGGCGGCGCTTCTTTCGGCCATCGGGGCCGAGGGTACGCGGCTCGTTGTCGACATGGAGCAGCTGTCCTACATCAGTTCTGCCGGGCTTCGCTGCCTGCTGGTCGCCGCCAAGGCGGCACGGGCGAAGCGTGGGGCCATCGCCCTTTCGGCCATGGCGTCGCATATCCGCGAGGTGTTCGACGTCAGCGGCTTCTCGTCGCTGTTCGAAATCCATGCCGATGCGGCTGCCGCCGTCGCGGCGCTGGGTGGATGACAGCGGGCGTAAGGCATCAGGGCCGTATTCCGCCGGCTGCGGCCGGCCTTGCGATAAGGCGGTTCCCGAAAGGGGGCCGGGTGTGTGATGGGAAGTGCCATTCGGCCAAACATCCTGGTTGTTGAAGACTCGCCGGCCGTGCGGCTGTCGGTGGCAGGCTATCTGGAAGGTCGCGGTTTCGACGTGACCGAGGCGGAGAATGGCCGTGCCGTCATCCGCGCGCTGGACCGCCACAGCTTCGACCTGATCGTTACCGACGTGCTGATGCCCGAGGTGGACGGGATCGAGCTGATCAAGGCGGCGCGCACCGCCCAGCCCGACGTGAAGATTCTCGCCATGTCCGGCGGCGCCCCCAATATGCCAGCGGGATATCTTCTGAAGATGACGCGCATGTTCAATGCGGATGAGATCATCTACAAGCCATTCCTCAACGAAGAGTTGGGGGCGGCGGTTGCCCGACTGCTCGACCAGTCGCTTGCAAATTAAGCAGTTCGAAGTCTTTGCCCAATAAAAGGGCGTAAAAGAAAGCGGCTTCGGTGCATGAAGCGCCGAAGCCGCAAGTGATGCGTGGAACCAACCGCTCTCCACCACGCAAGCTTCATGCCAGAACCTTCCAACTGGACCGCCGGCGGCCGGGAAAAATCCGGAACGCCATTTGGTCCCTCCTGTTGTTCGAGAAACGCGGGCGCACAGGCTCCGGTGGCCGACACCGATCGCGCCGTGCCGACCGCGGTTCCAAGAATCCAGCAAGAGGGAGCCGACCACGATGGCGCAGAACGAGAATCGGTGGCGCGGTGAGGGCCGCGACTGGCGCGACGACGATCGCGAACCGAACCGGCACCGGGATTGGGGCGAGGCCCGGCATGCCGGCGTCTACGATCCGGACGATTACCGGTCCAACGACCGTGAAAACATGTATCGACCGCAGGCGCATCTTCACCAGGACGAGCGCGGACATCTCTACCGCGCTCCCGGATACAGAGGGCAGGTCGGCAACGAATCCGGCGGCTACGGCCGTGATCCCAATATTGACCGTGGCGACAACCGCCGCGACAATGCCCGCGAGATGGAGCGGGTCTACGACCGCAGCTTCGGCGGCGGGCGCGACATGAGCCGCGGCGGCTATGGCGCCGGTTATGGCGGACGGTCCGGGTCGAGCGGCTTTGGCGGTTATGCCGGCGCCGGCAATGCCGGAACCGAAGGCAACTACACCAGCCGCGATGTCGGCAGCAGCGAGTATCGCGACCGCGATTACGGCGTCCGCCCCTATGGCGAAGGCGAGCAGGTCGTCCGCGGCCGCGGCTCCCTCGGTTATGGCGGCCGGGAGTATGGCGAGCGCGAGACCGGCGACCGCAACTATGCCAGCCGCGACTACCGCAACCGCGATTACGGGTCGCAGGGTGGTTACGGGAGCGGCTATGGCGGCGGTTATGAATCCGGCGGCGACCGCGGCGATTGGGAACGCGGCGGTTCGAGCCGGCGTGATTTCGGCGGCAGTTCATCCACCGGTTATGGCGGCGGCTATCAGCGCGACGAGGGTCGCGACCGTTCCTGGGGCGAGGACCGCGGCGGGATGTACCGCGCCCAGGAGGCTCGGGGTGGCTACGGCGGTGGCCGGGCCGAGCGCTGGGGCGAAGACCGTGGCCGCACGCAGCAGCGCGGCTTCTGGGAGCAGGCCGGCGACGAGATTGCGTCCTGGTTCGGCGACGACGATGCCGAACGCCGCCGGCACGAGGATGAGCGCCGCGCTTCCCAGCATCGAGGCCGTGGTCCGCGTGGCTACAGCCGCTCCGACGAGCGTGTGCGCGAGGACGTCAGCGACCGCCTGACCGACGACGCCTATGTCGACGCGTCCGACATCGAGGTGGCGGTCAGCGGCGGCGAGGTGACGCTGACCGGCATGGTTCCCGACCGTCAGACCAAGCGCCGTGCCGAGGATGTCGCCGAGGCGGTGTCCGGCGTGACCCATGTGCAGAACAACCTGCGCGTCCGCAGCCAGACCGGCAACCAGGGCAGCTCCGGCTGGGGCAGCTCCACCGGGGCCGGAGCGTCCGCCATGGCGAATGCCGGCAGCGGTTCCGGGACCGGCTCGACCTCCGGTGCCTCGACCGGCCTCGGTTCCGGCACCACCGCCTCCGCCATGAGCGGGACGACGGGCGGACTGCAGGGGGCCGACACCACGGTCGGCACCAATGCCGGTATCGGCGCCTCCACCGGCAGCGGCACCGGGTCCGCGTCGCCGTCCTCCACCGGCACCGGAGCGGGGACCAGCGGCGGTCCGGCCGGAGCCTCCGCCGGGACCGGGTCAATGAGCGGTTCGACCACCGGCGTCACCGGTTCGGTCGGCGCCAGCCGGTCCTCCACCACGCGGAGCTGACCTTCCACACCTGCAAGGGGGGGCTCCGATAAAGGCAGGTTTCCTGTACGGGCGCGGGTGCCGGCTTTCCAGGCAATGCCGTCTCGGAAATTCGGCGCCCGCTCCTGTCGCGCTCGAATGCTCTCGCGTCGCTATCGGCGCAACGCATGATGGTCCTTCGCCGGCAGGCCCAATCCCTTGCCGGCGATGGGTTTTTCAGCATGACGCGGATTTCATTTTTACTGGAGAGTGGTTCCTTGACACTCTAAGGAACTCCACTATCGTCATTTTCCGAAATCCGTGGGTTCCATTCATGCCTCTCGATGCGGAAGAGATACCTGACTGGCGGGCTCGGCGGCGCGAGGTGATCCTCAACGCCGCAGCGGAGCTGTTCGCCGGCCGCGACTATGCCTCCGTCCAGGTAGAGGAGGTGGCGAAGCGGGCCGGCGTCGGAAAGGCGACGCTGTACCGCTACTTCCCCTCCAAGGAGGAGCTTTATCTGGAGTCGCTGGAACGGGCGCTCGGCGGGTTGGAGCAGAAGCTGAACGCCGAAATCGCCCCGCAGCAGGTTGCGGCCTCGGTCCGCCTGTCGGCGATGGTTTCCGCCCTGGTCGGCACGCTGAGCGAGCAGTTGCAGACGCTGAAGCGGCTGGGCGGCGACCAGTCGGACCTTGCCGACCGCACGCGCCGGATCATCGGCCGGCGAAGCGAGCGCACAGCGACCGCTCTGCAGCAGGTCATGGCCGACGGCATGGCGTCGGGCGAGTTCCGCAAGATCGATCTGGAAATCGTCCCGCTGCTGGTGATCGGCATGGTGCGCGGCGGCATCATGCAGATGGATGAACGCCCGCGCGAGGCGCTGGAGCGCTCCGTCATCGACTTCCTGATGTCCGGCCTGACCAATCTGCCTCCTTTCATTTAAGCGCATGCCGGCCCCCGGCGTTTGGAGTCCCATCGGATGAGACGGCTTTTCCTGGCCCTGCTGGTCGCGGCACTGCTCGGCGGCGGCGGGTACTACTGGTATGAGATCCGCCATGCCGGGGGCCAGTCCCAGACCGCCAAGGCCGACGCGGCGCCGGCAGGGTCCCGTGCGGTGCCGGTGGTGACCCAGAAGGTGGCGGTCCAGGCCGTGCCGGAGCAGATCGTCACCATCGGCAGCGTCCAGCCCATCGCCGCCATCGCCATCAAGGCCCGCGTCGACAGCGTGGTCGAGACGGTGCACTTCGCCGAGGGGCAGGAGGTGAAGGCGGGCGACACGCTGTTCACCCTCGATAGTCGGGCGCTGGAGGCCCAACTGCGCCAGGCCCAGGCCAATCTGGAGCGCGACCGCGCGAATCTGGAAAAGGCCAAGGGGGACGTGAAGCGCTATGCGGAACTGGTGCGCACCAGCGCCATCTCCCGCACAACCTTCGATGCCGCCGTCGCCACCGCCGACGCGCTGGAAGGCACGGTCAAGGCCGACCTCGCGGCGATCGAGGCGGCGAAGGTGTCGCTCAGCTTCACCCGCATCACCGCGCCGATGGATGGGCGCACCGGTACGGTGAACGCGAAGGTCGGCACCATGGTCCGCGCCGCCGACACCAACCCGCTCGTCACCCTGACCCAGCTGCGGCCGATCAACGTCGCCTTCAACGTGCCGGAAAAGCACCTGCCGGCAATCCGCGGCGCGATGGCGGCGGGAACCTTGCCGGTGACCGCCTCCATCGCCGGCAGCCGTGGCGAAACGGCGGAGGGCAGGCTGTCCTTCGTCGACAGCCAGGTTGACCAGCAGACCGGCACCATCCTGGTGAAGGGCGAATTCCCGAACGCCGACACCCGGCTGTGGCCGGGCCAGTTCGTCGATACCGTGCTGACCCTGCGGGTGGAGCCCGACGCCCTGACCATTCCGGATCTTGCGGTGCAGACCGGCCAGAGAGGGCGCTTCGTCTATGTCGTCAAGGCGGACGAGACGGTGGAGGTCCGCCCGGTCACGGTCGAGCGCACCCATGGCGGCCTCAGCATCATCGCGTCAGGCCTGCAGGCCGGTGACCGGGTGGTGGTCGATGGCCAGTCGCGCCTGTCCCCCGGCGCCAAGGTGACCGAGCGGCCCGGCGGCAAGCCCGCCGGCGCACCGTCGGGCGCAACTCCCGGCGAGACCGCCGAGGGCGACCGCCAGCAGGGCTCCGCCGCACAGGATGCTGCGGGCCGCAGCGTCCTGACCCAGGGCAAGACAGGCGGGGGTGCGACATGAACCTCTCCGAACTCTGCATCCGCCGTCCGGTGATGACCATTCTCCTGACGGCGGCCCTGGTGCTGAGCGGTCTGGCGGCCTATCGCCAGCTGCCCACCGCAGCGCTGCCGCGTGTCGATTTCCCGGTGGTCAGCGTCACCGCCACGCTGCCCGGCGCATCGCCGGAGACGATGGCGGCCTCCGTCGCCAGCCCGCTGGAGCGGGAATTCTCCACCATCGCCGGCATCGACACGCTGACCTCCAACAGCACGCTCGGCAACACCAGCATCACCATCCAGTTCGTGCTGGAACGCGACATCGACGCGGCGGCGGCCGACGTGCAGGCCGCCATCGCCCGCACCCAGCGCCGGCTGCCGGCGGAGATGACCACGCCGCCCAGCTACCGCAAGGTGAACCCGGCGGACCAGCCGATCCTGTTCCTGTCGCTGAACTCGCCGACCCTGCCGCTGGCGAGGCTGAACGACATCGCCGAGACGCTGATCCAGCCGAAGGTCGCGACCCTGCCGGGGGTGGCCCAGGTGCAGATCTACGGCTCGCAGAAATACGCCGTGAGGGTCCAGGTCAACCCCAACGCACTGTCGCTCCGCGGCATCGGCATCGACGAGTTGCAGAAGGCGCTGGCCGCCGCCAACGCCAACACCCCCGTCGGCACCCTGACCGGTCAGCAGCAGCAGCTGGTGATCGCGGCCAATCCGCAGCTTCCCGACGCCGCCGCCTTCCGCGAACTGATCGTCGCCTACCGCAACAACGCGCCGGTGCGGTTGGGCGACGTGGCGCAGGTGCTGGACAGCGTGGAGAACAACCGCACCGCCAGCTGGCTGAACGGCACGCGCAGCATCATGCTGGCGGTCCAGCGCCAGCCCGACGCCAACACGGTCGACGTGGTGGACCGGGTACGCGAACTGGTGCCGGTGTTCCAGGCCCAGCTTCCGGCCTCCGCCGCCATCCAGATCGTCAACGACCGTTCGCAATCGATCCGTCAGGCGGTGGAGGACGTGCAGTTCACCCTGGCCCTGACCATCGTGCTGGTCGTGCTGGTGATCTTCCTGTTCCTGCGCCGGCTGTCCGCCACCCTGATCCCGGCGCTGGCCGTGCCGATTTCGCTGATCGCGACGGCGGGCGGCATGCACCTTTTGGGGTTTTCGGTCGACAACATCTCGCTGATGGCGCTGACCCTGGCCGTCGGCCTCGTGGTGGACGATGCCATCGTGATGATGGAGAACATCGTCCGCTACGTCGAAGAGGGGATGAAGCCGTTCGAGGCCGCCATCAAGGGTTCGCGCGAGATCGGCTTCACCATCCTGTCGATCACCCTGTCCCTGGTCGCGGTGTTCATCCCGATCCTGCTGATGGGCGGCGTGGTGGGTCGGCTGTTCCATGAATTCGCGCTGGTCGTGACCATGGCCATCGCCGCGTCGGCCTTCGTGTCGCTGACGCTGACGCCGATGATGTGCTCCCGCTTCCTCGTCCACAATGCCCATGGCGAGAAGGAGGGCTGGTTCGGCCGCGTGCTGGAAGGCGGTTTCTCGGCCCTTCTCAATGGTTATGCCCGCACGCTGCGCTGGACGCTGCGTCATCGGCCGCTGATGGGACTGGTGATGATCGCCACCGTCGTCGGCACGGCGGTGCTCTATCAGGCGATTCCCAAGGGCTTCTTCCCGACAGAAGACATCGGCCAGATTCAGGTGACGACGGAGGCGCGGGCCGACATCGCTTTCCCGTCTATGGCGGAGCGCCAGCAGCAGGTCGCGGCCATCATGAAGGCCAACCCGGCGGTGGTGGACGTGATCTCCTCCGTCGGCGTCGGCGGCAGCACCGGCAACCAGGGGCGCATGTTCGTCACACTGAAGCCGCGCGAGGAACGCCCCGCGATCGGCGACGTGATCCAGCAGCTGCGCCGTCAGGTCAACGGCATTCCCGGCATGGCCGTCTACATGCAGCCGGTGCAGAACCTGCGCATCGGTGGCCGGACGTCCAAGAGCCTGTACCAGTACACCATCCAGGGCCTCGATTTGGACGAGCTCTATCAGTGGTCGGCCCGGCTGGAGCAGACCCTGCACGGCATTCCCATCCTGCAGGATGTCACCAGCGACCTTCAGCTGAACAATCCGCAGGCCTATGTCCACATCGACCGCGAGAAGGCCGCGACTCTGGGCATCGGCGTCGATCAGGTGCGCTCGACCCTTTACAGCGCTTTCGGCCAGCGGCAGGTTTCGACCATCTACACTCCCAGCAACGACTATCAGGTGCTGATCGAGCTGGAGCCCAAGTATCAGGGCGACGACAGCTCCCTGTCCCGCATCTATGTCCGCTCGGCCACGTCGGGGAAGCTGGTGCCGCTCGACGCCTTCGCGCGGGTGGAGCGTACGGCCGGTCCGCTGGCGGTGGCGCACCAGGGCCAGCTTCCGGCGGTCACCCTGTCCTTCAACCTGGCGCCCGGCGCCTCGCTGGGCCAAGCGGTGGACAGGATCCGCGCGTCGGAGCGCGACATGGGCCTGCCGCCCACCATCACCACCGGCTTTGCCGGCACCGCCCAGGTGTTCCAGGATGCCCAGGCGGGGCAGGCGCTGCTGCTGTCGGCGGCGGTGCTGGTGATCTACATCGTGCTGGGCGTGCTGTACGAGAGCTTCGTCCACCCGTTGACCATCCTGTCCGGCCTGCCTTCGGCGGTGATCGGCGCGCTGGGCACGCTGATGCTGTTCGATACCGAACTCAGCATGATCGCCATCATCGGCATCCTGATGCTGATCGGCATCGTGAAGAAGAACGCGATCATGATGATCGACTTCGCGGTGGAGGCGCGCCGGAACGGCATGTCGGCGCATGACGCCATCGAGCAGGCCTGCATCCTGCGCTTCCGCCCGATCATGATGACCACCATGGCCGCCATCATGGGCACCCTGCCCATCGCCATCGCCCATGGTGCCGCCGCCGAGCTGCGCCAGCCGCTGGGCCTTGCCGTGGTCGGCGGGCTGTGCGTGTCGCAGGTGCTGACGCTCTACATCACGCCGTCGCTTTACCTCTACATGGAGGATTTCGGCCGCTTCGTCGCCAACCTGTTCCAGCGCGGCGGCAAGGCCGATCTGCCCCATGGCCCGATGCCGGCCGGCGGCGACGACTGATCCCGCAATCGCTCCGCGTGCAGAAGCATCTTGCGGGACGCGGGAAATGGCTTATCTTTAGGGACAGGCGTATCGGGGTGGCTAGACCCCGATACGCCCATCCGATCAGCGGTTCAGAAGATCAAGGCACGCCTTGATGATCTGCAACAGCAGGATCAGGAGTGTGAGGATTTTCTCCATCCTCTTCTCTCCCTTGGTGTGCGGCGGTGGCGGCCCATCCGCCACCCCGTCCGCACCCGGCCACTATAACCACATGGTTGCAGATGTGTGCGCCGTCCTGCGTTTCCGGCGCGCGGAATCCTGTGGATAATCGCTTTTTGAGATCGAGCGTGTGGTGCGATTCGCCACCTGGACATGAAAAAGGCCGCTTTGGAAGCGGCCTTTCTGTTTGAATGTGCAGGGTCGCCTATCCGCGGGCGGTCGTGCGCAGCGTCTCTTCCGCCGCGCGGATCAGCGCCATCGATTTGTTGACGGTCTCCTGATACTCGGCCTCGGGATCGCTGTCGGCGACCACGCCGCCGCCGGCCTGCACATACATCATGCCGTCCTTCAGAACGGCGGTGCGCAGCGCGATGCAGGTGTCCATCGCGCCGGACGCGCCGAAATAGCCGACGCAACCGGCATAGACGCCGCGGCGGGCCTTTTCCAACTCGTCGATGATTTCCATGGCGCGGACCTTGGGCGCGCCGGACACCGTGCCGGCGGGGAAGCCGGCGACCAGCGCGTCGAGCGCGTCGAACTTCGGGTCCAGCTCGCCCTCGACGTTGGAGACGATATGCATGACGTGGCTGTAGAGTTCCACGATCATCTTGGCCGTGACCTTCACGGTGCCGACCTTCGCCACCCGGCCGACATCGTTGCGGCCGAGGTCGAGCAGCATCAGATGCTC
>JBKHVJ010000068.1:0-6768 GCA_046570145.1 Alphaproteobacteria bacterium
GCACCAATTGCGCGCCGTCGGCGAAACGCTGGCCTTCCTCAAGCAGCCGGAACCGCCGGGCGGCTTCCGCGAGGCGCTGGAACTGATCCCGCTCGCCAAGACCGTGCTGTCGATGAAGCCGAAGACCGTCGGCTCCGCACCTTGCCAGGAGGTGGTGCTGACCGGCGACGACATCGATCTCGGCCGCCTGCCGGTGCAGAGCTGCTGGCCGGGCGAGCCGGCGCCGCTGATCACCTGGCCGCTGGTTGTCACCAAGGGACCGACGGGCAAGCGCGAGGACGACTTCAACCTCGGCATCTACCGCATGCAGGTGCTGGGCAAGAACAAGACCATCATGCGCTGGCTGAAGCACCGCGGCGGCGCCCAGCACCATCACCGCTGGGCGGCCAGCGGGAAGCGCGAGCCGCTGCCCTGCGCGGTCGTGCTGGGGGCCGATCCCGGCACCATCCTGGCGGCGGTGACGCCTGTGCCCGATACCCTGTCGGAGTACCAGTTCGCCGGCCTGCTGCGCGGCAAGAAGGTGGAACTGGTGGAGTGCAAGACGGTGCCGCTGAAGGTGCCGGCCCAGGCGGAAATCGTCCTGGAGGGCCATGTCAGCCTGGACGAATACGCCGACGAAGGACCCTACGGCGACCACACCGGCTATTACAATTCGGTCGAACCCTTCCCGGTCTTCACCGTCACCGCCATGACCATGCGGCGCAAGCCGATCTACCTCTCAACCTTCACCGGCCGCCCGCCCGACGAGCCGTCGGTGCTGGGCGAGGCACTGAACGAGGTGTTCATCCCGCTTCTGGTCCAGCAGTTCCCGGAGATCGTCGATTTCTGGCTGCCGCCGGAAGGCTGCTCCTACCGCATCGCGGTGGTCAGCATGAAGAAGGCCTATCCCGGCCATGCCAAGCGGGTGATGATGGGCGTCTGGTCCTTCCTGCGCCAGTTCATGTACACGAAGTGGGTGATCGTCGTTGACGACGACATCGATGCGCGGAACTGGAAGGACGTGATGTGGGCGATCTCGACCCGCATGGACCCGGCCCGCGACATCACGGTGATCGAAGGCACCCCGATCGACTATCTCGATTTCGCCAGCCCCGAATCGGGCCTTGGCGGCAAGGTCGGCCTCGACGCCACCAACAAATGGCCGCCGGAGACCAAGCGGGAGTGGGGCGAAAAGCTGCACATGACCGACGAGGTCGTGGAGAGGGTCAGCCGGAAATGGGACCTCTACGGCCTGCCGGGCAGCGGGAAACCGATCTGGAAGTGAGGGGGATTTCCCTCTCCCGCTTCATCGCGGGAGAGGGTTCCAACTACCGCCGCGGGTCGCGGCTCAGGCCCTTCGTCTGAAGCTCCTCCAGATATTCGGCCCACAGGCTCTCCTGCTCGGTGCCGATCTCGTGGAGGTATTTCCAGGTGTAGATGCCGCTGTCGTGCAGGTCGTCGAAGACGATGCGGACGGCATAGTTGCCGACCGGCTCCACCCGCATGATGCCGACATGGCGGCGGCCGGCGACTGTCTGCTTCTGGCTGGGGTTGTGGCCCTGCACCTCGGCGGAGGGGCTGACGACGCGCAGGAACTCAGCCGGGTAGGAGAAGGTCCGGCCGTCGTCGAAATCGACCTCCAGCCGCTTCTCCTCCTTCTTCAGGCGGATCTCGGTCGGCCAATGGACCGTGCCGAAGTCATCGCCACTCATCGCGACGCCCCCGCCTTGTCCAGGCTGCGGGCCTCGTCGATCAGCATGATCGGGATGCCGTCGCGAATCGGGTAGGCCAGTCCGGCGCGCTCGCTGACCAGTTCGCCCCGTTCGGCGTCGTAGCGCAGGGGGCCCTTGGTCAGCGGACAGACCAGGATTTCCAGCAGCTTCGGGTCGACCCGGGCGCTGGTTTTCGATTCGCTGTTCTTGTCCTCGGGCGTCGCCATGTCATGTCTCGCAGTGTTCAAGGAATGGATCAATGCTTGGGCGGCGGACCGTCCCCGTCATGGCTGTCGAGAATGGCCATCTCGACCAGCCCGATCAAGAGCTTCCCACGCTCCGCCAGCGTCGGGGCCTCCAGTAGGGCCTGTTTCTCGCCGGGCGTGAAGGGGCAGATCATGGCGAGCGAGTTGACCAGCCGTTCGTCCAGCGTCGATTCGATGGACTTCCAATCGACCGACAGGCCCTGGACGCGGAAATAGCTCTTCAGTGCGCCGAGCAGACGATTGCGGTCGATGTCTCCGCAGACCTCGGGCTCCAGGTCGGCGCGGAAGGGGCGCCAGTCGGGAACCACCCGGCGGTAGCCGCGCGCACCCTCCACCTCCCGTCCGATCTCGAAACGGGCGACGCCGGTCAGGGTGATGAGGAGGCGGCCGTCGTCGGTCTCGGCGAAGCTGGTGACGCGGCCGGCACAGCCGCAGTCATAGACGGCCGGCTCGCGCTCCCGCCCCGCGGGGTCGAGCGGCTGGATCATGCCGATCATGCGGCCGTTGCCCAGCGCGTCCTCGACCATGGCGAGGTAGCGCGGCTCGAAGATGTTGAGCGGCAGCCTTGCCCGCGGCAGCAGCAGGACGCCGGCCAGCGGGAAGATGGGCAGCATCCCCGGCAACTGGCCGAAATCCGGGTCGAAGGGGTTTCTGGTTGGGTTCCTGGTCATGCCAATCAGATAGAACCCCTTCGCCGGTGGAACAGCCGTCCCGTGTCCTGAAAAGCGTCAGCTGAACATCATGGTCGACAGGCGGCGGCGGGTCTTCACCGTCAGCGGGTCGGTCTGGCCGAATGCCTCGAAGAACTTCACCAGCTGCTTGCGGGCGCCGTCCTCGTTCCAGGTCCGGTCGCGCTTGAAGATCTCCAGCAGCTCGTCCACCGCGGCTTCGCGCTTGCCGGCGGCGAACAGAGCCATGGCGAGGTCGAAGCGCGACGCATGGTCGTTCGGGTCGTGGGCGACCTTTTCCATCAGCTCCGGGATCGGGCCGGCGTTGGCGGCCTGTTCCGCCACGTCGAGCGCGGCGCGGACATTGGCCAGCTCCTTGTCCTTGGCGATGGCTTCCGGCGCCTGGGCCAGCATCTGCTTGGCATTCTCCAGGTCGCCGGCGGCGATCAGGCAGCGGATGATGCCGGCATAGGCCTGGGCGTTCTCCGGCTCCGCTTGCATGATCTGGCTGTAAAGGTCCAGCGCGCCCTGCAGGTCGCCGCCCTCCATCATCTCCTTGGCCTGGGCGAAGGCCTCCTCCAGCAGGTCGCCGGCACCGCCGCCGACACCGGCCTGCTTGGCCAGCGCCACCAGCTTGTCGACGAAGGCCTTCACCTGCGATTCGGGCAGGGCGCCCATGAAGCCATCGACCGGGCGCCCCTGGAAGAAGGCGTAGACCGCCGGGATCGACTGCACGCGCAGCTGCGAGGCGATCATCGGGTTGGCGTCGGTGTCGATCTTCACCAGGCGCACCGCGCCCTTGGCGGCACGAACCACCTTCTCGATGATCGGGCCCAACTGCTTGCAGGGGCCGCACCAGGGCGCCCAGAAATCGACAATCACCGGAACGTCGCGCGAGGCCTCGATCACGTCGGCCATGAAGGCGCGGTCACTGCTGTCCTTGACGACGTCCGCGGCACCGGCGGCGGGAGCGGCGGAATTGGCGGCCGACTTGGGCCCGTTGGCGGGGGGCATGGAGAACATGGCGTGTTTCGGTCCCGTTGGTGATGCCTGGCCCAGTAGGACATCCCGGTGGGCCATGGAGTTGCCGGTCCGGCCGTTGCCGGTCCGGATCCTGATCGTTGCCGACATATGTGAGCGCGCGAGGCGGCTCAAGCAAGCATTGCGTGGAACGGCCGCCGGAGCCGGTCAACCCTCGGTGCGGCCGAAATCGACGATCGCCGGCTCGTGCCCGCAGGCGCGGATGAAGCGCAGCAGGTCTTCGCGCCGGATCGCCGTGGTCCGATCGTTCAGCAGCGGATGATAGTTCAGCAGGTCATGCTCCATCATCGCCTGTTGCAGGACGACGCGCACCTTGTGCCCGGTGTCGTTGACCAGGGCGAAGGGTGTGACCGATCCCGGACGGATGCCGAGGACGCGCCACAGCCGGTCGGCCGAGGCGAAGGACAGCCGCGCCGACCCGATCGCCTTGTCCAACCGGTTCAGGTCGACTTGCGCATCCTCCAGCGCCACCACCAGCCAATGCTGGTCCTTCTTGTCCTTCAGGAACAGGTTCTTGCAATGGCCGCCGGGCAGAGCGCCGCGCAGGGCCTTGCTCTCCTCCACGGTGTGCAGCGGCGGGTGGCTGTGCGTGGTCGCCTGGATGCCCAGAGCGTCGAGCCGCGCCAGCAGTTGGTCCGGCGAAGTCGGCAGCGGCGCCGCCTGATCCGGAAGAGAGGTCGATGCGGTGTCCATGACACCTCTTGTACCGGGCCCGCAAAAAATCGTCCAGCCGGTGAGAAAAACTGAAACAAGGCGCTTGCAATGCGTCGGCCGATGAGTATAGTCCGCCGCACACCGCCGGACGGTACCGACAGGCTGCTGAACGACGGGTTGGAGCGCGGGCGTAGCTCAGGGGTAGAGCACAACCTTGCCAAGGTTGGGGTCGAGGGTTCGAATCCCTTCGCCCGCTCCAGTTTCCTCCAGCCTTCCCTGCTGGAGCATGCGATCTCAAAAGGCCGGACCTTCGGGTGCCGGCCTTTCGCTTTTTGGCGCTCGCATTTGCCGGCCCGTCATCTTCGGCCCACCCGCCTTGGCGTCACAGTTCCTCTGTCTTTACCCCCGACCTGGGCGCCCGGCGCTGGCGACCCGCTTTCACGGGTTGAATGGCCTATCCAGAGATTGTGCCAAGACCAGCCGTCAGCATCATACAATTGTAGGCGTGTTCGCCACCATATACGGAAGCGCGTTTCGCGGACGCCGTCCAATGCCTATTGCCTGCCGCGGCAGTTATAAAGCGCCGGAAGCTGGCTGGTAACTGTCTTACAATTTCACGTTTCCGGCGCGTGCCGCTTGGTGATGGCCATCAATGCGGGATGCAATTTCCTATGACGTATTTACAGATTGTCAACCTCCTTGCGTATGACGGCTTATGCGGGTACACTTCAAAATCTAAATAAATGGCGTCTAAAGCTCCGGGGGTTGTGCCGCTCACTGATAATCCGCGGAAATGCGCGTTGAATTCCCGAGTCCTTCCCGCATAAGGACGCCCGAATCGCTTGGCCCGTTCGCCGCCGCCGATCGTCCGGCCGCATGGCGGACGGGTCAGCCTTATCGTGGCCGCCGGCTTCGGGATCGACCGAAACGGGAACCGTCACCGCTCCCACGCCCTCCTCCGAACACGATCCAGACACGAAGACCAGACCGAAGAAAGGACCCCGCCATGGCCATGCAACGCTATCTCGTCGACTACCGCCGGCTGTCGACCGACTCCCTCGCCAAATGGTCGTCGGTGCCCAGCAGCGTCGCCTCCGACGCGCTGAACCGCTGCCAGAGCATGGATTCGCGGATCAAGCCGATGGTGCCGGGCATGCGCATCTGCGGTCAGGCCCGCACCGTCGTCACCATGCCCGGCGACAACAGCATGGTTCATCATGCCGTCAGCCTGGCTGAACCGGGCGACGTCGTCGTCGTGGCCGGCGGCGGCCTGGACGATGTGGCGCTGGCCGGCGAATGGGTGGTGCGCTGCTGCAAGCGCCGGGCGTTGGGCGGGCTGGTGGTCGACGGCTCCGTCCGCGACCTGCACGAAATCCGCGGACTCGGCCTGCCGGTCTTCGCCAAGGGGGCCGTGGCCCGTGGCCCGCACAAGAATTTCGGTGGCAAGATGGACGTCACCGCGGCCATCGGCGGCGTGCCGGTCAACCCCGGCGATCTGATCCTGGGCGACGAGGACGGTGTGGTGGTCGTGCCGCTGGCTTTCGCCGATGCCGCCCTGACCCAGAGCCTCGCCCTGCTGGAACGCGAGCGCCAGTGGACCGAGCAGATCGAGGCCGGGGCCACCCTGGTCGACGTGTTGGGCGTCCCGCCGCTGGAGATCGTTCCCGCCGAATGAGCGGGTCGGTGTAAGGAAAGCCCCCGCATCGTCGGCCAGCCCGGCCGACCCCGCCCACATGGTGCCGCGTCCATGTCGCTGATTTTCCAGATCGTCCTGCCGATGTTCGGCCTGATCGCCCTTGGCTACTGGGCGGCACGCTATCGCGGGTTCAGCAATGCGATGGTCCAGGGGCTTTCCCGTTTCCTCGGCATCTATGCGCTGCCGGCGCTGCTGTTCTCCAACATGGCGCGGGCGGACATACCCAATCCTCTGGAATGGGCGGTGCTGGGGTCCTTCTACATCGCGGCGGTGGCGGTATTCCTGGTGGGCGGGCTGTGGATGCGGATGGCGGGCCGGCGGGAGCAGATCGCGCCCATCGGCCTCGCCAGTTCCTTTTCCAACATCGCGCTTCTCGGTTCGCCCATCATCATGGAGGCCTATGGGCCGACGGTGGCGGTGCCGGTGATGCTGCTGATCGTCTTCCAGTCACCCTTGCTGTTCACCTCCGCCACCATGCTGGCCGAGACCCAGCGGTCGGCGCGCGGCGGCCGGTCCGGGCGTCCGGTGCAGGCGACGCTGGGAGCGGCCAAGGCGACGCTGACCAGCCCGCTGGTGGTGTCGGTCATCCTCGGGCTGGCGGCCAACCTGATTCATCTGCCGATTCCGCCCATGGTGATGAAGAGCTTCACCATGATGGCGCAGACGGTGCTTCCCTGTGCCTGCTTCACGCTGGGCGCATCGCTGGCGCTCAGCCCGGCTTCGGGCGCGGTGCTGCCCGCGACGGTCGTGGC
>JBKHVJ010000069.1:0-3245 GCA_046570145.1 Alphaproteobacteria bacterium
CGCCCCGGCGCAGGTCTACGCCACGCTGCTCGACGAGGGGCAGTACCTGTGTTCGGTGCGCACCATGTACCGCCTGCTCACCGCCAACGACGAGGTGCGCGAGCGCCGGCAGCAGCGCCGCCACCCGTCCTACAGCAAGCCGGAGTTGCTGGCTGCAGATTCCGACTGAAAGCGGCCACGGTTTCCGACGCCAAAGCGGCCAGTGTTCCGATCGCAAGCCGGCCGGCATTCCGATTTGAAGGCGGCCACCGTTCCGACATGAAGCCGGCCACCCTTCCACCGTGAAGGCGGCCGGCATCATCGTCGGCATGATGATGGCGTCTTCCCTGCGAGGAGAGCTTCCATCAAGCACCGCCTCCTGATCCAACCGACAGGAGGAGCGGATGCCAGCCTTGAGGCTTTCCATGCGGCAGATCCGTGAATTGTTTCGCCTGAAGTTCGGCAGCCTGCTGCCGACCAGCGATCGCCAGATCGCAGCCCAGCTCGGTGTCGCGCGCAGCACCGTGGCGGAGTACCTGGAGCGCGCCCATGTCGCAGGCCTGTCCTGGCCACTGCCCCCCGACCTCAGCGATGCCGAGTTGGAGGAGCGGCTGTTCGCCCGTCCGAACATTCGCCCCGGCGCCCGCCGGCGTCCGGAACCCGACTGGGCGGCTATGCACCGCGAACTCAAACGCCCGGGCGTCACGCTGATGATCCTGTGGGAGGAGTACCGCGCCGCTCATCCCGACGGCTACGGCTACAGCCGCTTCTGCGAGTTGTACCGGGAGTTCGAGGCGCGGCTCGCCCCCAGCATGCGTCAACCCCACCTGGCCGGCGACAAGGTCTTCGTCGACTACTCCGGCAAGACGCTGCCCATCCGCGATCCCGCCAGCGGCGCCGTGCGGCCCGCCCAGCTCTTCATCGCCGTGCTGGGCGCCTCCAACTACACCTACGCCGAGGCGACCTGGACGCAGACGCTGCCCGACTGGATCGGGGCGCATGTCCGCATGCTGGAAGCGTTTCAGGGCTGCCCGCGCCTGATCGTGCCGGACAACCTGAAAAGCGGCGTCCTCAAGGCTTCCTTTTACGACCCGGAGCTCAACCGCAGCTATGCCCACATGGCGCACGCCTACAGCGTCGGCATCCTGCCGGCGCGTCCGCGTCGCCCGCGTGACAAGGCCAAGGTGGAAGCCGGTGTGCGCATTGCCCAATACTTCATCCTCGGCCGGCTGCGCAATCTGCCGTTCTTCTCCCTGGCCGAAGCCAATGGCGCGATCGACCGGGTGCTGGAAGACCTCAACACACGACCCCAGCGTCGCCTTGGGCTCAGCCGCAGGGAGCTGTTCGAACAGCTCGATCGGCCGGCGCTGCGGCCGCTACCCGACACGCCCTACGAATACGCGGAGTGGAAGCTCGTGCGCGTTGGCCCCGACTACCATGTCGAGGTCGCCGGCTTCTACTACTCGGTACCGGCGGCGCTGATCCGCCAACAGATCGACGCACGCCTCACCGCCACCACGGTGGAGTTCTTCCACCGCGGCCAGCGGGTCGCCGCCCATGCCCGCCGACACGGCGGCGAGCGCCACAGCACCGTGCCCGAGCACATGCCGGCGGCACACCGCCGATACGCCGAGTGGAGCCCTGAACGTTTCGAGCGGGACGCCGGCGACCTCGGCCCCAACACTGTGGCGTTGATCCGCGCCATCCTCGCCAGCCGGCCGCACCCGGAACAGGGCTTCCGCACCTGCCGTGGCGTGCTGAAGCTGTTTCGCGGCCCCAACCGGGCCCGCGCCGAGGCGGTGAGTGCCCGGGCGCTGGAGATCGGCGCCACCACCGCCGACAGCATCGCCTCGATCCTGCGCAACAACCTGGACCGGGTTCGCTCCACCGCCCGCCCTGAGGCGCCGGCGCTGGACCACGCCAACATCCGCGGCTCGCGGTACTTTCATTAGGAGCCCACCATGCTTTCCCATCCCACCTTCGACCAGCTCAGCGACCTGGGGCTGCACGGCATGGCCAAGGCGTTGCGCGAGATGCAGACCAACCGCGAGGCCGGCACCCTCAGCCATGAGGAATGGCTGGGTGTGCTGCTCGATCACGAGGTGACGCTGCGGCGGCAGAAACGTTTCGAAGCGCGCGCCAAGAGCGCCCGGCTGCGCCATCCCGCCGTGATCGAGGATGTTGATTTCCGGGCGCCGCGTGGGCTGGACCGCGCGCTGTTCCAGAAGCTGGCGACCTGCCGATGGATCCACGACCACCAGAACGTGATCATCACCGGGCCGACCGGCATCGGCAAATCCTGGCTGGCCTGCGCGCTTGGCCACCGTGCCTGCCGCGAAAACCTATCGGTACTCTACCAGCGGATGCCCCGGCTGTTCGAGACCCTGGCCCTGGCACATGGCGACGGCCGTTACGCCCGCCTGATGCGTGGCTTCGCCCGCGTGCGACTTCTCATCTTGGACGACTGGGGACCAGAGCCGCTGAACGCAGAGCAGCGCCGCGACCTGCTCGAGATCGTAGAGGACCGCTACAACGCCGGCTCTCTGCTGATCACCAGCCAAATCCCCACGGACCGCTGGCACGAACTCATTGGGGATCCGACTCTCGGGGACGCGATCTTGGACCGCATTCTTCACAACGCCTACCGCATCGACCTCACCGGAGACTCAATGCGCAAGCCGCGACGCCAGCCAACCCTGGCCGACGGAGAATGACGAGACCGCCGGGCGCCCCCGGAGCTCCACAGGCACCTCCCAGGCAAGCCGGCCGCTCTCCAGCGTGATGAGGCGCGCTCGCGGCCGGCTTGCCCGGGGCCCTCCTATGGATTCCGGGGACGCCCTCCACCTCGACATGATCATGGCGGCTTGACCCGACACCATGCTCATGCGACACGAAAAACGCCTCGCGGGGATACGCCACCCCGGCCGCTTTCCTTCGGAACGCTGGCCGGCTTCAGTTCGGAACGGTGGCCGCCTTCAAATCGGAATACCCGGCCGGCTTCATCGGAATCTGCAGCTGGCCACTGGTCCCAACCAAGTGTGGAGCTGGGACATCACCAAGCTGAAGGGCCCGGTCAAGGGCACCTGGCTGTGCCTGTACGTCATCCTCGACATCTACAGCCGCGCCGTGGTCGGGTGGACCGGTACGTGTCAACGCGAATGAGACAGCCGGGTTAGGAGTTCAAGCTCGGTCAGCCTGCGTGATCAGCGGCGCCAGCGAGCTGGTCGCCGCGTCCGTCTGCTTGCAGGATGCCGGCGGGCTCAGGT
>JBKHVJ010000070.1:0-20442 GCA_046570145.1 Alphaproteobacteria bacterium
GCGTGGCGAGCTGGGGCATCTATCTGGACGACTGGACCAGCGGCGCCACGGTGAAGGGCAACGTCGTCCACGACAACATCGGCGGCGTCTTCCTGCATGGCGGCTGGAACAACACGGTCACCGAGAACGTGATCGCCGGCAACAGCGGCGCCCAGATCGGCCTCCAGCAGGATGTCGCCTGGAGCGGCTGGAAGGGCAAGGTGATGAGCGGCAACGACATCTCCGGCAGTGTCGTCGACGTCAGCGAGGGCATGGCCGTCCACATCTACGGTCCGGCCGGCGTCGGCAACATCCACGACAACTTCTACAGCAATCTGGATGCGTCCAAGGATCTCTTCGATGTCTGGCCGCAGGTGATGGCCGGCGGCGGCAAGGGCAATCTGGCGGAGTGGCACGCCGCCGGGTACGACAAGGGATCGGTGACGCTGAACCCGGGCTTCGTCAATCCGGGTGCGGACGACTTCAGCCTGTCGGCGAACTCGCCGGTTTATGGGCAGGGCTTCGACCACATCCCCTATGACGACATCGGGCTGCTGGGCTGATCGGCCCGTCGGTTCAGACCACGTGACTTGAAAGCGGGCCGCCCGGCGACGGGCGGCCCGTTCCCGTTCGGGCCGTGCGTGACCGAAATGCCGCTGCCGGTGTTACCTGACCGATGACGCGGGATTTAGGGGGGCGGTGATGGAGCATCTGCGGCGGTGGTGGGCGATTGTCGTCGACGCGGCCTATGGCTGGATCAACGACGATGCGATGAGCATGGCCGCGTCCATCGCCTTCTACACCATCTTCTCGCTGGCGCCTCTGGCGATCCTGGTGATTGCGCTGACCGGGCTGGTCTTCGGCGACGAGGCGGCACGGGGCGCGCTGGTCGACCAGCTGTCGGCGCTGGTCGGGCGGGAGGCCGGCGAGACCCTGCAGGACCTGATCGCACGGGCCGGCGCGCGGGAAACCGGCGTCGTCGCAAGCATCATCGGCATCGGCACCATCATCGTCGGAGCCACCACCGTCTTCGTCGAGCTGCAGACCGCGCTGAACCGCATCTGGAAGGTGGCGGCACCTCAGGAATCGACCATCACATGGCTGGTGCGGGTGAGGCTGAAGGCGCTGGCGCTGATCGGGGCGATCGGGTTCCTGCTGATCGTCTCGCTCGTGGTCAGCGCCGCCCTGGCGGCAGTCGGTACCTGGGCCGCCGGTTATTTGCCGGCGATACCATCGCTGTTGTGGCTGTTTGACATGGTGGTTTCCTGGACGGTGCTGACCGGTCTGTTCGCGATGATCTACCGGATCCTGCCGGACGCGCGCATCCGCTGGAGCGACGTGTGGCTGGGGGCCGCGGTCAACGCCTTCCTGTTTGCGGTGGGCAAGTTCCTGATCGGCCTCTACATCGCCACGAGCGGGGTGGTGACGGTCTATGGCGCAGCCGGATCCTTCGTTCTGATCCTGCTGTGGGTCTATTATTCGGCCGTCATCTTCCTGTTCGGGGCGGAGCTGACCCGCGCCTATTCGGAGCGCAAGGGCAGCCGGTCGCACCATCCTCCCATTGGCCGCCCTCCCATTGGCCGCCCTCCTATCGGCCGCAACAGCCCCGCCCCAGCGTCATCAGGATCTGCCGTGCCTTGAAGCTCTGGCGGTCGAGCGGCGGCTCGTCCGGTGCGAGCCGGGCCTGTGCCTCGCGGTACCGTTCATAGGAATCGTCGTTGAACAGCCGACGCAGGTTGGCCAGCGCCTTGCGCAGCGGCGTGGGGGGGCAGGGGGTGGATGCGGTAGACATGGGTGGGCCTCCGGGATGCTGTCCGGCATTGTGGGACGTCCCACACTAGCGCTGTGCCATTGCGCAATGGGCCGATTCCCGGCGAACGGCGGCATCTTGGCGCCGAGCGGCGCTATGGCGGCTTGAGCGGCGCCGCTCGCCCCCCGCCGGCTACCGCTCGGCACGTCCTGACCGCCGCTCGCGGCATTCCACCCCACGGGCATGAATTGGCGGCGTAGACCGATGGCACGTCCTTTTCAGGAGAGCCGTCATGGATCACGCTCTAACCTTTGTGATCGCGACACTCTGCATCCTTACGCTCTGCTACCGCTTCTACGGCGTGTTCTTCGTGCGCAAGGTTCTTCGTGCCGACGATTCTGAAGTCACCCCGTCCCACATCCTGGCCGACGGTAAGAACTATGTGCCCACCAAGAAGTGGGTGAATGCCGGCCAGCATTTCGCCGCCATCGCCGCCGCCGGCCCGCTGGTCGGTCCGGTGCTGGCCGCCCAGTTCGGCTATCTGCCGAGCTTCCTGTGGCTGCTGATCGGCTGCGTCATCGGCGGTGCGGTGCACGACACGGTCGTGCTGTTCGCCTCGATGAAGCACAAGGGCCAGTCGCTGTCCGAAGTGGCCAAGGCCGAGCTCGGCCCGGTGGCAGGCTGGTGCACCGGCCTGGCGATGCTGTTCATCATCACCATCACCATGGCCGGCCTGTCGATGGTCGTCGTCCATGCGCTGGAGCGCAACGCCTGGGGCGCCTTCGCGGTGTTCATGACGATCCCGATCGCCATCGCGCTGGGCCTGTATGAGAAGGTCACCGGCTCGTCCAAGGGCGCGACCCAGGTCGGCATCGCCGCCATCGCCGCCTCGGTCTTCGCCGGTCCGTACATCCAGGGCACGCTGCTGGGCGAGTGGCTGATGCTGCATGCCGAGACCGTCGCCATCATCCTGCCCATCTACGCCTTCTTCGCCACCGCCCTGCCCGTGTGGCTGCTGCTGACGCCGCGCGGTTACCTGTCCAGCTTCATGAAGGTCGGCGTGTTCGGTGCGCTGGTCGTCGGCGTCGTCTTCATCAACCCGGAGATCCGCTTCCCCGCCCTGACCGACTTCATCCATGGCGGCGGCCCGGTGCTGAACGGCCCGGTCTGGCCCTTCATCTCCATCACCATCGCCTGCGGCGCCATCTCCGGCTTCCATGCCTTCATCGGGTCCGGCACCACGCCCAAGCTGATCGACAAGTGGAGCGACATCCGTCCGGTGGCCTTCGGCGGCATGCTGGCGGAATGCCTGGTCGGCGTCATGGCGCTGATCGCCGCGACCGCGCTGCATCCGGCCGATTACTTCGCCATCAATTCCTCGCCGGCCGCCTTCAAGGCCCTGGGCATGACCGTCGTCGATCTGCCGCGGCTGAGCCAGGAGATCGGTCTCGACCTCTATGGCCGGACCGGCGGTGCGGTGACGCTGGCGGTCGGCATGACCGAGATCTTCACCCGCGTTCCGTGGTTCAACAGCCTCGCCTCCTACTTCTTCCAGTTCGTCGTGATGTTCGAGGCGGTGTTCATCCTGACCGCCGTGGACAGCGGCACCCGCGTCGCCCGTTACCTGATCCAGGACCTGCTGGGCGACGTCTATGCCCCGATGAAGCGGCTGGACTGGGTTCCCGGTTCGATCATCGCCAGCGTCATCGCCTGCGTGGCCTGGGGGTATCTGCTGACCTCGGGCGACATCAACTCGGTCTGGGCCCTGTTCGGCGTGTCCAACCAGCTGATGGCTTCGGTCGGCCTGATCATCGGCGCCACCATCATCCTGCGTCTGGCGCAGAAGCGGGTCTACATGCTGACCTGCCTGGTGCCGCTGGCCTACCTGTTCGTCACGGTGAACGTCGCCGGCTACTGGATGATCGCCAACGTCTATCTGAACAAGGCCGCCAAGGGCTACAACCCCTTCAACGCCGGCATCTCCATCATCATGCTGACGCTGGGCTTCGTGATCCTGATCGCCGCCCTCAAGAAGTGGCGGGAGCTGTTCCAGGCCCGCGCCATGGAGGTTCCGATGGTGGCCACCCCGGCCGAGTGAGGAAGCTTCCCTGACAAGGCCCCATCCGGGCCGGGGATCCAGTAGCGTCAACGGGTCATGTGGGACATCCCACATGGCCCGTTTCGTTTGCGCCCGGCATGGGATTGTTGCAAATCGCTCGCACTCGCAATAGCCTCGGGATCCTCAGGCACGCAATGTGCGACGTCCCACATCTACCGCCCCTGCTTTCGTCCATGCCCCTGCCATGACCAGCAAAGCCGCGACCTTGAGCCAGCTGTTCGCGGCGGAACGCGCGCGGGTGGTGCGGCTGATCGGCCGGATCGTCGGTTGCCGGAGCGCTGCCGAGGATCTGGCCCAGGAGGCGTTCCTGCGGCTGTGGAACCGGCCGGACGCGGGCGGCAGCACCGATCCCAGTTATCTGTTCCGCACGGCGCAGAACCTTGCCATCGACCATCTGCGTGCCCAGCGCGTGCGGTCCGACCATGCCGCCTCGGTCCTGGCGGACGGGCAGGAGGCAGACGGCACCACCCCGGACAATGCGCTGGCCGCAAGACGGGAGTTGGAGGCGTTGCATGCCGCACTGGCGAGCTTGCCGGAACGGACCCAGCGCGTCTTCCTGCTGAACCGGCTGGACGGGCTGAGCTATGCGGAGATCGCCCTGAAGCTCGGCGTTTCGGTCAGTACGGTTGAGAAGGATATGATCCGGGCGCTGGCCCTGTGCCGCCGCCGCCTGCCGGAACGGGCAGGACGATGAGGATGACCGGCATGGGAGCAGGGGAAGGAAGCCATGAGGATCCTGGTCCTCCCGTACGTTGTGTCTTGGGACCGAGGCATACGCGGGCCGTTCGGCGGGCTTGGCCGCGCAGGCCAGGGGATTGGGCACGATGACCAGGGACGAGGGCAGGGCGCCGGACGAAGTGCCGGCGGAGGCGGCAGAACAGGCGTTGGCCTGGTTCGTCCGCCTGAAGGATCCGTCGGCGACCGCGGCGGACCGCTGGGCATTCCGGCAATGGGCCGAGCTTTCCCCTCTCCACCGCCGGGCCTTCGCGGAAACCGAAGCCTTGTGGGGGCGGCTGGAGCAGCCGGCGGCGCGGGTCGGGGCCGGCGGCTGGTACCGGCGGACTTCGAAAGCGGCTGGCGGCTGGCGACCGCGGCTTGCGGGCGCGCTGGCGCTGGCGGCGACGGTGCTGGTGACGGTCGGCGGAGCATGGTGGCACGATCCCGGCATGATCGACCGTGCGCTTGCCGACCATTCCACCGCCCGCGGCGAGCGGCGCGAGGTGGCGCTGGCCGACGGGTCCAAGCTGGTGCTCGACGGCGACAGCGCGGTGTCCGTCACCCTGGATGGGGCGGAGCGCAGGATCGAGCTGCGGCGCGGCCGGCTGTGGGTGGATGTCGCCCATAAGGATGGCGTGGGCTTCCGGGTGCAGGCCGGGACGGTGGTTGCCCGCGTGCTGGGCACCGCCTTCGCGGTGGACCGCCGCGACGATGCGGTGTCGGTGACGGTGGAGCGGGGGCGGGTGGCCGTCCTTCCCCATGATCGGACGGAGGGGGGCGTCGTCGTCACCGCCGGCCAGCGGGTGGAGGCCCGCGACGGCCGCATCCCGGCGCCGCAGGCGGTGGCGACCGAAACGGCGCTGGCATGGCGCCGCGGCCTGATCGTCTTCGACCGCGCGCCGCTGCGCGAGGTGGTGGAGGCGCTGGACCGCAACAGCCGCGGCCGGGTGGTGCTGACCGATGCCGCGTTGGAGAATTTGACCCTGTCCGGGGTCTTCCGCAGCGACGATCCCGACGCGGTGCTGGGCGCGCTACGCAGTGCGCTGGGGCTGCGGACCGGAACGGTGCCGGGGATCGTCACCTGGATTCACCGGTGACGGCGAAGGCGCAGCCGGCGCCGAAATGAGAAAAGGGCCGCCCGAACCGGCGGCCCTTCCTCCACTTCCCGCGCAAAGACCGGTCAGGCGGCGGCACGCACCTGTGCGAGGGGAGCGATGCGGGCCAGAACCGCCGGCTCGATCGCCACCTGCAGATGGGCGTGGCTGTCGCCGTCGCGGCGGCCGACCACCTCGCCATGGGCGTAGAGCCAGGCGAGCGTTGCCCCGTCGCCATGTTCGACATCCAGTTCAACCAGTTCGCGGCCGGCGGTCATCCGGTCGTCCAGGATGCGGAACAGCGTGTCCAGCCGGTCCCCCGTCGCCGCCGAAACGGCGCAGGCGTTGCGGGCCCGCCCGGCACGGGCGAGCACGGTGTCGAGTTCCGCCCCGTCCAGAAGGTCGATCTTGTTGGAAACCTCGACCACGCGCGGGTCACGCTCCGGATCGATGCCGAGATCGGTCAGGATCGCCTCGACATCGCCCTTCTGGGCCTCGGTATCGGGATGGGCGATGTCGCGGACATGCAGGATGATGTCGGCCGACTGCACCTCCTCCAGCGTGGCGCGGAAGGCCGCGACCAGATGGGTCGGCAGGTCGGAGATGAAACCGACCGTGTCGGACAGGATCACCTTGCGCCCCGACGGCAGAACCACCTGACGCATGGTCGGGTCGAGCGTTGCGAACAGCAGGTTCTTCGCGAACACGTCGGCACCGGCCATCCGGTTGAACAGGGTGGACTTGCCGGCGTTGGTGTAGCCGACCAGCGCCACCACCGGATAGGGCACCTTGGCGCGCGCCTTGCGGTGCAGGCCGCGGGTGCGGCGGACGTCGTCCAGTTCCCGCTTGATCTTGACGATGCGGTTGCCGATCAGGCGCCGGTCGATCTCGAGCTGCGATTCACCGGGACCGCCGAGGAAGCCGAAGCCGCCGCGCTGGCGTTCAAGGTGGGTCCAGGACCGCACGAGCCGGGATTTCTGGTAGCTCAGCGACGCCAGTTCGACCTGAAGCTGGCCTTCGTGGGTGCGGGCGCGGGCGCCGAAGATCTCCAGGATCAGGCCGGTGCGGTCGATGACCTTCGTGCCGAACGCCTTCTCCAGATTGCGCTGCTGCACCGGGGTCAGCGCATGGTCGACGATGACGAGGTCGATGGCCTCGCCCGCCTCCCGCGCGTCGTCGAGCAGCTTGGCGTACTGCTCGATCGCGCCGCCGCCCAGCAGGGTGGCCGGGCGCGGCTGATTGACCTTGACGACGGCGGCCTGCGCCACCTCAAGCTCGATGGCTGCCGCCAGCCCCACCGCCTCTTCAAGCGAGGCCTCGGGGCTGCGGTCGGTCTCGGTCCCGCGAAGGACCGGGTGGAGGACAAGGGCGCGGCCCAGGCTGGACCGGCGGGTTTCGATGATTTTGGTTTCGGTGTTCGGATTCGTACCCATAGGGTTCCTTCATCGGCCCGGCGCCGGATGCGCGGGCAGGCTGCGAAAATCCGGCATTCGACGCTGCCGGAGTGCGCGCATCGCCACAGGATGCAGATATGAGAGGCCCTCTCCGGCCCGGCCGGCGGCGCCTGATCCCGGGGGAGGATCCTGGCAGCCTGCTCTTCATCAGGCCGGAGAGGAAGGCGTCGGCATGCCCGAACTGGGGGCGCCGAACCGGGGAACTTAGATCAAGGAGATCACCAAAGTTGCCATGCAGCCCCAGGGGCGGGGATCGACACGGGGTATCCGACCAGGGTTGCGGGCCAGGATTTTTGGGGAAGCTCGGCGTCACCGCCGACACTGCTCTAAATGAGGATTTTATCGCTTAGAACAAGGGTGCTGGACCGATTTTTCCGATCATTCAACAAGCGGGCCGCAAGCCGGACCGGCACGGGTGAGTGCCACCCGCATCCGCCGGGATCACCCAGATGGGAACCGGTCCGGCAGCCTCAAGAGGGGCCGGTCACGAAAACTTCCCGGCCCCCGAAAAAAGTTATGAGGGGTCCGGGAGCCCGGCCGTTGTGAGATTGTGCGAGTGCGAGGCATTCGCAGGATTTCTTCCGGTGGGGACTGGACGTGATGACGGGGATTTCGAAGAAGCCGGTGCCGCGCGTTGAGACGCTGCAGTGGGGGATGGCGGCGTCGGTGTCGGTGATGGCGCTGGTGGCCGCACTGTCGTTCGGCATGACGGAGGCCAGGGCCGAGGCGAGCGGCGAAGCGGGGCAGGGGGTGCGGCAGGTCGCCAAACAGATCGCACAGGCGCCGCGCACCTATGCGCTGACCATTCCGGCCAAGCCGCTTCTGTCGGCGCTGGCCGACTTCACCGCGGCGACCGGCGTGCAGGTGGTGCAACCGAATGCGCAGGGGTTGAGCGGCAATTCGGCCGCCATCAGCGGCACCTTCACCCCGGCGGAGGCGCTGGGCCGCATGCTGGCCGGCACCGGCTATGGCCACCGCATGACCGACCCGACCACCGCGGTGCTGGAACGGATCCAGGCCAACGGCGGGTCGATGGAACTCGATCCCATCATGGTGCAGGGGCGCAGCGGCGCTGCCGGCGGCGGGACGGCCTATGTGCCGCGGCGGAGCGTGTCGGCCGGCAAGTCGGATACCCCCATCGTCGAGACGCCGCAGTCGGTTTCCGTCGTGCCGCGGGCGCAGATCGAGGATCAGGGCTCCAAGACCGTCATGCAGTCGTTGCGCTATACGCCGGGCGCCTTCACGGGGCAGGTGGGGGCGTCCAACCGCTACGACTATGTGATCCTGCGCGGCTTCGTCGACCGCAGCATCGACAATGTCTATCTCGACGGGCTGAAGCTGATGGGCGACGATTCGACCTACAGCTCCATGCAGATCGACCCCTATTTCCTGGAGCGGATCGAGGCGGTGAAAGGGCCGTCCTCCGTGCTCTACGGCCGCAGTTCGCCGGGCGGGCTGATCGCGCTGACCAGCAAGAAACCGACCTTCGATCCCTTCGCCCAGGTGGAGGCGACGGTCGGCACCAGCGACCAGCGCAGCATCGGCGTCGATGTCGGCGGGCCGCTGGGCGACGGCGGCAAGGCGGCCTACCGCATCACCGGCATCGCCAAGGGCGCCGACACCCAGTTCGGCGACACGCGGGAGGAGCGCTACGCCATCGCCCCATCCCTGACCGCCCGCTTCACCGAGGACACCACGCTGACGCTGATGTCCTATTTCCAGCACGATCCGGAAGGCGGAACCCACAATGGCGTGCCGGCCGACGGCGCGCTCTATGCGCACAACGGGCGGAAGATCTCCCGCGGCTTCTTCGACGGCGAGCCGTCGCGCGAGGGGTTCGACCGCACCCAGGCGATGCTGGGCTATCAGATCGACCACCGGATCGACGATGTCTGGGCGGTGCGGCAGAACCTGCGCTATCTGTCGTCGCAGGTGAAGATCGATCAGGTCTATCAGATCGGATGGGTCGGCAACACCGACCGGCTGAGCCGATTCTACGGCGGCGGCCACGAGAACCTGCAGGCGCTGACCATCGACAATCAGGTGCAGGCGGATTTCTCCACCGGGCCGGTGACCCACACCGTGCTGGCCGGGCTGGACTACCAGCAGCGGCGCACCCGCAACGACTGGACCTTCGGGGCGGCGACTTCGATCGACGCGTACGAGCCGGTCTATGGCTATGATGCGGTGACCGGCGCCTATGCGATGAAGGCGACGCGCGGGCTGCGCCAGACAGGCCTCTATCTGCAGGATCAGGTGGCGCTGGGCGGCTGGCGCCTGTCGGCCGGGCTGCGCCAGGACTGGCTGCACAGCTTCGTCCACAACCGCCTGACGGACGTGGAGAAGGGGGAGGGCAGGGCGAAGCTGACCGGGAGGGCCGGGCTGCTCTACCTGTTCGACAACGGCATCGCGCCCTACGTCAGCTATTCCACCTCCTTCAGCCCCAGCCTCTACACCGGGGCCGACGGCAGCCCGCTGGCCCCGACCGAGGGGCGGCAGTATGAGGCCGGGGTGAAGTACCAGCCGCCGGGCAGCCGGAGCCTGATCACCGCCGCCCTGTTCGACATAGAGCAGAAGAACGTCGCGGTGGCCGATCCCAACACCTTCATCTACCACCCGGTCGGCACCATCCGCTCGCGCGGGCTGGAACTGGAAGGCCGTCTGCAACTGACCGAAAGCCTGAAGCTGCTGGCCGGCTACAGCCACACCGACGTGATCTACAAAAGCTCGCCCAACGGCAAGCGGGGCAACACCCCGCCGCAGATCCCCCGCCACATGGCCTCGCTGTGGGCGGAGTACAGCGTGCTGGGCGGGGCACTGAACGGGCTCAGCATCGGGGCCGGCGCCCGCTATGTCGGGCAGAGCTGGGCGGACTCGGCGAACACGACGCGGGTGCCGAGCTACACCGTCGCCGACCTGTCTCTGCGCTACGACATGGAGGCGCTGGGACTGCGCGGGACGGAAGTGCGGGTGAACGCCAACAACCTGTTCGACCGCAGCTATGTCGCCTCCTGCCTGGAGCTGTCGAACTGCTACTTCGGTGAGCGGCGCAACGTCACCGCCACGCTGAGCCACAAGTTCTGATGGCGGGCGCATCCTCCATGACCGGATCCCGGACTTCCGGGACGGATCCTGATCGCCGTCACGGGCATCGCTGTCGCCGTGCTGTCGCTCACCGGCGTTTGGCTCTGGTGGGCGAAACGGCGGGCGCGCAGCCGGGGGCGGCACCTTCGGCCAGTGCGTTCCTGACCGTTTGGACGGGTCGGCCACAGCCATTCGTTGCCGGCTCCGCACGGAAAGCTAATCGGCCTTTTTGTACGGTGACATTGTTCGTGTTTGTAATAGTTTCAAGGAGTCCCATCAGTGTCCGAATAGTTTAGACCTCTCCGGCGGAGATCCGAGCATGATGCAGGTTGTCTTCCGAAGCCAGTTGACGACACTGCGTTCCTATCTCGACATCCAACGGCTATGCCTTGTGTCGGCACGGAACAACAGGAAGGCGGGTGTCACCGGCTTCATGGTCGAATGCGGCGGCGTGTTCCTCCAGTCTATCGAAGGGCAGGTCCGCGACGTCACCGAAACACTCGATCGCATCCATCGGGACGCGCGCCACGACAACATCCAGATCGTCTATTCCGAACAGGACGTCCCCCGGCGACGGTTCGGAGCCTGGGCCATGAACGTCATGTTCCTGGACGACGACACATTCTGGACGAAGGTGTTCGGATCGGGCTACTCCTGCGACCAGATGTTGTCCCAGCCCATGGAGCCGACTTTTGCAATGGGGGTTCTCGCAGTGGCTTACCGGCATGCCTGCCAGGTAACCGGTGTGCCTCCCTCCGCCACGACAAACAGGCTGGGCCGGATCCCGCGGGTTCGCCACATGATCCGGCGGTAAGCCGGGACCTACGCCACTCCCCAGGCCTTGGCCCCGGCCACCAGGACGACGACGGCCAGCAGCGACAGGATCGTCGCCAGCCCGATCGGCAGGGCGCGGCGGTAGATGGCGCCTTCCGCACGCTCCAGCCCGACGAGGCCGGCGGCGAGCACGATGCGGCCGGGGGTCAGCATGGTGCAGATGCTCCCCGAAACGGTCTGGATCGCCGCGGTCAGCATCGGCGGAAGGCCGCTTTCGGCGGCGAGGCTCAGTTGGATGTGCATCATCAGGGCGTTGGATGCGGTGTTGGAGCCGGTCAGCATGCCGGCGGCGCCACCGAACACCGGGGTCGCCAGCACGGCGAAGCGCCCGGCTACCTCGCGCCAGGCTTGGCCGAACATCGCCGCACCGCCGGACGCGCCCATGAAGGTGGCGAATTCGACGAAGACCAGCGTCGCCGCCATCGGTACCAACGCTGCGCGAAGGGCGCCGCGGACCACCTCCCCAGCTTGGGCGGCCGGCAGCCCGGCCAGCAGGATGGCGGCGATCACCACCAGCCAAGTCGCGGGATGGCGCAGCAGGGCCAGCGGCGCGAGGCCGCCGAACGGGTCGAGCACCAGCAAGACCCCGGTCCAGTCCGACAGCGGCGGCAGCAGCCGCGTCGCCATCAGCGCGGCGATCAGCAGCACATAGGGCCAAAGCCGTTCCATCAGCCCCCTCATCGCCATCCGCGGCCCGGCGTCGCTGCGCAGCAGGCGCGGCCCCTCCACCAGGACCAAGAGGGCGCCCGTCGCCAGCCCGCCGCCGAGCTCCGGCGCGACGAAGCGGTTGGTCAGCCAGATCAGTCCGGCCAGACAGAGCAGCAGGGCGACGTCGGCCGCCCGGTCGCGCAGGGTGGAGCGCAGGCCGCAGGCGTGGATCAGTCCCCAGAACACCGGTAAAAGGCAGGGCAGAACGACCGCCATCAGCAGGGCGCTGGCCGTTCCAAGCTCGGTGAAGGACACGCCGATCAGCTCGGCCCCGACCCGCGTGCCGACCCCCATGGCGCCCCAGGCCGCCAGCACCTGACTGAACAGGCCGAGGGCGGCGGCCTGCACCGGCGGCAGCCCCATGTGGCGCAGCATGGCCAGCGCCACCACCAGCCCGACGCCGAACCCCGTCACCGACTCCGCGAAGGGGCCGACCAGGAAACAGGCGACGAAGACGGTGCGCCGGCGGTTTTCCTGCGCGACGGCGGCGGATCGGATGCCGCGCGCCTCATAGGCGCGGTGGAACAGCAGGCCGGCGGCGATGATCGACATGGCATGCCACGCCAGCCATGCTCCCTCTCCCGCCTTGACCGCCGCCGTGGTCAGTGCCGCCTTGTTCAGCACCGACATGTCCGGCATCCCGGCGAGCGGAGCCTGCGCGACGATCATCGTCACGAAGGCCAGCGTCATGCCCGCCAGCCCGGCCGTCAGCAGGCTGACGCGGCGGGAGGCAAGGAGCAGGATCGTGCCGACGAGCGGCATCATGTGGAAGGCCAGGGTCATGATCGGGCAGGGGGAGTCCGGAAGGGGAGGGCCGACACCGATGGCGGCTGCACCCTTGGGATACTAATATATTTGATAAGCTGCAACCATGCCGGGCCTTTCGCAGAGGGGCATTGCATTTTGCGATGAACTCCCTCTCCCGAGGCTCTCAGCGGATCTTCGATCCGCTTGATGCCGTCAGCACGATCAAAGTTTATGCGAGAGGCGGGAGAGGGGGCCTTGTGCGATCACCCCACGCATCGCGGCTTCGGCCGTCCCGTCACCTCGAAAGCCGCTTCTCAAGCTCCACCAGCAGGAACAGCAGGGCCCCGGCGGCGATCATGGCCGCCCAGGCGGCGGCGCCGATGGGGGCGGTGCCGAACAGGGATTGCAGCGGCGGGGCGTAGGTGAAGGCCAGTTGCAGGACGGTCATCAGCGCGATGGACAGCCAGACGGGCCGGCTGCCGGCGATGCCGGCCAGCAGGCCGGCGTGGCTGTGCAGGCCGCGGGCGTTCAGCAGGAAGAAGATCTCTCCCACCACCAGGGCGTTGACGGCCATGGTGCGCGCCACTTCGATCCCGCCGCCCTGCAGCCTCTGGAAATAGAAGAAGCCGAAGCTGGCGGCCACCAGCAGGCCCAGTGCCACCAGCATCCGGCGGATCAGCGGGCCGGACAGGATCGGCTCGTCGCGCGGGCGGGGCGGGCGGGCCATCACGCCGGGTTCCGGCGCCTCGAAGGCCAGTGCCAGCCCCAGCGTCACCGCCGTCACCATGTTGACCCACAGGATCTGCACCGGCGTGATCGGCAGGATGGTGCCGGACAGGACCGCCGCCAGGATCACCGCCGCCTGGGCGCCGTTGGTCGGCAGCATGAACAGGATGGTCTTGCGCAGATTGTCGTAGACGGTGCGCCCCTCCTCCACCGCGTGGACGATGGAGGCGAAATTGTCGTCGGCCAGCACCATCGCCGCCGCCTCCTTCGCCGCCTCCGTGCCGTTGCGGCCCATGGCGACGCCGACGTCGGCGCGCTTCAGCGCCGGGGCGTCGTTGACGCCGTCGCCGGTCATGGCGATTGTGCCCCCGTCTGCCTGCAGGGCGGCGATCAGGCGCAGCTTGTGCTCCGGCGTGGTACGGGCGAAGACGCTGTTGGCGCGGGCGGCGGCGGCGAAGCCGGCCTCGTCCATGCGGTCCAGCTCCGGTCCGCTGGTGACGCCGTCCGGCAGGCCGAAGGTCCGGCCGATGGCGGCGGCGGTGGCGGCATGGTCGCCGGTGATCATCTTCACCGTGATCCCGGCCGCGCGGCAGGCGGCGACGGCGCGCAGGGCCTCCTCCCGCGGCGGGTCGATCAGGCCGCAAAGCCCCAGCAGTTCCAGCCCCTCGTCGGCCAGATCGTCGACGATCAGTTCCGACAGGTCGATGGAGGTGCGGCGCATCGCCAGCGCCAGAACCCGCTGTCCCTGGCCGGCCAGATCGGCGGTCAGGGCGGACCAGCGCTCCCGGTCCAGCGGCGCGCTGCCGCCGGTCCGCCGCTCGCGTTCGCACAGCGCCAGCACGCGCTCCGGCGCGCCCTTCACCACCAGGATGCCGTGGCCGGCGTGGTCGTGATGCAGGGTCGCCATGAACTGGCGTTCGGATTCGAAGGGAATGGCGTCGCGGCGGGGGCACCGGCCCAGCTCGTCGCCGGGCTCCAGCCCCGTCTTCATCGCCAGCGCCAGCAGCGCGCCGTCGGTGGGATCGCCGGCCAGCAGCCAGTCACCGCCGGGACCGCGGTGCAGGTCGGCGTCGTTGCACAGCAGGGCGGCGCGGGCCAGATCCAGCAGCACCGGCTCGCGGGCCGGGTCGGCGAGGCTGCCGTCGCGGCTGAACTCCCCCTCCGGCGCATAGCCGCTGCCGCCGACGCGATAGGTGCCGTCGGCGGTCACCACCCACTGCACCAGCAATTCGTTGCGGGTCAGGGTGCCGGTCTTGTCGGTGCAGATGGTGCCGACGGAGCCGAGCGTCTCCACCGCCGGCAGATGGCGGATGATGGCGTTGCGCTTGGCCATGCGGGTCACGCCCACCGCCAGCGTGATGGTCATCACCGCCGGCAGCCCTTCCGGGATCGCCGCCACCGCCAGCCCGACCGCCGCCAGCACCATGTCCTGCCAGGGCTCGCCATGCACCAGCCGGCCGAAGGCGAAGGTGATCGCCGCCAGCAGCAGGATGCCGCCGGTCAGCCAGCGGCCGAACCGCGCCATCTGCAGCAGCAGCGGGGTTTCCACCGATGCCACCGACGCCAGCAGATGGCCGATGCGTCCGATTTCCGTACCGTCGCCGGTCGCCACCACGATGCCGGTGCCCTGGCCCTGGACCACCATCGTGCCGGCATAGGCCATGCCGAGGCGGTCGCCCAATGCCGCGTCGGCGGCAACCGGGGCGGATGCCTTGGCGGCCGGCACCGACTCACCCGTCAGAGCCGCCTCCTGCACCAGCAGTCCCTTCGTGCGCTCCAGCCGCAGGTCGGCCGGCACCCGGTCGCCCGAGGCGAGGAACACCCGGTCGCCCGGCACCAGTTCCTCCGCCGCCAGGGTCACGGCGTGGCCGTCGCGCATCGCCACCGCCTGGGGCGACAGCATGTTGCGGATCGCCTCCAGCGCCTGTTCGGCCTTGCCCTCCTGGATGTAGCCGATCAGCGCGTTGACCAGCACGACGCCGAAGATCACGCCTGCGTCCGTCCAATGCCGCATCAGCAGCGCTACCGCACCGGAGGCGAGCAGGACATAGATCAGCAGGTTGTGGAACTGGGCCAGGAAGCGCATCCAGGCCGGCCGCCGTTTCGGCGGGGTCAGCCGGTTCGGACCGAAACGTTCCAGCCGTGCCGCAGCCTCCGCACCGCTCAGCCCCTCGTCCGGGCTGCCGAGCCGGCCGGCGGCGTCGGCGGCGTCGAGCGCGTGCCACGGGGGGGCGGCGGGCATATGGGCGGGCGTTTGGGCGGTGGAGCCGGATTCGGCCAGCGGTGCCATGGACTGCCTCCCTGGTTGAACTCCATCAGTAGAACATCGGGCCGGGAAGGCGTCTTTAATCTGGCTCAATCATCGAACGGTCCGGTGTCTTAACCGAAGCCGGAGCGCGGATGGCCCGATTCGGCCAGCATCGTATCCAGCACGCCGACCAGATGTTCGATGCGGTAGGGCTTGGGCAGAACCATCACGCCGGTGGCGCGGGCCACCTCTTCGCTGTAGCCGGTCGCCAGCACCACCGGAAGGCCGGGGTAGAGGCGCCGCACGGTACGCGCCAGATCGACGCCGCTCATGGTGCCGGGCATCACCACGTCGCTGAACAGCAGGTCGAACCGGCCGGCCGCCAGCAGCGGCAGGGCTTCGTCCGCGGTGGCGGCGCGGGTGATGGTGAAGCCGGCATCCTCCAGCGCCGTGGCGACGGTCAGGGCGACGATCGGATCGTCCTCCACCACCAGCACATGGCCGCCGACGCGGGTGGCGCCGGCCGCCTCGGCCGCCGGTTCGGCCTCCGCCGGCGGGGCGGTGCCGGAGCGGCGGATCAGCAGGCCGATGGTGGTGCCGCGCCCCTCCTCGCTGTCGATCCAGGCGGTGCCGCCGGAATGGCGGGCGAAGCCGTAGACCTGCGACAGGCCGAGCCCGCTGCCCTTGCCGATCTCCTTGGTGGTGAAGAAGGGATCGAAGGCGCGTGCCCGCACCTCGGCCGGCATGCCGGTGCCGGTGTCGCTGACCGTCAGCCGCACGAATTCGCCAGACAGCCCGTCCGGCGCCTGCGGGTCTCCCGGTTCCAGCGTCGCATTGTCCGCACGGATGGCCAGCATCCCGCCCTCCGGCATCGCATCCCGCGCATTGACCACGAGGTTCAGCAGGGCCAGCTCCAACTGCGTCGCATCGACCTCCACCGGCCACAGCCCGGTGGTGAAGTCGATCTCCAGCCGGATGTCGGCGCGCAGCGCCCGGTTCAGCAGTTCCGACATGCCGAGCAGGCGGTCGCGCAGATCGACCGTTTCCGGCCGCAGCGCCTGGCGGCGGGCGAAGGCCATCAGCTGCTGCACCAGCTTGGCACCACGGTCCACCGCCTGCCGGCCGGCATCGACCAGCGGCTGGATGCGCGTCCCCTCCGCCCGTTTCTCGATCATGTGCAGGCAGCCGGACAGGGCCTGGAGCAGGTTGTTGAAGTCGTGGGCGACGCCGCCGGTCATCTGGCCCAGCGCCTCGGTCTTCTGGGTCTGCAGCAGCGCCACCTGCACGCGCTCGCGTTCGGCCACCTCCTCGGCGACACGGGCCTCCAGCGTCGCGTTGAGTTGCTGCAGCTCCTCCTCCGCCCGCTTGGCCTCGGTGACGTCGCTGCCCTCCACGAACAGGCCGGTGACCCGTCCCTCCTCGTCCTTGATCGGCTGGTAGACGAAGGTGAGGAAGCGCTCCTCCAGCGACCCGTCCGGACGGCGCTGGAAGCGGATCGGCATGTTCCGCCCGACGAAGGTCTCGCCGGAGTCGTAGACGCGGTCGAGCAGTTCGAAGAAACCTTGCCCCTCCACCTCCGGCAGGACCTCGCGTGCCGGGCGGTCCACCACATCGCGCTTGCCGACGAGTTGAAGGTAGGTGTCGTTCGCCAGTTCGAAGATGTGCGTCGGCCCGCGCAGCACGCACATGAAGCCGGGGGCCTGCCGGAACAGGGTGCGCAGGCGTTTCCCCTCGGCCGCCAGCCGGGCGTTGGCCGCCTCCACCGCCGCGCGTTCGCGCATCAGTGCCTGATTGGCCGCGCGCAACGCCGTTTCGGCCAGCGCGCGCTCCACCGCCGCCCAGGTCCGCTCCGCCACATCCTCCGCCAGGGCGGCGTCGGCCTCGGTCCAGTGGCGCGCCTTGGCCTCGTGCAGATAGAGGATGGCGGTCAGCTGGCCGGCCTTCAGCAGCGGCACCACCAGAAGCGACCGCACCCCGATGCGGGCGAAGGCAGCCGCCGGTTCGCTGCCGGAGGTGCGCCGGTCGGTCGTCGCATCGTCGACGCGCAGCGTGTATCCGGCCCGCAATTCGGCGATCACGGCGGGGCCGAAGCTGTCGAGCGGCCGGGTGTGCCCGGATAGGCTGGCCATCCCGCTGTCGCTCCAGTCGCGCTCCACCGATACCGTCGTGCCGGTGGGATCGATGCGGCCGTAGCCGGCCCGCGCCACCCCCAGGTGGCGGCCGATCGCCTCCGCGGCGGCGGCGGTGACGCCGACCGGATCGTTCAGCCCGCGCAGCCGCTCCGCCAGATCGAGCTGGAAGGTCAGACGCCGTTCGGCGAGCACCCGGGCGGTATTTTCGGTGCAGGCGCAGAACATGCCGGCGACGCGGTCGGTCTCGTCGCGGACCGGGCTGTAGGAGAAGGTGAAATAGGTCTCCTCCCGGTAGCCGTGCCGCTCCATCACCAGCAGCCGGTCCTCATGGTAGGTCGCCTCGCCGGCGAGAGCCCGCACCGCCAGCGGGGACAGTTCCTCCCAGATGTCGGCCCACACCTCGGCGAAGGGGCGGCCCAGCGCCTCAGGCTTGTCGCCCAGGATCGGCCGGTAGCTGTCGTTGTAGAGAAAGGTCAGCTCCGGTCCCCAGACCGCGAACATCGGGAAGCTGGAGGTCAGCATCAGGTTGACGAGGGTACGCAGCGACTGCGGCCAGTCCTCGGCCCGACCGAGCGGGGTGGAGGACCAGTCCGTCGCCCGCATCCGCGCGCCCATCTCGCCGCCGCCGGTGAAGATGTCCGGCGTGCCCGCCGGCATGTGCGGGCTCCCGGTGCCCTTCACATCGCGGCTGCCGGCGTGGCGAAGCCGGGCCGCATCCTCCCAAACCCGATCGGCCGTCATGCGCCGGACACCCCGGAGACGGCCGTCCACATGCCATTCACATCGGCCTGCGCCGGTCCCGGGCGCCGATGCCGAATGCTCCGAGAAAAAATGTGGGATTTGTTCCGAATCATGGCGCGAGAATATTCAAACGTCCGATGAGTGGCAATCCAACTCCTCTAGCCATTTGGGAGTAGGTTTCTTGAATCGTCATGTCGGCGTGACGTCAAGCCCCCTGCCGATGTTGTCGAGATCATTGCGACTGCCATCGGTTTCTTGTGCTGTTCCGGTGGTGTGGGAACACGAGATTCCGATCCGGCTGCCTGATCCGGGTTGTCGAGGCACGTGTCCCGTCGCTGGCCAGGCGGCCGTTCCCTGGCATCTCGTTGCATCGGAGAAAGCCCTTGGGTCCGTTCGACCTCTCCGCCATCCTGCTGGCCCAGGCAGCCGCGGTGAACGAGGATCTCTGTGCCCTGCTGAAGCGGAAATGGACGGTGTCGGCGCTTGTGCTGTCCCTGCCGGAAAGCCAAAACCGCGGTCCCATCCTGGCTGTCTGCTATGCCGCCGTCGCCTTCAGCATCCTGGTGCAGGGGCTGACGCTGGAGCCGATCGGTCGCCGGCTGATGCAGGGCAGCCGCGCGGGCACCGGCATGGAACTCGTCCCGTGACGACCATACCTTGGTTGTTAACGATTGGCCGCCAGGCGGTCTCCCATTTCGGCCCTCCATTGCGGCCCCAGTTATGGATTGCGCCATGATCCCCTTTTCCGTCCTCGACCTCAGCCCGATCGTGCAGGGGGCGACCGCAGCCGACAGCTTCCGCAACACGCTGGACCTTGCCCGTCATGCGGAGCGCTGGGGCTACAAGCGTTATTGGCTGGCCGAGCATCACAACATGCCGGGCATCGCCAGCGCCGCCACCGCCGTCGTCATCGCCCATGTCGCCGCCGGAACCTCGACCATCCGCGTCGGCTCGGGCGGGGTGATGCTGCCCAACCATGCGCCGCTGGTGGTGGCGGAGCAGTTCGGCACGCTGGAATCGCTGTATCCCGGCCGCATCGACCTCGGGCTCGGCCGGGCGCCGGGGACCGACATGATGACGGCACGCGCGCTGCGCCGCGACATGACCGACAGCGGCGACCGCTTCCCGCAGGACGTGGTCGAGCTGCAGATGTATTTCGAGGAGCCGGAACCCAACCAGCGCATCCGTGCCGTGCCGGGGGCCGGGCTGAAGGTGCCGCTGTGGCTGCTGGGCTCCAGCCTGTTCAGTGCGCAGCTGGCGGCGATGCTGGGCCTGCCCTTCGCCTTCGCCTCGCACTTCGCGCCCGACTTGCTGATGGAGGCGCTGGCGATCTACCGCGCCCGCTTCGAGCCGTCGGCGACGCTGGACAAGCCCTATGCCATGGTCGCCGTCAATCTGTTCGCCGCCGATACGGAGGCCGAGGCCCGGCGCATCTATTCTTCCGCCCAGCAGCAGTTCGCCAGCCTGCGCCGCGGCACGCCGGGCAAGCTGCCACCGCCGGTGGACGACATCGAGGCATGGTGGAGCAGCCCTGCGGAGAAGATGATGGTTGAGCGCGCGCTCGGCACCATGGCGGCGGTCGGCACGCCGGATCAGGTGGCGGCCAAGCTGTCGGAGGTCATCCGCGCGACGCAGGCGGACGAATTGATCCTGGCAGGCCAGATCTACGACCACGCCGCCCGCCTGCGCTCCTTCCAGATCGGATCGGAACTGCGCGAGCGGCTCGGCTGAAAAATCGGTGGGGGTCGGAAAAAAGCGCTTGCGCCGGATCGGCCGGTCGGCCTATACACCGCCTCCCGCGACGCAACACGGTTCGCAAGACAGTGACGCTTCAAGGGAAACAGCGGTCCGAGCAAGTAACTGCCCAGCGCCTCGAAAAAAAGAGGTTGACAGTGAAAGTAAAGGCCACTAAATAAGTCGAACACGACGCGGCGCTGCGAAATGCAGGCGCCGCCGGGTGGTTCGGGCGGCGCTGCCGAGGCGCTGCGGGTTCTTTGACAAGTTTATACCGTGTTGTGAGAAGGGATGCGCAGGCGGCGGCAGTTGGTAGCCGTTGCGGCCTTGGGGTGTTGGTTCTTACGGGGATCGGCACAATCGAGGATCGTCTGT
>JBKHVJ010000071.1:0-10106 GCA_046570145.1 Alphaproteobacteria bacterium
CGCTACATCGACGGCTTCTATAATCCAATCCGGCGACACTCCTCACTCGGCTTCCAAAGCCCCTGTGTCTTTGAGATCGCTGCGTAGGATCAACACACTGGCTCTCCACTTTCTCCGGGCAAGTCCAAGGTGGATCTCGTCGCCATCTTGGAGCGCCTTGCGCTGATCGCTCACCGTCTCTGGGGTCGGCTCGAAAATTCCCAGCCGGACGCCCTTGGCATGCGCTGTGAGGCCCGATAGCGCCTTGCCCATGGTGAGAGCTTCATCATGGTCCAGACCAAGCCGTTCCGCGACCACTGTAGCCCACAGCGTCAACACCGGTGCCCTGTTGATCATGATCTTGCGATGCGAAGACGACATAGTTCCATCCTGGGGTTAACGCCCTCATCTGAACGGAGGCTCAGACAAGCGGTTCCATGAGAGGCGATTTCCAGAGCACGCGATGGAGAGTTGCGGAGATTGCCGCAGTCGCCGCGGCGGTTCTCTGGGCTGCAGACGACTAGCTGCCGCTGCCGCTGGGTGATGCTCTTCCGCCTTCGCCCGTGCGTGACCTGCGCCAGATCTGACGCAGCTTGCACTTTGGCGCTACCAGCAGCTTCCCAACCAGGAATAACCGGGCAAGCCAGCGTCTAACTGGGACATCAAGTGTTTCGAGAGACATACTTCCTGCTTCCTTTCAACCTGAGAGGCTTTACACCGGCTCAGTGTCCAACCGCGACATTGGACGAACCTTGAGTTTATAGATCTCATCTATCAAACTGTAGCGTTACGCTTCATTTATTGTTGCCATGATGCGCTCTGTACGATATAACGGCGCTGTGTTCCCCACACTCCGCCCGCAGAGGCTCCCGCATGCAATCCGCTCCCGACTTTTCGCTTGTCATGAACCGCTACCGTTCCAGCGTTGGCGCCGCCGTCCAGGCTGGCACACTGCCTCGCGGCTTCGGCATCGAGGTTCGCTGCACGCCCGCCGGCATGTTCACGGCTCTCAACGTCGAGGTCATTCGGTGTGAGGTTCTTGTTGTGGACCCCGCCCATGCGGCTTCGCCAATGCCCGTTCTGAACACCGCCGGCGAATACCTGCGTAAGGTGCTGCTCAAGCTCGCAAATGAGAATGCCGGCATCGTGGGCGTGGTGAAGTACCGTCGCGATCTTCTGGCGCAACAGGCGTCCACCGTGCGCACGCTGGATGCCTCGGCGCTGGCCGCAATGGCGTGGAACCCCCCGGCCAACGACAGCGCCCCGGACGAGCCTCCGCCGCCCGCATCGGCGGCTTCCGACGAAACGATGGTGAGCGGCTACGCGCTGCTTGCCGATCGCCTCCTGGAACGGATCACCGCCGGGGTGGCCATGTCGTCGGCGGAGCTTTTCAAGCTGGCCGACGAAGCGTTCGGCGGAACCATGGGCGCTGGCGCTTACGTCGCCAAGGACGCCTATGAGGCGTCGGAGCTGGCGATGAACCGCCACATTCGCGCCAACTCTGCCGTCTGGACCCTGGACGTTGACGCGGACAGCGCTGTTCGCATCGCTTCGGAAATCGAGACGGCGGCGGCTCGGCTCCCCACCCAGACCCGCCGCGATGGCGAAATGCTGGCGCTGCAACAGTTCTCGACGCCTCCCGCCTACGCATACGCTTTGGCTTGGGCTGCGGGCGTGACCGCGGGCGATGTTGTGTTTGAGCCCAGCGCCGGGAACGGGGGGCTTGCGGTGCACGCCTCCAATGCCGGAGCCAAGGTCCACGTCAACGAGATCGCCAACCGTCGCAAGCTGGTTCTGCGGGCGCTCGGCTACGAACCCACCGGGGAGAATGCCGAACAGGTCCACAACATCTTTGCGGGAAAGCTGACGCCTACCGTGGTTCTCATGAACCCGCCCTTTAGCCGGTCGATCCGCACGGGCGACAAAAAGGACCTCTCGGTGGCCGGCGAACACGTCGAGGCCGCGCTAAAGCTGCTCCCGGACGGTGGCCGTCTCGTTTGCATCACCGGCAAGAACACCGGAGCCGCCGGCAATCGGGGTTCCTGGATCACGCGCATCCGCTCCAAATACGCTGTGCGTGCCAACCTGCTTGTGGGGGGTGCGCTCTACAAAGCTCACGGAACCACTATCGAAACCCGCGTCGTGGTGATCGACAAGGTTCCGGCGAACAACACCGCGCCCGTCATTGGGCAGGCGGACACCCTGGAACAGCTTATCCGCCTCCTGGCCCCGGTGCGCCGCACGTCCAAGGTGGACGACGACGGTGACGGCGCGGACAGCCGCTTTGCCGCTTATCGTCCGGCCCGCCTGGACACTGCCAAGCTGGGCCTGCCCACGCCGGCCCCGCATCCGGGAAAGCTCGTGGAAAGCTGGGCCATGTCGGCGGTCACGCCGCCGGAAATCTGGTATGTGCCCAGCTTCCCGGAAGAGGTGATTGCGGGGGGGAAAATCTCGGCTGCACAGCTGGAAGTCGTTTGCTACGCAGGCCAAGCGCACGCCCAATGGCTGGAAGCACATACGGATGGCGTCCCGTGGCGCCGTGCTTATTACATCGGCGATGGAACAGGGGTGGGCAAAGGGCGCGAAATCGCCGCAGTTATTATGGATAACTGGCACAAGGGCATTCAACGCCATGTCTGGCTGACAAAGGATAGCACCAAACTCTTGAAGGCTGCCAAGCGCGACTTCAAGGCTCTGGGCGGCGATCCGGCCCTGGTGTTCCCCTTGCGCGCCACCCCGGCGGGGGAGCCGGTGAAGGCGCCGCATGGCGTGATGCTCGTTTCGTTCGGAGAACTGCGGTCGAACCGCCCCGGTAAATCCCGGGTTCAGCAGATCGTCGACTGGCTGGGCTCCGATTTTGAGGGCGTTCTTGCAATGGACGAGTCCCACAAAATGGGCAACGCCATGGACGAAAAGGGTGAGAGGGGTCGCACGAAAGCGTCTCAAACGGCCTTGGCGGGAATCGACATTCAACGTCTGCTCCCAAAGGCTCGTGTTGTTTATATCTCCGCCACCGCGGCATCCGAGGTGCGCAATTTCTGCTTCGCTGATCGCCTCGGCATCTATGGGCCGGGCACCCCGTTTCCAACCAAAGAGGCTTTCGTATCCCGCATTGAGGCTGGCGGCGTAGCCTCAATGGAGATTGTCGCGCGCGATTTGAAGGCCATGGGCTTGTTCTCGGCCCGCTCGCTGTCGTACGCCGACGTGAAGTTCGAGCGCCTGGTTCACGAACTGGCTCCGGCTCAATTGGAAACCTACGATACCTTGGCTGATGCCTGGCAAGTCGTGCTTTCCAACCTCGATGCCGCCATGGATTCGGCGGGTTCTAAGTCAGACGCCGGCGCCCGCAGCGCCGCCCTGTCGGCATTCTGGGGGTCCAACCAGCGCTTCTGGAACCAAGTCCTGACGTCTATGCAGTTGCCGACGGCCGTCCGCGAAATGGAGCGCGACATTGCCGCCGGTCATGCCGTGGTCGTCCAGTTGGTGAATACCCTGGAAGCCCAGCAGGAACGCGCCCTGTCCAAGGAGGGCGCCATGGAAGCTCTCGATGATCTGGACCTGACGCCTCGTGACATTCTGATGCAGTATTTGGAGGCGTCGTTCCCCATCCACGCCTACGAGGAATACACCGACGAAGAGGGCAACACGCGGACCCGCCCTGTGATCGATGAAGCCGGGAACCGCGTCGTGTGTGCCGAAGCGGTCAAGATGCGTGACGACATGCTGGCCCGCGTCGGCTGCCTCAAGGTGCCGCACGGGCCGCTGGAAGCCATCATCGACCATTTCGGCGTGGAGACAGTGGCCGAGATTACGGGCCGCTCCCGCCGGGTTGTAACGCTGGCCGATCCGGAAACCGGTCTGCCGACGCGCCAGATCCAAACCCGGAGCGAGGGCGCCCGGCTCGCCGACATGGAAGCGTTCGCCAACGACAATAAGCGCATTCTGATTTTCAGCAATGCCGCCAACACGGGCGTGGATTTTCACGCGTCCAATCAAATCCCAAACCGTCGTCTGCGCCGTCATTACGTGCTGCAGGCGGGGTGGAATGCGAAAGAATGCACCCAGGCCCTGGGTCGCACCCACCGCTCCGATCAAGCGCAGGCCCCGGAATACATCTTGGTCACGACCAATCTTCGCGGCCAACTGCGCTTTATTACGTCCATCGCCCGCCGGCTGGGAGCGCTTGGCGCTCTCACGAAGGGGCAGCGCGACACCGGCAGCCAAGGGCTGATGTCGGAGCGGGACAATCTGGAAGGCGAATACGGCACGGCGGCAATCAATCAGATCATCCTCGAACTGCACATTGGCGGCACGATTGCCGGACTCACCATGGCCGAGTTTGAGCGCAAACTGGGGCTGCGGCTGACCGATAGGGAAGGGAACCTCACTCGCAACAGCTTCCCTCCGGTGCGCCAATTCCTTAACCGCCTGCTGGCGTTGAAGGTGGCCGACCAGAACGCGCTTTTCGATGAATTCCAAGATCGCCTTGATGAGCACGTTCAGGCGGCGATTGATGCCGGGATCTATAACCAGGGTGTCGAGGAATACCGGGCGGATCGCATCGAAGTGGTGAGCCCGCCGCGGACTGTGTACGTCGAGCCGTCGTCCAAGGCGGAAACCTACTACGTTCACCTCCGGGCATGGCACCGCCGCACGCCCCGGTCCTTCCATGCCGTTGCCGACGGACGGATGGGTGGCAAGCGGCGGGAGGTTACCGGCTTCGTCCGCGAGATCGCCACGGGGGCGGTGTTCGCGGTCGCCACGGCCCGCGCTCGGACCGATGAATCGGGCAACGTGATAGCGCAAGTCCGGCTTATCGGCCCCTACTCGGAACGCTTCGAGGAAGCTCGTAACCTGTCATCAGCTAAGGCCTTCGCCATCCTGTCCAGCAGCGAAGCCGAAAGCCTGTGGCTGGAACAGGCAAGGGCGACGAAGGAGCTGCAAGGCTACGATCTGAACCTCATTTGCGGCGTTCTGCTCCCTGTCTGGGACCGCCTGGATGCCGGGGGCCGGGTCTTCCGCGTGATCGACGAAACGGGCGCTCAGTACCTTGGTCGCCTGATCCATCCCGGACGCGTGCGTTCCACCCTGGCGAAGCTGGGCGCCGATCTGAACACGGCCTGGACCCCGGAAGAGGCCATTGACGCGGTTCTTACCGATGTGCGGCTGGATCTGGTGAACGGGTGGAAGCTCAAGCGCGCCCGCGTCAACGGCGAGTATCGGATCGAGGTCGTTGGGTTCCAGCCGTCGGATATCAAGCGTCTGGCCGACCTTGGCTGCCGGCGCGAAATTGTCCAGTACGCGACGCGCCTTTTCGTCCCGACCGCCGATGCGTCGGTGATGACCGCGCTTCTCCGGGTAGCGCCGGTGGCTGAGGACGACGCCGACGCAGCGGAAGCGGCCTAAGTCAGGAAAGGAACCTGTCCGGCACTTCGGGCAGGTTCCGCCGGCTCCCCGAAGGAGCAGGGGAGGGAATCAACTCGCCCCCTCTCCGCCACCTCCGTCCCTCCAATGTCGCGGTCGAACGCCAGTGCGGCGGGAAGGCGAGGAGGGCAGGGGAGCCGGCCAGGATCGCACCCCGACCCTGGATAGGAATGGATACGAAACATGGCGACGAACTACGGCCTGGGGCAGGCCAGCGGGCCTGAGCTACGAGCCCTGCGCAAGGCACTTGGGATCGAATCCCAGCTTGGCATGGCGGCGCTGTTGCACTTCCTGGGCGGCACACCGGTAGCGCGGTCCACGATCAGCCGTCAGGAGAGGCTTGCCGCCGCGTCATCGACAGAGCTGGTCGCGTTCCTACGCTTCCTCGCCCTGGTCAGGCCCAAGCCTCCGGCAGAGGGGGTGAGGTCAACCGAGCCGCCGCTTCCAACTCTCGACGGCTTCCTCGAATGCCGGCTGGGGGCCTCCCGGTCGGACACCGACGCCGGAACCATCGAACAGGCCGCAGCGGACTGGCGCGAACTCCTGCTTTCGCATCTGCGCTTGGGACGCGCTCTGCCGGTGGAGTTGCTGGATGGGCAGGAAGACCACGATTTCATCGTGCGGCTCATCCAGGCCGCGCCCGGCGTCGCGGCACAACACCTTCTCCGGCTGGGGTACGGGCCGGAACCGTCATCACACCCGAGGTTCAACCATGCTCACGAGCAACTTGATCTGTCCTCAGTGCCGGCGTCCGTACAAGACGGAGGACGGATTGCGCCGGCACCTGGAGGAGCGGCACCGGGCTCTGGTGCTGGACGAGGACATCCCCGAGATCACCGGCCGCAGCTTCATCTTCGAGGATCAGATCTACGATGTTGAGGGCTTGCTGGCGCTGGTGCGCTCCGCACCGTCCAAGTTCCCCCCTGAGCTGGTCCCATTGGATCAGGCGCTGCTGACCCATGTCGCCCTCTTCGAGCGCGATGAACGCCGGATCGCCACCATGACACCCGCCGAAGCTGAGGTGCCGATCCTCACCGTCGGTATGGCAGGCGGCACCACGCAGGTCATCGACGGCCTGCATCGCATTCACCGACGGCACCGCGACGGCAAGAGGGACATAGCGATGGTGTTCGTTCCTCACGCGGTCGCCCAACCCTTCATCCACCCGCGCCCCCGCCGTGGCGCGTGAGCATCAAGGAGATCTGTCGTTGTCCAGCTTAAACACCAAGAACGCCATGCGCCCGTTCGAAGACGATCTGGCCGCCCTGCTGGCCGCACTGTCCGGTTACGGCAGCTTCGTGCACGAGATGATCGGGGATGCAGGGGAGGGACTCTGGGCCGGCACCGAACGCCCTGGCCCTGAGAGTGATTGCTCACGGGGCTGGCTGAGCGCACGCTGCCGGCCGGGCCACCCGCGCATTGGGGGTGGCTGGCGATCGGGTTGTTGCGCGGCGACTCGGGATATGAGTCAACATCTCCATGACGGTTCCGCCGCGCTATCGCCTGAGTGACGCCGAGAAGGACGCCCTGCTGCTCGAGCAGGCGGCGCTGATCGAACGCTTGGCGGCGCGGGTGGCCGAACTGGAAGCCTTGATCGGCAAGCCGAAGAAGACCTCGGCGAACTCGCATATCCCGCCGTCCCAGGATGGCCCCGGGGGCAAGGCCCGCAAGGCGAAGCGGGGGCGCAAACCACGGCCATCGCGCCCCGGTGTCGCGCGGCCGCTGGCGCCTGATCCCGATCGCACCGAGCGCTGCCTGGCCGAGAACTGCCCGCATTGCCAAGCGGCATTGGCGCCGGCGGCACAGCGCTGTCGACACCGCTACGATCACATCGACCTGCCGGAGGTTCGCCCGGTGGTGACGCGGGTGGAGCTGTTCGGCGGTCGCTGTGGGCAGTGCGGTCGGCGCTACCGGGCCGCGCCGCCCGCCGCCATGCCGCCGGGAACGCCGTTCGGTCCGGGGATCCGCTCGCTGCTGGCCTACCTGCATCACAGCCATCATGTCGGCTTCGAGCGGCTGTCACGCCTGCTGAAGGAGGTGTTCGGGCTGACCATCTCCGAAGGTGCCATCGCCAATGCCTTCCGCCGCATGGGCTCTGCGTTCGACACCGCCTGCGCGGCGATCAAGGCCAAGCTCCTGACGGCCCCCGTCATCGCCTCGGACGAGACGACGACACGGGTCAACGGCGTGACCCACTGGCAGTGGGTGTTCCAGTCCGACGACGCTGTGCTGCACACCATCGCCCCCAGCCGGGGACGGGCGGTCGCCGCCGCAGTCTTGGGCGACCACCAGCCCGAAGTCTGGATCTCCGACCGCTACGCCGGCCAGCAGGAACTCGGGCGGGTCCATCAAGTGTGTTTGGCGCACGTCTTGAGGGACGTGCAATACGCCATCGACTGCGGCGACAGCGTGGTGGCGCCGAAGATCCGCGATCACCTGCGTTGGGCGATCCGCGTCGGCAAGCGAAGACCGGGCCTGAAGGACAGCACGCTGGCTGCCTACGCCGCCAAGGCCGAACGCCGCCTCGATGCCCTGCTCGGGGTGCCCGCCGCCCATCCGGCCGGACGCGAGTTGCAGCGCCAGGTCAAGGCGTGGCGCGGCAAGTTCTTCGTCTTCCTCAGCAACCGCCGCGTCCCGCCCACCAACAACGGCAGTGAGCAGGAGATCCGCCCGTCCGTGATCTTCCGCAAGGTCACCAACGGCTTCCGCTCCGACTGGGGGCCGGGCATCCACGCCGGCTATCGCTCCGTCACCGGAACCGCGCGCCGCCAAGGCCAGTCCGCCTGGACCGCCATCCGCCACCTGATCGACGCCACTTTCGTCGTCGCTTAACGGCTCAGCTGCCGCCACCCGGGTGAGCAATCACCCCTGAGAAGCTGTTCGCCTTCGAGGTCCACAATGCCGCAGGCGACCGCTGGCTCGCTCTGCTGGTCTGGAAGGATCACGCCGACGGCGGCATCACCGGCGCCCTGGTGCGCTCCGCAGACGTGCCGATCCAATACGAGGACGAGGAGGTGACACTGGGCCAGCTGGCCGTCCGACATCGCCTGTCCAAATCGACAAGGCCCCAGTGGGATGACGTCCTCGACCTTGCCGACGAGCTGATCGCGCCGCCTGACGCCAAAACCCCCTGAACGATGACCGACCGGAAAGGCGATGATTTCCGCTGCCTTTCTCCGGCGCGCAGGCGAAGCCTTCTACCGTATCGTCGTGGCTCGACACTCGGGAGCGCGCCGATGAGGAAATCCCTCGCCAACCCAATCAGCGAAGCCCACGCCCGTGGCCAAGTCACAGCACTTCTGAAGGGCACCTTTCACCGGGAGCGCCCCGCTGATGCCGAGTTGGTCCAGTACCTGTCGGCCGAGATCGCTGGGTCAATCTGGCGCCAGTACGAGATCGGCCCCTTTCAGTGGCAGGCGAAGCATCTGCGCTGGTTTCTGCGCGATGGGACGGCAGAGCTGAGCATGGATGATCGGCACACGTACTACCTGACCGTCGAACGGGTGTCCCAGGCCCTTGGCAAATGGGGCCGCTGGGAGGATGACCTCGCCTCCGGGCCTTGGGCAATCCCGCCCGCTGCGCTCGTCCAGCCGGCGTTATCGCAGCCTGCTGTATAGAATTCCACACCGTCCTCGTTAGACTTGGGCCGCTGACTTCATGCAGCGGCCCATTTTTTATCGCATGGCGAAGCTACATCTGGAATAGTGTCGGTTCATTATGCGATGTCGCATGAGTGGCGTTTATTTCCATAACACAGATTATGTGCGTTTTATCTTGTAAGCGCGGTAGGTTCTATTCTGAAGTGCAACTTTCTTGTAATCACAGGGCTTTACGGGTCGTGAGCGCTGATGGGTGAGCATTATTCGCAGATCGATTTCGCCGAGCGCCGCCGCATCCAGGATATGCGCGACGCCAAGATGCCGGTGACGGCGATCGCCGAGGCTTTGGGCCGTCACCGGTCGACCATTCACCGGGAAATCCGGCGCAACTTCTATCACGCGCGATGCCAAGGCGGCCAAGCGCCTGCTCCGCAAGCTGCTGAAGAAGCAGGGTTCGGCCCCGCGGGTGATGGTGACGGATAAGCTGAAGTCCTATGCGGCCGCCAAGCGGACGATCATGCCGGGAGTGGAACACCGCCAGCATAAGGGCCTCAACAACCGTGCCGAAAACTCCCACCAACCGACCCGACGACGCGAGAGGCAGATGAAACGCTTCAAGTCAGCCCGCCATGTTCAGCGTTTCCTGTCCATCCACGACCCGATCGCCAACCTCTTCCACCTTCGCCGCGACCACCGCCCTGCTGCCGACTATCGGAAGGCTCGCACCCAGGCGTTCCAGGTCTGGGCCGCAGTCGCCGGCGCGCCGCTGTTCGCGTAATCAGCAGACCGCTGCTGTCCGCCGTGCCTTCACTCTGCCTAGTCGTCGACAAATTGACGGTGCCATCTCGCGCGTTGACACCACAGGGCTCAGTCCAAGGCGGAACTGCGAATGAAGAATGTGCGCATCGCCGGGAAGATTCTCGGCATCGTCATTGTCCTGGGAACGGTCTCGGTACTGACCACCTTGGTGGGCGGCTTGACCTTCCCCCGGCAGAAAGGACACCGGGTTAAGCGGCTCGAAGCTCGGCCTGGTCCGGGGTGATGTAGCCGAGAGCCGAGTGCAGTCGCTGGCGATTGTAATAGCCTTCGATGTAGGCGAACAGA
>JBKHVJ010000072.1:0-4068 GCA_046570145.1 Alphaproteobacteria bacterium
CGCTGACCGCAACCCCCGCCGGCTTGCCGATGCGCTGCAGGCCATCCCCGGCGTCAGCACCGTCACCGAACGCAACGGCGCCCTGTGGGTGGATGCGCCGCTGCTGGCGGTGGAGGCGATGGCCGCCGCGATGGCGGAACTCGGGATCCGGCTCGGCACCGTCACCGCCATCCCGCATGCCGGGGACGCCGAATCGACGGTGATCTACCACTATATCGACGAGCATCGCGTCATCAACGTGAAGACCTGCACCCGCAACGGCGCGCTCGCCTCGCTGGCGCCGAGCGTCCGCGCGGCGTCCTGGGCGGAGCGGGAGATCCGCGACCTGTTCGCGGTGGAGTTCCCCGGCCATCCCAACCCGGTGCCGCTGATCCGGCCCGACGGCATCGACACCGCCACCCTGCGCGAGGCGATGTGCCGCCCGGCGGAGGCCGCGCGCAAGCCGGTGTCGCCGCTGGCTTCGCCTTCGGCTGCCAATCCGGTCCGTTCCTAGGAGTTTCCGGCCATGCCCTACAGCTTTCCGCTCGGCCCCTATCACCCGGCGCTGGAGGAACCCTTCAAGGTCAAGGTCCAGTGCCGGGGCGAGGTCATCGACAGCGCCACCGTCGAGGTCGGGTTCAGTTTCCGCGGCATCGAGCTGCTGGCGCAGAAGCGCAACTGGGTGGAGGTCATCACCCTGATCGAGCGTGTCTGCGGCATCTGTTCCAACACCCACGCGATGACCTTCTGCATGGCGGCGGAGACCATTGCCGGGATCGAGATTCCCAAGCGCGCCGCCCATATCCGCACAATCATCGCCGAGTTGGAGCGGCTGCATTCCCACCTGCTGTGGGCCGGGGTGGGGGCGGAGGACATCGGCTTCCATTCCCTGTTCATGGAGGTGTTCACGCTGCGCGAACTGGTGATGGACACGCTGGAGGCGATCAGCGGCAACCGGGTCAATTACGGCATGAACTGCATCGGCGGCGTCCTTCGCGACATTCCCGATCCGAAGCGGCATCTGCCGGCGCTCGACTCCCTGTCGAAGGGGCTGGCGGAGATCGTCATCCCGACCTTCACCCAGAATCCCACGGCGCTCGCCCGCACCCGCGGCGTCGGCCGGCTGACGCGGGAGCAGGCGGTGGAGTGGGCGGTGGTCGGTCCGGTCGCCCGCGCCTCCGGCCTCGACATCGACGTGCGCAAGGACCAGCCCTACCTGTCCTATGCCGACCTCGGGTTCGAAAGCGTCGTCCGGCCGGAGGGGGACGTGCTGGCCCGCGTTGTGGTGCGGGCGCTGGAGATGGTGGAGAGCATCCGCCTGATCCGCGAGGCGCTGCTGTCCCTGCCGGCCGGTCCCTTGCGGGCGACGCAGGGTGTGCCGGAGATTCCGGCCGGCGAGGCCACCATCCGCACCGAGGCGCCGCGCGGCGAAGCCTTCTACTATGTCGCGTCGGAAGGCGGGGCCACCCCGGCGCGGGTGAAGATCCGCACGCCGTCTTTCGTGAACATCCCGGCCATCGAGGCGATGGTGGCGGGGCAGCCGCTGGCCGACCTGTCGATCATCCAGGCCTCCGTGGATCCCTGCATCTCCTGCACCGACAGGTAGGGGGGCGCCGGAACCGGAACCACCCTTCAAGAGCGGCGGTTGATTGGGGCAACGCCATCATTCGAAAGGGCAGTTCCATGGCTCGCGCCGCCAACACGCAACTCGCCGTCGTGACCGGAGCCTCCAGCGGCATCGGCCTCGAACTCGCGAGGCAATGCGCCTCCAACGGTTTCGACCTCGTGATCGCCGCCGACGATCCCGCGATCGAGCAGGCGGCGGGCGAACTCCGCAAGCTGGGTGCCGCGGTCGAGACGGTCCAGGCCGACCTCGCCACGCTGGAGGGGGTGGACCGGCTCTATGCCGCGCTGAAGGGCCGCACCGTCGACGCGCTGCTCGCCAATGCCGGGCACGGGCTGGGCCACGGATTCCTGGACCAGGATTTCGCCGAAGCCCGGCATGTCATCGACACCAACATCACCGGCACCCTCTATCTGATCCAGAAGGTCGGCCGCGACATGCGCGGCCGCAACCAGGGGCGCATCCTCATCACCGGCTCCATCGCCGGCTTCATGCCCGGCAGCTTCCAGGCCGTCTACAACGGCACCAAGGCGTTCATCGACTCCTTCTCCTTCGCGCTGCGCGACGAGTTGAAGGACACCGCCATCACCGTCACCTGCCTGATGCCCGGCCCGACCGACACCGAGTTCTTCGAGCGCGCCGACATGATGGACACCGCGGTCGGCCAGGGGAAGAAGGACGATCCGGCGATGGTCGCCAAGGTCGGTTTCGATGCGATGATGAAGGGCGAGGGTGACGTGGTCGCCGGCTGGAAGAACAAGCTGCAGACGGCGATGGCAACCGTCACCCCGTCCGGCATGCTGGCCAGCCAGCACCGCAAGATGGCGGAGCCGGGGTCGGGCAAGCACTGACGCCCCGGCTCCCACCATGGGGCGTCATCAAGTGTCGAGGCAACCGCCCCGTGGTGCCACGGTGATGCGGATCAGTTCCGAACCGCCGCCGCCGAAGACGTTGCCGCCGGTGTAGGTCAGGCAGCCTTCGTTGCGGTAGATGACCTGGAGCCGCTGGGCGTCGTTGCCGAAATAGAAAGGGATCCAGCGCTTGCCGGTCTCATGCCGGATCATGTTGTCCGGCGCGCCGATCAGGGTGGACACCTCTTCCATCGTCATGCCGATCTGCAGCTTGGCGAAGCGGCTGCCGGGGGCGGGGGTGCCGATCAGTTCGCCCTCATAGCGGCCGTCACGCGATTTCACCATCCGCCCACCCGGCGTCGACGTCGCAGCGCTGCCGTCTCCGCTGGTGGACGCCTGCTGCTGGCCGGCGCAGCCGATCAGCAGCGCCACCGCCGACAATGCCGCCAAAGTCGTTTTTCCCGCCATGTCTGTCCCCACCTGTTCTGTTCCGGTCGATTCCCTGTGCCGGCGACTATGAGTGCGATAACCCCATGACGGCATCGGCAAAGGCGGATGAAGAATGCCAAAGAGGGGTAATAACAACAGGCGGTCCGCCCGCCTCCCTGCTTTCAGACAGCAGGACCGGCCTGCCGCCGGCCGGTGTAGTTCTTGAACAGGTCGTAATCGGTGTCGCAGCGGACCTGCGCCAGCCCGGCGGCGGCCATCGCCGTGGTGATGACCGCCGGTTCGACACACCGGTCGATGGTTTCCCAGTAGTAGCGCATCAGTGTTCGGCCCTCCTCCCCGCCGCCGCTGAGGCGCGAGACCGCCGGCACCACCATGCCGAGATAGGCGTTCATCAGATGCCGGGTGACCGGATGGCGGGGGCGGCCGATCTCCATCACCAGCACCGTGCCGCCGGGACGCAGCACGCGGCGGAACTCCCGGAAGGTGGCGGTCAGGTCGCCGACATGGCGAAGCGCGTAACCCATGGTGATCAGGTCGACGCAGGACTCGGCGAGCGGCAGCGCGTCCGCCACGCCCTGGATCAGCGGGATGGGCAGGCTGCGCCGCGCCTCCGCCAGCATCGCTTCGCTGAGGTCCAGCCCGATGACGTCGTCCGGACTGCCGCAAAGCGCCACCGCCTCCCGCGCGACAAGTCCGGTGCCGATGGCGACGTCGAGCACCCGCATTCCCGGCCGCAAGCCCGCCCGGCGCAGGCATTGAGCCCGATACCAGGAACCGGAGCCGAGCGCGAAGATGCTGTTGATGCGGTCGTAATGATGGGCGGTTTGGTTGAACAGTCCACGGACGAAGCGCAGCCGCTGCGTCTTGTCGCGGTAGTAGGAGTCCAGCACCGGATGCGGTTCGACTACGCCGGCGGGTCGGGAAGGCTCGGTTGGCACGGCGGTGTCTCCTTCGCGGTTGGCGCAAGCGTCAGTCGAGGATGTCGCTCACCGCGCTGACCCGGCTGTCCGCCCGGTTGAGCGAGGCGGTGAAGCCGGCCGCGGTCGACAGGGGCACGGCGCGGTTGTGGAGTGGGCTGTCGTCATTGGTCGCACCGGAGAGAGGTTCTTCCCGCTCGCGCTTGTCCCCGTCGCGCTGCAGGTTGACGGATCGGAGTGCAGCCCG
>JBKHVJ010000073.1:0-13230 GCA_046570145.1 Alphaproteobacteria bacterium
CTATTGCGCCGAACATGCCGCCATGGCCTACCAGCCGGCATCGGGCAGCAAGAAGCGTGACGAGGACCGCAACGTCGGCGCTGCCTGAGCCGTCGACCGGATGTTCAAAAAAGCCCGCTCTCGGGGGAGAAACGGGCTTTTTTGTTTGGTCCCGATTGCCCCCCCTACTCCAAAGCAGAGGAGGGAAGGGCGGGCGTGAAGCCTGAGGTGCCGCTATCGCGCACCCTCCCGCAATTCAACCGCATCGCGCAATAGCAGCACCATTCCACGGTGTCCGGCAACGATCATGGCTGCGCCCGCCGGACGGTCGGGCCCCTCGACTGCCCATAGCGTGTCGCCAACGAACACGCGACCGTGGCCGTTGGCAATCGGTTCCGTCAGCGTCACCGTCCGCCCGACCAACTGGCCTGCGCGATCGTTGATCCGGACGGCGTCGCCTTCCGCCGATGCATTGCGCCGCCTTGCATGGGCGATGGCGATGCCCACAGCAGCCCCTGTGGCGATGGTGAAGAAGCCGGCTTCATTGATCAGTCCCCAATCGTGCCAGAGCGCGGTGACAAGGCCTGTCAGCAAAGCCGCTCCGCCGAACCAGATCAGGAATATCCCAGGAAGCACCAACTCCGCTGCAATCAACAAGGCACCCAGCGCTCCCCAAAGCAGTGGCGACATGCGGTCACTCCCCGTCCGCGGAGGATGTGGTCGGTGGTACGGACCACGGATTGCGCGGTGCGGGCGTTGGTGCGGCAGGCGTACGAGGCGGGGCCGCATCGCGCACCAATTCACCCAACCCGGCCAGGGCACCGGCGACGCCGGCCAATTCCACCGGCAGGATCATGGTCTTCTGGTTTGGCGAAGCGGCGAAGGCCTTCAACGCCTCCATGTATTTTTGGCCGAGGAAATAGCCCAGCGCCTGGTTCGATCCCTGCGCCACCGCCTCCGAGACCAGACGGGTCGCCTTGGCCTCCGCCTCGGCCAACCGCTCCCGCGCTTCGGCTTCCAACTTGGCGGCCTCCAGCTTGCCCTGGGCGATGCGGATCTGGCTTTCCTTCTCGGCGTCTGCTTCCAGGATCTGGGCGCGGCGGAGGCGTTCTGCCTTCAACTGGCGGCCCATCGCCTGGACGATATCCTCGGGTGGGGTGATGTCGCGCAACTCGATGCGGGTCACCCGCACACCCCAGGAGGCAGTCGCCTCGTCCACCGCGCGGAGCAGGCTGGCGTTGATCGCTTCGCGCTGGCTCAGCAATTCGTCCAAGTCCATGGACCCCATCACCGTGCGGGTGGTGGTCATGGCCAGCGTCTGGATCGCCCGCTGCAGGTCGTTGACCTCGTAGGTCGCCTTCATCGGGTCGAGCACTTGAAAATACAGCACGCCATCGGCGGTGACCGCGGCGTTGTCCTTGGTGATGACGCTCTGCGACGGCACGTCCACCACGGTTTCACGCATGTCGACCTTCGCGCGGACGGAACTGATGACCGGGAAGATGACGTTGAAGCCCGGCAGCAGCGTCTCCTGATAACGGCCCAGCCGCTCCACGATGAAATTGAACCCCTGGGGGACGATGCGGACGCTGGTGATCGCCAGAATGACGACCAGAACGAACGCCGCAATGACCAGAATGCCGAGTTCCATCGATGGCCGCTCCTGACGTGGGCGGGCGCCGCAACGGACACCCTCCGTCCATCATGAGGCAATTCGCGGTGCCTGCAAATGCCGCCGCCTCAATAGTCCTGCGTGTCGTGCTTCAGGCGCACCAGTTCGCCATTCAGGAGCGACAGCATCAATTGCACGACCATCTCGTGGACGATTACCGTGTGATGGTTTCCGGTCTCCTGCATCGCCTTGCGCAGGGATTCGCGGACCGCAGGCACGCCGGTGACGTCGATCAGCACGTCCAACTGCTCGCCCAACCGGGCCAATTCGTGGAAGTCGGTGGTGGTCTTCACGCCGCGATGACTGGCGAGGCGCATCCCCGGCGCATCCGGATCGAGATCGGCCACGCCCAGCAGCTCGACGAAGGGGGCGGCCAGCAGCTTGCGTAACAGGGGCGTTCCGGTCTCACCGGCACCGACGACGGCGACGCGGAACAGATCGTTGGACATTGGGTTCGGTCCTTTCCTGAACTGGACAAGAAAAAAGCGGGGAGCCGAAACTCCCCGCCCGAACCTTAGTCGAGCCGCGATCCGGTTTGACCCGGACGCGGCGTCGCACCCTAAGAAAGACAGTGCTGGCCTTACGACCAGGCGGCCATCTTCTTTTCCAGATTGTCCGACAGCTTGTCCAGGAACTGCTTGGTGGTCAGCCACGGCTGCTGCGGGCCGATCAGGATGGCGAGATCCTTGGTCATGTAGCCGGATTCGACGGTCTCGACGCAGACGCGCTCCAGCGTCTGGGCGAACTTGACCACGTCCGGGGTATCGTCGAACTTGCCGCGATAGGCCAGACCCTGGGTCCAGGCATAGATCGACGCGATCGGGTTGGTCGAGGTCTCCTTGCCCTTCTGGTGCTCGCGGTAATGGCGCGTCACAGTGCCGTGGGCGGCCTCGGCCTCCACGGTCTTGCCGTCCGGCGTCACCAGCACCGAGGTCATCAGGCCCAGCGAACCGAAGCCCTGCGCGACCACGTCCGACTCCACGTCGCCGTCGTAGTTCTTGCAGGCCCAGACGAAGCCGCCTTCCCACTTCAGGGCCGAAGCGACCATGTCGTCGATCAGGCGGTGTTCATAGACCAGCCCCTTGGCCTTGAACTGCTCGGCGTAGCTCTCGTCGAAGATCTTCTGGAAGATGTCCTTGAAGCGGCCGTCGTAGGCCTTCAGGATCGTGTTCTTCGTCGACAGATAGACCGAGTAGCCGCGCTCCAGGCCGTACATGAGGCTGGAGTGGGCGAAGCCCTCGATCGATTCGTCGAGGTTGTACATGCCCATCGCCACGCCGGCGCCGGGGAAATCGTAGACTTCATGCTCGATCTTCTCGCCGCCCTCGGCCGCTTCCCACTTGATGGTCAGCTTGCCCGGGCCGGGAACGACGAAGTCGGTGGCCTTGTACTGATCGCCGAAGGCATGGCGGCCGATGATGATCGGCTTGGTCCAGCCCGGGACGTAGCGCGGAACGTTCGAGCAGACGATCGGCTCGCGGAAGACGGTGCCGCCCAGGATGTTGCGGATCGTGCCGTTCGGCGACTTCCACATTTTCTTGAGGTTGAACTCCTTCACCCGCGCCTCGTCCGGGGTGATGGTCGCGCACTTCACGCCGACGCCATACTGCTTGATGGCGTTCGCCGACTCGACAGTGACCTTGTCGTCAGTCTTGTCGCGGTTCTCGATGCCGAGGTCGTAGTACTTCAGGTCGATGTCGAGGTAGGGCAGGATCAGCTTGTCTTTGATGAACTGCCAGATGATGCGCGTCATCTCGTCGCCGTCGAGTTCGACGACCGGATTGGCTACCTTGATCTTGGTCATGGGTGCGAGATCTCCCCGAACGGGTAAGGGCGTTGTCATTCCTTGGGAGCCGGGCGCGTCGTCCAGCGGGCGCTTGTTGCCGGGGAGCATGCCGCATGGGTGGCTCCCCGGTACCCCGGGCGGAAATCAATCGCGGTTATATAGCATCGCCCCGTGACAGAAAGGAAGGTATGGCGGTGGCTTAGGCGTCGATGTCGCACGATTCCACTTGCAACGAGGCACTCCAGCCGGCCATGATGGTCAATTGGTATTACCGGTTGCCTGGGGCGCGCCTTTCCAGCGGTCCGGAGCCGCTCGAAATGCGCTGATCAACTCCATCCACAGGTCAGGTCGACGACTCCGGAATGTGTGCAGGCCGGAGCTTTGGCCCATCGACAGCGGTTGGATCGATGCCTGTCGGTGCGTCGACCAGTTGGCGTTCCGCATTCACCATGTAGTCGCGGGTCAGCGGTACCGCACCCAGGGTGCGAGCGACCTGCATCTGGAACACCATGTGTCCCTGCAGCCGGAATGCCAGTTCCGCACCGGCCAGATAGAACTCCCACATCCTGCAGAAGCGCTCGTCATACAGTGTCTTCGCCTCGTCCCGTCGCGCGTCGAACCGGCTGCGCCAATGGCGCAGGGTTTCCGCGTAATGCAGGCGCAGCACCTCCAGGTCGGTCGTGAACAGTCCGGACCGCTCGATGACCGGCAGCACCTCCGACAGGGCGGGGGAATAGCCGCCGGGGAAGATGTATTTCCGAATCCACGGATTGGTGGCTCCCGGCCCCTCCAACCGGCCGATGGAATGGATCAACGCCACGCCATCGTCGTTCAGCATGCCGCGAATGGCATCGAAATAGTTGCGGTAATGCGGCACGCCGACATGCTCGAACATCCCGACCGAGACGATGCGGTCGAAGGCAGCCGGGTGGGTGGCGGCGAATTCGCGATAATCGCGCAGCTCGAAGGTCACGCTGTCGGCCAGCCCTGCCTCTTCGGCCCGCCGCGTCGCCACCTCGAACTGTTCGGAGGACAGCGTGATGCCGGTTACCTGCGCACCCGTATGCCGGGCAAGATAAAGCGCCATGCCACCCCAGCCGCAGCCGATGTCGAGCACGCGCATCCCCGGAACCAGCAGCAGCTTCGCTGCGATATGGCGCTTCTTGGCCTCCTGAGCATCCTCGAGCGACATGCCTGGTTCAGTGAAATAGGCGCAGGAATATTGCATGTCGCGGTCCAGGAAGAGTTCATAGAACCGGCGCGACAAGTTGTAATGATGCTCGACGTTCTGGCGTGCGCGTCGCATCGGATTGTATTGCTGCGCACGGCGCAGAAGCGGCGACAGCGTTTCAACGGCGCGGCCGAGGGCCCCCTGCACCTCGCTGCCGCTCATCAGCATCAGCAGGAGATCGTAGATGGTTCCGCCTTCGATCGACAGGCGGCTATCCATATAGGCTTCACCGAATCGCAGGCGCGGGTTGATCAGCAGGTCCCGCTCCAAGGCGCGGTCGTGGAGCCGTAGCGTCAGTTTTGGTGGGCCGGAGCCGATCGGGTGGTGCTTTCCGTCGACGGTGACGAGATCCAGGGTTCCGTCGCCCAAGGCGGCGGCAAGCAGACGAACCAGCAACATGCCGAACTCCTTCCGCGGTGCCGAATTCAGCATGGCGCCGGGGGATGGGGGCGACAATCCATCAATCGGTCAGGACTGCTACCCAAATCGGGCATTGCGGATGTATGCGTGCCGGCCGGACCATCGCCTCCGTGACGAGGCTGCTCCAGAATACGGAAAACCGCCCGGCCCCGGTTGGGGCGGGCGGTTTCCGGACGAGCGATACGACAGTGCCGCAGCGGCTCCGGACCTCGATCCGGTCCGCCAGCGGCAGAAGGGCGATCAGCCCTCCTCTTCCTCGGTCGCGGTCTCTTCGACGAAGGTCTCTTCTTCGTCTTCGTCATCGCGCAGGTCGGCGGCGGTGATCATGCCGCCACGCTGGGCCTGCAGCTCGGCCTCTTCGGCCGAACGGGCAACGTTGACCGTGACCGTGATCGACACTTCCGGATGCAGGACGACGCGCAGCTTGAACAGACCCAGGGTCTTGATCGGGGTATCGATCTGGACCTGCTTGCGGTCGGTCTTGTAGCCGGCGGCGGTCAGCGCGTCGGAGACGTCGCGGGTGGTCACGGAGCCGTACAGGACACCGGTCTCGGCAGCCTGACGGATCACGACGACCGTCACGTTGTCCATCTTGGTCGCGACATGCTCGGCGTCCTTGCGGCGCTCGAGGTTCACGGCCTCAAGGTGGGCCTTCTGCTTCTCGAAAACGGCCAGGTTCGCCTTGGTGGCGCGCATGGCCTTCCGCTGCGGCAGCAGATAGTTGCGGGCGAAGCCGGGACGCACATTGACGACCTGGCCCATTTGGCCGAGCTTCTCGACCCGCTCCAGCAGAATAACTTCCATCACTCGTCCTCCTGACCGGGGGCCGCGGGGGAAAACCGGCGGCGCAGCCCGATCCATTGCTCGATCATGCCCAGGCCGACCAAAAGCAGGATCGGCCACCCGAAGAGAAACAGCATCATGTAGAAGCCAACCAGGATCAGCGTGCGCGACGACCGGCTGCTGGCGAATACATGAACCACCGAAAGCCCGGCGAAGGCGAAAGGAACCGCCAGGATCAGCGCCAGATTGACCGCCAGGAACCCGACGGTTCCCGGCACGACCGAAGCCGCCGCGACCGACACCGCGAACAGCGGCGCCAGCCAGTTGGGCAACTCCAGTTCGGCCAGGCGCATGGCAGGGCGCCGGTTGCGGCCGAACCGCATCAGCGCCCCCTGCGCCAGCACCGCGTTGACGACCGTCATGACAAGCCATGAGACCGCAACCAGTCCCGGCAGGACGGCCGCCACCCAAAATGCCTCGGGATCCGGGGCCTGCTGGCCCTGCATGCGAAACGCCGGCTCGACGACTCGAGCAAGGGTCTGCCGCATCAGCCCTTCCAGCCCACCGGGCTGTCCGAGCGTCAGGATCACCGCGGCGAGCAGCGCCGCCACGCCCATCCCGGTCAGGCCCATCAGGACCCGGCCGGGCGGATACCATTCCAGGGCACCATCCTCTCGGGAGCGTGCCAGAAGCGACTGCCTCACCACCAGGATCGCCGGGGCGGCCCCGGTCACCAGGTAGGACAGCGCCACCAGCATGCTGCCGGAGGTACCCAGCAGGACCGCGGCGGCGCCGGCGAAGCCGGCCACCGTTGCCGCGGGCGCCCCCAGCCACAGTCCCGTGAGGAACAGGGGCAGGGGGGCCAGATAGCCCAGGATCAGCGCTCCCATCCCGCCGAACATCACGGACAGGTAGAAGAACGCGCTTATCAGACCGCCGCCGACGGCGACCACCAGCGGACCGGCCGGACCCAAGGCCATGGAAACCCCTTGACTGCCTTCACCGAAACCCTTCGGCCCTTTGCCGGGCTTACTTCACCACGTAGGGGAGAAGGGCCAGGAAACGGGCGCGCTTGATGGCGCGGGCCAATTCACGCTGCTTCTTCGTCGAGACCGCAGTGATGCGGCTCGGGACGATCTTCCCGCGCTCGGAGATGAAGCGGGACAGCAGCTTGACGTCCTTGTAGTCGATCGCCGGAGCATTCGCGCCCGAGAACGGGCAGGTCTTGCGGCGGCGGAAGAACGGGCGGCGGGCGCCGCCGGTGCGGGCGGGAGCGCCCGTGGTCTGCTTGTCGGACATTTACGCGGACTCCCCTTCGGCGGCGGCAACGTTTTCCTGGCGACGCGGCGGACGCGGGCCACGGTCGTCGAAGCGACGCGGACCACGGTCGCCACGCTCGCCGCGCTCACCACGCTCGTTGCGGCTCTGCATCATCGCCGACGGGTTGGCATCGAGAGCGTCGACACGCACGGTCATGAAGCGCAGCACGTCTTCGCTGATGCTCATGTTCCGCTCCATCTCGGCGACGGCGGCGGCCGGCGCGTCGATGTTGAAGAGGGTGTAGTGACCCTTGCGGTTCTTCTTGATCTTGTAGGTGAGGGTCTTCAGACCCCAGTATTCGCTCTTGGCGATCGTGCCGCCGTTGTCGCGGACGATCTGGGCGAACTGCTCAGAGAGCTGCTCGGCCTGGGCGGCCGAAATGTCCTGGCGCGCGATCAGCACGCACTCGTAAAGTGCCATTGCACTCCCCATGGCTGTTCATGGTCCGGCGCTGCGCCCCATCCCTCATGGATCGGATCAGCCGCCCGGGCCTAGCCGACGGCGAACCGTCGGCAAGGAGTTATGAAGCGGCGCAGTATGCACAGGCCGGCGGTGGTAGCAAGTGAAAATCCGGTCGCCCATGCTGCCACCTTTGGAAAATCCATCCCCATTGTAGGGAATCGGCCGGGTGAGCCCGGGGGCGCCGCTCCGGCCGTGCGCTGGGTAGGTCCGGTGCAACGGTGGATATCGCGCGGGATAGCTTCAGCGCATTTGACCGAAGTGCAATCGACCTGCGCAGGCGCCATGTTCCGCAAGCCGCTCAAGGCGGAGCTTGCGGTCCGGTCCACCCGGATTGGTCGGCTCGCCGGCGGCGACGACAGCCCGGTGCCCGGAGAAACCATGCGTAAGAACCTATTGCCGTATCATGTGGTGGAGTTGAGGGGGCTGGCCTGCATCCTGCTGGTCGCCTACCATGTGGTCGGCATCCCAGGGGCTGGCATGCAGGTCGCGGATGGATCGATCTACCGATACGCCACCGACAGCTTCGAGTTGATTCGCATGCCGCTCTTCACCTTCATCTCCGGGCTCGTCTATGCCCTGAACCCGGCCCGGGTCGAGCGGCTGACGACCTTCTTTCTCAAGAAGCTGCGCCGGCTGGGCTTCCCGTTCCTGGTGGTGTCCGCTCTCTTCTATTTCCTGCAGACCCATGCACCCGGGGCCAACGGGACCTTGGTCCCCGATTCGATGTGGCGGATCTATGTCTTCCCCTACGCCCATTTCTGGTACCTGCAGGCACTGTTCCTGATCTTCTCCGCCGTGGCGCTGCTCGATGCGGCAAACCTGATGGACCGGCCGGGCAGATTCGCGCTCGCGATGGCGATCGCGGTTGTCGCCTGCCTGACCGTACACCTCGACTCGAATATCCTGTCGGTGAACGAAGCCTGCTTCCTGTTGCCGCATTTCCTACTGGGGGTAGGGGTTACGCGCTTCCGTGCGATGGTGCCGCGCACAGTGCTGCAGGGTACCGCCGGAACGGCGCTGGGGTTGGGCATCGCCCTGCACCAGGCCTCGCTCTGGGGGTATTTGCCCCATTTCGGCTGGAACAGCGGCGTCGCGCTGCTGTGCGGCATGGGCGGAGCGGTGACCCTTCTCCATGCGATGCCGTCCAGCCGCGTCTTCCGCACGGTGGGAGCGTCGTCCTACGCGATTTATCTGCATCACGCGATGTTCGCCGCAGGAGCCCGCGTGCTGCTGCATCGCATGGATGCCGGGGATGGCGTCATCTTCTGCGTTGCGCTGATCTCCGGGCTGGTCGGGCCGATGGTGCTGGAGGCGCTTGCCCAGTTGAGGCCCTGGACCCGGGTGGCGCTGGTCGGCAAAGCCTGATCGCGGCCTCCCGAGCCGGCCTTGATCGATCGTTGACTTGTCCGCTTTGTTTGCAGCGCAGGATACAGCCAAGACCCGGCGGACAACGCCCGCGAACATCCCCGTTCACCCGGTGGTTTTTCGTGGGCGTTCTCCCTAAATATGTGGCGTTTTATCGCGCCATTGGCGCTTTGGTCATCGCGCGTCGCTTGACTTGCTAAAAAGTGAGGGTATGACTGTCGCCCAATCCATGGTGCCGCCGCAGGGGCGGGGCGCTTTCATCCAGGGTTTCACCGAAGCATGACCAGGGCGTTCGTCTTTCCGGGGCAGGGCAGCCAGGCCGTCGGCATGGGCCGCGAACTCGCCGAGGCGTTCGAAGTCGCTCGTCTCACCTTTGAAGAGGTGGACGATGCGCTGAACCAGCGGCTGTCGCGCCTGATGGCTGAAGGCCCCGAGGCCGACCTGACCTTGACCGAGAACGCGCAGCCGGCCCTGATGGCGGTCAGCGTCGCGGTGATGCGGGTCCTGGCGAGCGAGGGCGGGGTCGACCTGTCCAAGCATGCCGCCTTCGTCGCGGGCCACTCGCTGGGCGAATATTCCGCGCTGTGCGCCGCCGGCGCCTTCACGCTGGCCGACACCGCGCGCCTGCTGAAGCTGCGCGGCCAGGCGATGCAGAAGGCGGTGCCGGTCGGCAAGGGCGCCATGGCTGCCCTGCTGGGCGCCGATCTGGAGCAGGCGCAGGCCATCGCCGCCGACGCGGCCCAGGGCGAGGTGTGCAGCATCGCCAACGACAATTCGGTCGGGCAGGTGGTGATCTCCGGCAGTGCCGAGGCCATCGACCGCGCCATCGTGCTGGCTGCCGAACGCGGGCTGAAGCGCTCGGTCCGGCTGCCGGTGTCGGCTCCCTTCCATTGCTCTCTGATGCAGCCTGCCGCCGATGCCATGGCGGAGGCTCTGGCGAATGTAACGATTTCGGCCCCGGTCGTTCCGGTCATCGCCAATGTCACGGCGTCGGCCGTGTCGGACCCCAACACCATTCGCCGTCTGCTGGTGGAGCAGGTGACCGGCATGGTCCGCTGGCGCGAATGCGTTCTCTCCATGAAGGAGCAGGGCGTCGAACGGCTTGTCGAAGTCGGGTCGGGCAAGGTGCTGGCCGGACTGACCAAGCGCATCGACAAGGATCTGGCTGCGGTGTCGGTCGGTACGCCGGCCGATGTCGAATCGTTCCTGAAGACCCTGTGACCATCAGTCTCCTGATACATCAGCCTCGTGAGGCCATCCATGTTTGACCTGACCGGCAAGTCGGCTCTCGTCACCGGCGCGTCCGGCGGCATCGGCGCGTCGATCGCCCGCGGCCTGCACGCACAGGGCGCCGCCGTCGCCCTGTCCGGCACCCGTGTCGCACCGCTGGAAGCGCTGGCCGCCGAACTGGGCGAGCGCGCCTTCGTCGTCCCCGGAAACCTGTCCGAGGCCGCGGCGACCGAGCAGCTGTTCAAGGACGCCGAGGCGGCGCTGGGCAAGATCGACATTCTCGTCAACAATGCCGGCCTGACCCGCGACCAGATCGCGATGCGGCTGAAGGACGAGGATTGGCAGTCGGTGATCGACGTGAACCTGACGGCGGCCTTCCGCCTGTCGCGGGCCGCCATGCGCGGCATGATGAAGCGCCGCTGGGGCCGCATCGTCAACATCACGTCCGTCGTCGGCGTCACCGGCAACCCGGGCCAGGCCAACTACGCCGCGTCGAAGGCCGGCCTGATCGGCATGTCCAAGTCGCTGGCGGCCGAGCTGGCCTCGCGCAACATCACCGTCAACTGCGTCGCGCCGGGCTTCATCGCCACGGCCATGACCGACGCCCTGAACGACGAGCAGAAGCAGAAGCTGCTCCCCGCCATTCCGGCCGGCCGCATGGGCCAGCCGGAAGAGATCGCCGCCGGGGTCGTGTACCTCGCGAGCGAGGAGGCCGCCTACGTCACCGGCCAGACGCTGCACATCAACGGCGGCATGGCCATGATCTGATGAGGATCCGACGGGGCGGCATCGCCACATGTGAAGAACGGCGCCAACCGGGCTCCCTCGCGGGTGCTGGTCAAGGCTGCTGAAATGTGTTATCGGACGGGGCTTTTCGCGGCAGGACGGCACGTTCTTCGCGTGTTGCTCCGACCGGATTATCCCGAGCGGTTTCAAGGATTGGAAGGTCTTAAAAGATGAGCGACATCGCCGAGCGCGTGAAGAAGATCGTTGTGGACCACCTGGGTGTCGAGGAGTCGAAGGTGGTGGAGAACGCCTCCTTCATCGACGATCTGGGCGCCGACAGCCTCGACACCGTCGAGCTGGTCATGGCCTTCGAGGAAGAGTTCGGTGTCGAGATCCCGGACGACGCCGCGGAGAAGATCCTGTCGGTGAAGGACGCCATCGACTTCATCAAGGCCAACGCCGCCGCCTGATCGGGCCGCGGGCATTGAGCCCCCGAGGGCCAGGCAAACCGCACCTGCTTCATCCGCAACGCGGGGCCTGGCCGTCGACGACTCGTTCGTCGACATTATTTTCGAGGAAAGGTCAAGGAACAGCCTCATGAGACGTGTCGTCGTCACCGGCCTCGGTATGGTCACGCCGCTCGGCGTCGGCCACACGCTGAACTGGGAGCGGCTGATTTCCGGAATGTCGGGAATCCGCGGCATCACGGGGTTCGACGCTTCGGACCTGGCCTCCAAGGTCGCCGGGCAGCTCCCGCGCGGATCGGGTGAGGGCGAGTTCAACGCCGACGCCTTCGTTCCGCCGAAGGATCAGCGCAAGATGGATGACTTCATCATCTTCGCCATTGCCGCGGCACAGGAAGCAATCAAGGATTCCGGCTGGGCTCCCCAGACCGATGAAGAACGCGAACGGACCGGCGTCATGGTCGGCTCCGGCATTGGCGGCCTTCCGGGCATCGCCGACGGCGCCGTGACCTTGAACGAAAAGGGTCCGCGCCGCCTGTCGCCCTTCTTCATCCCGGCCTGCCTGATCAATCTGGCCTCCGGCCACATTTCGATCCAGCACGGCTTCAAGGGCCCCAACCACGCGGTCGTCACCGCCTGCTCGACCGGCGCGCACGCCATCGGCGACGCCGCCCGTCTGATCATGTGGGACGACGCCGACGTCATGGTCGCCGGCGGTACGGAGGCGGCGGTCAGCCGTCTCGGCGTCGGTGGCTTCGCCGCCATGCGTGCCCTGTCCACCAGCTTCAACGACACGCCCGAAAAGGCCTCGCGTCCCTACGACAAGGATCGAGACGGCTTCGTCATCGGCGAGGGTGCCGGTGTCGTGGTGCTGGAAGAGTTGGAGCACGCGAAGAAGCGCGGCGCCACCATCTATGCCGAAGTCGTCGGTTACGGCATGTCGGGCGATGCCCACCACATCTCGGCTCCGGCGGAAGACGGCAACGGCGGTTTCCGCGCCATGAAGGCCGCGCTGAAGCGTGCCGGGATGAACCCGTCCGACATCGATTACGTCAACGCCCACGGTACCTCGACGCCGCTCGGCGACGAGATCGAGCTTGGCGCTGTGAAGCGTCTGTTCGGCGATGCCATGGACAATCTGGCGATGTCGTCCACCAAGTCGGCCATTGGCCACCTGCTGGGCGCCGCCGGTGCGGTCGAGGCGATCTATTCGATCAAGGCGATCAACCATGGTATCGTTCCGCCCACGCTGAATCTCGAGAATCCCTCGGAAAGCTGCCTGGGCGTGAATTTGGTCCCGAAGGTGGCGCAGGAACGCCGGGTCCGTGCTGCGTTGTCGAACTCCTTCGGATTCGGCGGCACCAACGCTTCGCTGGTGTTCAAGGAATTCGCGTAAGCGAAGCTCTTCACCGGCGTTGCGATTTTCTGCCTTCATGAGGTGAGCGATGGGCTGGGGTCTCCGACTGTTCGCGGGGACGCTGGCCCTCGCGGCCACTGCGGCGGGCGGGGTGGGCGTCTGGGGGTTCCAGCGCTACACGTCTCCCGGACCGCTTGAACAGGCCGAGTCGGTCGTCATTCCCCGCGGCAGCGGGTTGGAAGCCATCGCCATCACTTTGGGCGACTCCGGCGTGATCGGCTCGCCTCTGGTCTTTGCCGCAGCAGCCAAGCTGACGGGTACCTTCCGCGAGTTGAAGGCCGGCGAGTATCAGTTTCCTGCCGGAATCAGCATCGAAGGCGTATTGGAGCAGATGCGCCAGGGCCGCACCGTGGTGCGCCGCATCACCGTGCCGGA
>JBKHVJ010000074.1:0-7644 GCA_046570145.1 Alphaproteobacteria bacterium
CGCAGGCAGCGCCATTCTCGTCCGGATCGATCACCATCACCCCGGCGCCGGCGGCGGCGGCACCGGCGCCGGTGGCGCCCAGCATCTGGGCGGCGCGGGTCGCCCGCTCGGCCGGCGGCAAGGCGGCCACCGCCTTCCAGGCCTGGACCACGGCTGCGCCCGATTCCGGCTCGGTCGTGTCGGGAACATGCAGGTCGCTGATGTCGAAGGGCACCGTCAGCGTGGCGCCGACGCGCGGCTGGTAGGCGCGCAGCTGCGCCGGGTCCAGCCCCATGCCCTGGGCCACGGTCGCGGCGAGCGGCCCGGCATAGAAGGCGCCGACCCCCTGGCGGCGCAGGACCGACAGGGTCGCGGCCAGTTCCGGTTGGGCGGCGACCGTGCCGACCGCCGGCGTGCCGGCGCCCAGCAGGCGGCGGCGCGCATCGGACTCTGCGGCCAGACGCCCGCCGAACGCGCTCAGATCCTGCACCAGCGCGCGGCTGAGGCCGGGAGAGAACTGTGCCAGCTGTTCCGCCGGGGCGACCACCTGCTCCCACCGCAGCACGCCGGCCGAGGCCTGGACCGCATACAGGCCGCGCGCCATCGCCGGCATGGCGACACCGCCGGCACCGGCCGGGCGCGGCAGGAAGTCGATGGTGCGCGCCTTCTTCGAGGCGGCGTCGAACAGCACGCAGACGCCGCCGCCGGTCAGCCCGACGCGCGACGGCAGGCTGGCCGTCATCGCCAGCGCCATCGCCGCCACCGCGTCGCCGGCCTTGCCGCCCTGGGCGATGATGTCCCGGCCGATGCCGGCGGCATAGGGTTCGTCGGCAACGACGAAGCTCTGGACCGTCGCGTCGGTCTTGAACTTCGTGTTGACGCAGCCGGCCAGCAGTGATGCAGCTATGGCAACCGCGCCCAACCGTCGCCAGATTCGCAAGCGAGTGTGTCGCGGCCCGGAGTTCCGCCGGTTCCGCGCGGGAGTCCGCTGTTCAAAGCCGGAGGTCGTCACGGTGCGCAAGCCCAGCAGGCTGGTTTCGGTCGTCGCCATCATGTCCATGTGTCTGATGTCGCTGGTGTGGGGAGCGCCACCGGCGAGCGCGCAGCGCCGCTCGGACATGCAGATCCTGGGCGACGCCGAGACGGACCATATCATCCGCAAGATGGCCCGGCCAATCTTCCAGGCGGCCGGCATCGACCCCGAGTCGGTTCAGATCCTTCTGGTCAACGACCCGTCGGTGAACGCCTTCGTCGCCGGCGGGCAGAACATCTTCCTGCACACCGGGCTGCTGCTGACGGTGGACGATGCCGACCAGCTGCTGGGCGTCATTGCGCACGAGACCGGCCACATCTCCGGCGGACATCTGGTGCGCGGGGCGGAGGCGATGGACAACGCTTTCCTGTCCTCGCTGCTCGGCATGGGCCTGGGCGTCATCGGCGGCCTTGCCTCGGGCAATGCCGGGGCGGGTGCCGCGGGCGTCATGCTGGGCCAGCATCTGGCGGAGCGGAACTTCCTGTCCTTCTCCCGCACGCAGGAGGCGTCGGCCGATCAGGCCGGCCTCTCCTTCCTCGAACAGTCGGGCATCTCCGCCAAGGGGATGGAGACCTTCCTGGAAAAGCTGGGCGTCGGCGAGCCGCTGATGAACGATCGCGACGCCGGCTATCGCCTGACCCACCCGCTGACGCGCGAGCGCATCGAGGCGGTGAAGGCCTTCGTCGCCCGGTCCCGCTATGCCGACGCCCGGCTGCCGGCGGCGACGGAGTCCGACCTGCGACGGGTCCAAGCCAAGCTGTACGGCTATCTCGATCCGCGGGGCGCGCTCCAACGCTACAAGGCGAACGATCCGTCGCCCGCCGCCCGCTATGGCCGTGCCTATGCCTATTTCCGCCAGGGTGACGTCAAGCAGGCGACCCCGCTGGTCGACGGCCTGATCGCTGACGAGCCGAGGAATCCTTACCTGCATGAGATGAAGGGCGACCTGATGCTGCAGACCGGCCGCGCGCCGGATGCGGTGGCTCCCTATCGAAAAGCGATCGAGCTGGCCGGTTCCGAAGCCGGAACGATCCGCGTCTCCCTCGCCCACGCCCTGTTGGAACAGCGCGATCCCCGGCTGGCCGACGAGGCGCTGAAGAATCTGCAGATCGCGGCGAAGGGCAAGGCCCAGTCGGCCTTCCTGTGGCGGCTGACCGCCCAGGCCTGGAGCATGAAGAAGAACGACGGCATGGTCGCCTACGCCACCGCGGAAGAAGCTCTGGCGAGAGGCGACCTGCCGATGGCCAAGGCGCAAGCCGAACGGGCGGAAAGGCTGCTGCCGGCCGGATCGCCGGGCTGGCTGCGCGCCCAGGACATCCGCGGCCAGACCGGCGGCGACAGGCCGCGATGAGTGGGGCGAGCCGGCCGGTCATATGACCAAAGCGTCCTTCCGGTAACGCAACGGTCACCGAACCGTCCCCGCCGCGTCACCGCCGCTTGCTATTCCGCGGACATCGAGCGCGTCCCACCCGATCCGGACGCGCTCCACCGTCCACGGAGTTCCCGCATGCCGTCCATCCGTCCGAAGTCCTGGCGCGGCGTCCTGCTCGCCACCGCCGCCCTGCTGTCCGCCTCCCTGGTTGCCGCGGTCCCGGCCCAGGCCCAGGAACAGCAGGCCAAGCGCTATCCCGCCACGCTGGCCGGCCATGCCCTGCTTCCGGCCAGCACGCTGGTGCAGGCGCCGGCCGATGCCGGGCCGCTGTTCGCCACCGCGGGCAAATTCACCAATGCCGACCGCAAACGGGTGGACAGTGTGGGCAGCATCAGCGCCACCTCCTTCGCCTCCGACCCCAAGGTCCCGCGTGGGACGGAGATCATGCTGCCGGTGGCAGGACAAGCGGTGCAGGGCTTCTCCGCCATCGTTCCGCAGGGCAACGGCGAGTACATGGCGCTGACCGACAACGGCTTCGGCAGCAAGGTGAACTCGGTCGACGCGCTGCTGATGGTCCATCGCGTCAAGCCGGACTGGCAGAGCGGCGCCCTGCAGCGGTTGGAGACCGTTTTCCTGCGCGATCCCGACCGCAAGGTCCCCTTCGCCATCGTCAACGAGAACAGCACCGCGCGCTATCTGACCGGCGCCGACTTCGATCCCGAATCGCTGGTGGTCCAGGCCGACCGCCTGTTCATCGGCGAGGAGTTCGGCCCCTACATCCTGGAACTGAGCCGCGACGGCGTGGTCATCGCGGTGCATGAGACGATGGTCGACGGCAAGCCGGCCCGCTCACCCGACCATTACCGCAACGGCATCCTGCCGCCGGTGCCGGGCGCCGTCGCCTTCGAGGTCCGCCGGTCGCGCGGGTTCGAGCCGATGGGCGTGTCGCCGGACGGCAAGACCCTGTACCCGTCGTTGGAAGGCCCGCTGTGGAACGCCGCCGCCAACGCCTTCGAGAACAAGGACGGCCGCGCGTACACCCGCATCCTGGAGTTCGACGTCGCCAGCCGCACGTACACCGGCAAGTCCTGGAAGTACAGGCTGGAGGACAACACCAACGTGGTGGCCGATCTGGCGATGATCGACGCCGGCACCGCCCTGGTGATCGAGCGCGACGACAGCAGCGAGGGTGCGAAGACCCAGGCCTGCCAGGGCGAGGCGAAGCCCGACTGCTTCAACGCGCCGGCCGCCTTCAAGCGGGTCTACAAGATCGACATCGCCGGGGCCGACGCCGAGGGCTTCGTGCGCAAGGTCGGCTACATCGACCTGACCGACATCGCCGATCCCGACCGCAAGGCCCGCGCCGGGCAGGCGCCGGAAGGCCGTTTCGTCATGCCCCATCTGGGGCCGGAGGGGGTGAACATCGTCGATGCCGACCATATCGTGGTCGTCAACGACAACAACCTGCCCTACTCCACCGGCCGGACCATCGGCAAGGCCGACGGCGACGAGATTGCGCTGCTGTCGGTGGGCGAGCTCCTGCGCGCCCGTTGATCACGCGAAAGTGAAACCGGGGGTGTGGTCCGGGCAAGCGCTTTGCACTTGTCCGAGCCGGATTGTCGGTCCAGTGTGGGCGGCCTTCGGCCCAATGTTCCCAGCGTTTCGGAGACCGCCCACCATGCGCCCCGCCCTGCCGTTCCTGCGTTCCGCACTTCTGGCCCTGCCTGTCGCGGCACTGGCGCTGTCCGCCGCCGCTCCGGCCCATGCGCAGTCGGCGAGCTTCGACGGCAACCAGAAGGCCGCCATCGAGAAGATCGTCCGCGACTATCTGATGGAACATCCCGAGGTCATCCTGCAGGCCGTCGACGCCATGCAGGAGCGCCAAAAGACAGCGGAGGCCGAACAGGCCCGCAAGGCCCTGATCGAGAACAGGCAGGAGTTGACCCGCAACCCCGCCGATCCGGTCGCCGGCAACCCGCAGGGCGACGTGACGGTGGTGGAGTTCTTCGACTACCAGTGCGGCTACTGCAAGGCCGTGCAGGCCGATACCCAGGCGCTGATCAAGGGCGATCCCAAGCTGCGCTTCGTTCTGAAGGAATTCCCGATCCTGGGACCGGCGTCGCTGCTCGCCTCCAAGGCCGCGCTGGCCTCCCGCGCGCAGGGCAAGTACATGGAATTCCACAATGCCCTGATGGCCCACCGCGGCCAGCTGGACGAAGCGGTGATCGTGCGGCTTGCCAAGTCGATCGGTCTCGATTCCGACCGGCTGAAGAAGGACATGGAGTCGCCGGACGTGCTGAAGGTGATCGCCGCCAATCAGGCGCTGGCCGAGAAGCTGAACATCCGCGGCACCCCGGCCTTCGTCTTCGGCGACGAACTGGTGCCCGGCGCCATCAAGCTGGACGACATGAAGCGGCTGACCGACGCCGCCCGCGCCAAGGGCTGAGACGGACCGTTTCATGACCGCAACGACTGAGCCGCTGAAGCCGACCGTCGTCGTGTTCGACGTTGGGCAGGTGCTGATCGAATGGGACCCGCGGCATCTCTACCGCGAGCTGTTCGACGGCTATGAAGACCTTATGGAGGATTTCCTCGACGGGGTCTGCACCCCCGCCTGGAACCTGGAGCAGGACCGCGGCCGCCCCTGGAGCGAGGCGGTCGCCCAGTTGACCGAGGAGCATCCGGACTGCGCCGAGCTGATCCGCGCCTATGACGACATGTGGGAACGCATGGTCCCCGGTCCGATCCCCGGCACGCCGGAGATCCTGGCGGAGTTGAAGGCGCGCGGCGTCCCCGTTTACGCCATCACCAATTTCTCGGTCGACAAGTTCGAGCTGACGCGCAAGCGCTTCGACTTCCTGAACGGCTTCGACGGCATCATCGTTTCGGGTCAGGAACGTCTGGTGAAGCCCGACCCGGCGATCTACCGGCTGCTGATGGACCGTTACGGCCTCGAACCGAACCACTGCTACTTCATCGACGACAACCCCGACAATGTCGAGGCAGCCAAGTCGGTGGGCATGTCGGCGCACCTGTTCCTGGGTGCCGAGGCGCTGCGGCGCGATCTGGTGGCGTTGGGGTTGTTGTAGGGGCGCGGTCACATCCCCCACCCATCCTCCCCTGCCCAGCGGGGGAGGATAGGTGGGGGCATTCGAAGCCGAAGCTCCACCCTACTCCGCCGCCGCCTCGCGGTCGGTCGCGGAGTTGAACGCGTAGGTCTTCCAGGTCGGCTCGTAGCTGTCGTCGGCCTGATTGCCCCAGACCGACCAGTTGGGCCGGGCGCCGCGGGCGAACATCTCCAGGAAGGGGCCGGGGCTGCAGGCCTCGATCAGCTCATACTGTTCATCGGGCTTGCGGCTGTGCTCGCGCTTGCGGCTTTCGATCAGATTGACTTGGGTCCGGCCGGGGGGCAGCGTGCGGGCCTTCTTGCCGCGGACGCCGAACAGGATCAGTTCGGTCACGTTGCGGAAGTAGAACCCGACTCCGCGCCCATCCGACCCGCCGTCCTTGCGCACCTTGTGCCAGACGAGGTTGGTCTTGTACTCGAACCCCCAGCTGCGCATGACCTGAAGGCCTTCCGGCAGCAGCGCGTTGGGAACCCAGAGATAGAGGTGCGCGGTGGGGGCGGCGATGTCGGCGACCGGTAGGGCGCAGATGTCCTCCACCGTCATGGTGCCGTAGCGCGACAGGCGGCGATGCTCCGGCGCCATCTTGCCGGTGCGGTTGACGAAGCGCCAGGGCGGGTCCGCCATTACGGTGGCGAAGCGCCGGTCACCGGCGAAGGCCACCAGATCCCGCGCCGGATCCGATGCCGTCGCCACCGTGTTGCTGTCGCCCATCGCTGCCTCGAAATCCTGAACAAACCCGGTACTGGGAGGGGTGCAAACTCGCACGCGGCGGCAATCGCCGTCAATCCAGTCTAACCGCTCCGCCGACGCTGTCACAAGCGGCGGCAGGGGCATCGGCTGGCGGCGGCGGTCACTCCTCCTCGCCCGCCTCGGCGACGGCCCGCAGGGTGGCGCGTTCGGCCACGCTGACGGTCAGACCCTGGGTCTCCACGCCCGAGGCGCGCAGCTTGGCGAGCGCCCGCGACAGGGTTTCCGGCTGCATGCCCAGACGCCGCGCGATCAGCGCCTTGTCGAAGGGGAGCTGGAACTGCGCCGGTCCGTCGCCGGGGGGACAGACGCGCATCAGGAAGGCGGCGACCCGCTGCGGCGCCGGCTGGACCTGCAACTGCTCGATCTGTGTCACCAGATGGCGCAGGCGCACCGACAGCGAGCCGAGCATGCCGAAGGCGATGCGGTCGTCCTCGCGCAGGCAGCGGGCAAATCCGTCGGCGGTCAGGGTCAACACGCGGGCGTCGGTCACCGCCTCCGCACAGACCGGGAATTTGCCGTCGGCGAACATGGCGGCCTCGGCGAAGCTCTCGGCGGGGCCGATGACATGGACCACCGCCTCCGTCCCGTCACGGGTCAAGCGGTACAGCTTCACCCAGCCGTCGAGCAGAACGAAGAAGCGGTCGGCGGGCTCGTCCTGCAGGAACAAGGTGGTGCCCCGCGGCACCGGGCGCACGATGGCGACGCCACCCAGCAGGGATACGGCACGGTCGGTCAGCTTGGCGAAGAGCGGAATGGCGCGCAGTGCGGCGGCATCTTCCGCCGACAGGTTGCTGTGGTGGGTGGTCATGACAGCTTCGCCTCCCCGGCCGTTGGCGCTATCGGTGTTGGCCCCATTGGTGTTGGCCCCATTGGTGTTGGTGGGGGCGGTGCCGTCCGGTCGCGATCGCGCAGGAGAATCCAGGCGTTGACGGCCATCCCGGTCAGGTCGGAGACCATTCCCGGTATCGACCCCACCAGACAGTTGTGCACGAACCAACAGGGCAATGCCACCAGCATGGTGCCGCGGAACGCCGCAACCCGGATCTGGTAGCGCGCCAGACTGATCAGCGCCATGCCGGCCGCCGCGAAGACGGACGGCAGGCCGGTCCAGGTCATGGCCATCACTACGGCGATCACCGGCAGGATCAACAGATAGACGAGTCGGAAGGCAGGCCAGGTGCCGAGCGCCAGCGCCGCCAGTACCTGCAGCGCCGCAAGCCCGTTCAACGCCGCAGCGGTGGGGGCGCCCACCAGGGAAAAATGCAGGGCGAAGCCCAGGCAAGGCACCAGTTGGACCAGAAGCATGGCCCGCCGGCTGCGGAAAAAGGGCCACAGCATGCCGCCGAGCATCCCGCACAAGCCGACAAGCTGCGCAATGGACC
>JBKHVJ010000075.1:0-24803 GCA_046570145.1 Alphaproteobacteria bacterium
CAGCACACGGTCGCCCGGACGGACCTCCAGGTCGAAGGCATGGACGACGGCCGTGCCGTTCGGCTCGTCGATGGCGACGCAGCTGAAGGTCAGCGTGTGGTGTTCGTCGGAGCGCACGACCTGGATATGGCCGTCCGGCACGTCGCAGACCTCGCGGTCCAGCCGGACCAGCGCGTCGTGAAGGTTCAGCACGCGCTCCACCGACGCCCGCCATTCGGCGACGCGCGGCAGGTTGTCGATCGGCCAGGACAGCGCGCCGACCGTCTGCTGGAAGGCCTGGGCCGTCTGCATCAGCACGCCGAGCGAGATGGTCCCGGCGATGTAACGGGGGGCGGCGACCAGGATCGGGAAGGCGGCCGACAGCACGGAATAGCTGGCGCTGAACACCATCATGTGGCTGAGCGCGCGGGTCTGACCGGTCCAGCCGCGCACCACCCCGCCGAACAGCGTTGCGAGATGCCCGCGCTCCGCCGATTCCCCGTGCAGCAGCGCGATGGTCTGGCCGTTCTCGCGGATGCGGGCGAGCGCGAAACGGAAATCCGCCTCGTAGCCCTGGCGCCGGTTGACGGCATTGACCAGCGGCTGTCCGATCAGCATGGCGATGGTCGTGCCCATGGCGGCATAGAGCAGCGCCACGAACAGCAGATGGCCCGGCACCGACAGTTCGGTTCCGAACAGCGTGACCGACAGCGTGCCGGACAGCATCCACAGGATGTTGGTGAAGCTGATCAGAAGCAGCGCGCAGTAGGTCAACGAATGACCCAGGTCGATCGCCATCTCCGCGGTGATGCGGATATCCTCGGCGATGCGCCCGTCCGGGTTGTCGTGCTCGCCCGGCATGTAGGCGATCTGGTGGTGCCGGCCGCGGCGCAGCCAGTCCTCCAGCAGCTTGCGGGTCAGCCAGTCGCGCCAGCCCATCTGCAACCGGCGCTTCACCCGCAGATGCAGCACGACGATGACGATGTTGTAGAGGATGATCAGCCCGACGAGACCGATCATGGTCAGGAACCGGTCCATGGAGCGCTGTTCGAGCGCGTCGAACAGCCGCTCGCTCCACAGATTGATCAGGACGGGGACCGAAACCTGCCCGATGGTCAGCACCACCAGCGCCACGGTCAGCGCCCAGACGGTCACCCGCGACCGCCCATGCCAATAGCCGCCGGCCAGCCGGAGGAAGCGGCGGGCGAAGCCGGGTGCCCCATCGGCGGTTCCGGGGTCGCCGGGATCGGCGCCGCCGGTCTTTTCGCCTTTATCGTCCGTCATGTCGGCCATCCCGGACCTCCGCCCTCAATCCCACACCGTCCGTATTACTAACGAATAGGACGTGCCTCGACAAAAGTACAGGGGGAGGGGCGAAGAAAGGCTTAAAGCCTCCCCGTTCTTACAACCTCGGCGAGGAAACGGTAGCTGTCCTTCGGCGTGCGCTCCAGCGTGTCATAATCGACGCGCACGATGCCGAACCGCTTCGACAGGCCGAAGGCCCATTCGAAATTGTCCAGCAGACTCCAGCACAGATAGCCTTTGACGTTGCAGCCGTCGGCCAGCGCCTGCGCCACCGATTCCAGATGTTCGCGGTAATACAGCACACGCTCGGCGTCATGAATCTGGCCGTCCGGCGTCACCACGTCGTCATAGGCGCAGCCGTTTTCCGCGATGAAGACGGCGGGATTGCCGTAATCGGTGCGGAATTCGGTCAGCAGGTCGTACAGCCCCTCCGGCTGGACCGGCCAGGCCATGCCGGTCCAGCGCCGGCACCGCGCCTCGCCCCAGCCGACATCGAAGGGCCGCCCCTCCTCATGCTTCATCGTCATGCGGGAGTAATAGTTGATGCCCAGCAGGTCGATGGGGTAGCGGATCGCCTCCTCGTCGCCGGGCAGCACGAACTCCGCCATTTTGTCGGCCAGCAGCGCCGGGATCCGGCCGCGCGTCAGCCCGTCCAGCGTCACCCGGTTCCACACCGCGTCCCAGCGGGCGGCGGCGGCGACATCCTCCGGCCGGTCGCTGTCGGGGACGGCGGGCTGCAGGTTCAGCACAGTGCCCAGCGTCAGGCCGGACTGCTCCGCCGCGATGGCACGCAAAGCGGCACCCTGGGCCAGATTCTGGTGGTGCAGAGCCCGCAGGATGCCCTGTTCGCCCAGCTTGTGGCCGGGGGCATGCTCCCCCACGCCATAGCCGAAGATGGCGACCACGTTCGGCTCGTTCAGCATCATCCAGGTCTTGACGCGGTCGGCCAGCCGGGCGGTGACGATGCGGGCATAATCGGCGAAGGGGCCGACGATCTCCCGCCCCTGCCAACCGCCGGCATCCTCCAGCGGCTGCGGCAGGTCCCAGTGATAGAGGCAGGCCATCGGCGTGATCCCGGCCTCCAGCAACGCATCGACCAGCCGGTCGTAGAAATCGAGGCCGCGCGTCTCGACCGCCCTCGTCCCCGTCGGCAGGATGCGCGGCCAGGCGATGGAGAAGCGGTAGCTGTCGAAGCCCGCCGCCTTCATCAGCGCGATGTCTTCCGCGTAGCGGTGATAATGGTCGCAGGCGACGGCGGCGCTGCTGCCGTCCATGATGCGGCCTTGCGCGGTGAAGGTGTCCCACACGCAAGGGCCGCGCCCATCGGCATTGACCGCCCCTTCGATCTGGTAGGAGGCGGTGGACGCCCCCCAGCGGAAATCCGGCGGGAAACTCAGCGGCTTGGCATCGTCGGCCTGGGACACCGGCTGGCTGAAGCTGTCCATTCTTTTCCTCCCACGGGGTGGTCCGTTTTCCCCAGCATGCCCCAGCCCGCCGCCCTTCGCCATGGGACAAGCACGCGAACGGTCCGGGCGCGACGCGGTGGCGCAGCCGCATCCGGAAAGAGGGTGGCCCATTGGCGGCTCATTGAAGATTCAAACCCAACCAACCGCAGATTCGCGACAGAGGCAAGTCACCGGGAATAGTTTCGCGTCATGAAGGTTCATCCCTCTGTAGCGCTCGCGTTTGGAGCGTTGCTGCGAACAGAGGTCTGCACAATGAGCGACTTCGACCTGCGCCGGAGCGAACCGCCCGGTATCTCGGCCGGCATTTCGGCCAGGATTTCGGCCAGCATTTCAGAAAGACCCGAAACCATGACCGTATTGGGATTTCTGGTGTCCGCAACCCTGCATGCGGGCATCCTCTTCCTGCTTGCCGGATTCAGCGCACGCCCTGTGCTGCATGCGCCCGAGTCACCGATCGATGTCACTTTCGTCGAGGCGGAAAAGCAGTCGGACCTCCCCCAACCGCAAGCGGCGACCTTGCAGGCGGAAGCCGCCACCGCAACGGCGATTCCGGCATCTGCAAGCGGTCCGGCCGCGCTGGCTTCCCCACCTCGGTCGATCCCGGACGCCGCTGCCCTGCATGAGCCACACCCCGCCATTGCGACGCAACCGGCCGCCGCAACACATCGACTCTCCCCGAAATCCATACAATCCAAGCCGGCAGAAGAAAAACCGGCAGAGTCGAGAGCCATCGAGTCCAAGCCGGCGCAGGCCAAACCGCAGCGTGTCGCGAAATCCTCGCCCTCGCCGTCCGAGGCAGCCGTGAAGACGCCCCCGGAACAGGTGAAGAGCGAATATGCCGGGCTTATCCAGACCATCATCGCCCGCAACAGGATCTATCCTCAGGAAGCCCAAGCGGCGCGCCTGGAAGGCTCCGTCATCGTGCATTTCCTCCTTACGCCCAAAGGGAAAATCAAGAATCTCTCAATCGTTCAGAGTTCCGGTCATGACATCCTCGACCTTGCGGCCAAGGAAACGATCCGGCGATCCTCTCCATTTCCTCCCGTCCCTGCGGCCTTTGGAACCGGCGGGATCGATATGAGGCTGAACATGAACTACAAGCTGAATTAGCATCGTCTGATTGCTTCGTTCGTAACGGACGGCGTAGCCTGTCTTTTCAAGACGGCGGTCGGCCACGCCGCTTACGGAGGAAACACCCTATGCCCAACACCACCAAGATCGTCTTCATCGGTGCCGGCAGCGCCGCCTTCGGGCTCAGCCTGTTCCAGGACCTGTTCTCCACCGCCGAACTGGCCGGCAGCACCCTGACGCTGGTCGACACCAACGCGGAGGCGCTCGACCGCATGGCGGCGCTGGCCGAGGTGATGAACCGCCACGGTGACGCCGGCATCACCATCGAGAAGACCACCGACCGCAAGGCGGCACTGCAGGGCGCCGGCTTCGTGCTGTGCGCCATCGCCATCGACCGCAACCGGCTGTGGAAGCTGGATTTCGAGGTGCCGAAGAAGCACGGCATCCGCCACACGCTGGGCGAGAACGGCGGTCCCGGCGGGCTGTTCTTCACCCTGCGCACCCTGCCGCTGATCGTCGACATCGTCCGCGACGTCGAGGCGATCTGCCCCGACGCCCTGTTCATCAACCTCTCGAACCCGGAAAGCCGCATCGTGCTGGGCCTGTCGCGCTGCACATCCGTGCGGACGCTGGGGCTCTGCCACGGCATCTTCCTGGCGCGCTGGTTCATCTGCCAGATCCTGGGCATGGCGGAGAAGGAGGTGGATGTCTGGGGCGCCGGGCTGAACCATTTCCAATGGCTGACCGCGATCCGCGAGAAGGCGACGGGCCGCGACCTCTACCCCCTGCTGCGCGAAAGGGAGGCGACGCACGACCCGTCCTTCACCCCGCTGGCGCGACGCCTGTTCCACGCCTTCGGCCTGTGGGTCACGCCCAGCGACGACCACACCGGCGAATTCCTGCCCTATGGCTGGGAAGCCGGGGAGCACGGTTTCGACTTCAAACATGACGAGGAAGGCCGCGTCATCCTGCGCGACCTGATGGACGGCGTCATCGACGGCAGCATGCGGATCCCCGACGACTGGACCAAGCCGTCCTGGGGCGAGCGGGCGGTGGCGGTGATCGCGGGCCAGCTGCACAACCAGAAGCGTTTCATCGAAAGCGGCATCGTCATCAACCGCGGCGTCATCCCCGGCCTGCCCGACGAGCTGGCGGTGGAGGTGCCGCTGGTGGCCGACGCCGCCGGCATCCACCCGATCTCGCTCGGCCGCCTGCCCGACGGCATCGTCAAGCTTCTGTCGGTCCAGGGCAACGTGCAGCAATTGTCGGTGGAGGCGGCGCTGCACGGGTCGAAGGAACTGGCGCTGCAGGCCCTGCTGATCGACCCCGTCATCACCTCCAGCACCGCCGCCGTAGCCATCCTGGACGAGTTGTGGGAGGCGAACCGGCCCTACATCCGGGCGTGCCTCTGACTACGCCCGCCCGCGCCGGATCAGCCGGGCCGAGGCGAAGCCCAGCCCGGCGGTCAGCGCGCCGACGCCAAGGAACAGCGGCGCGAAGCCGGTGTGGGCGGAGATGGTGCCGCACAGTATCGGGCCGATCCCCTGACCGATGAAGAAGCTCGACGCGAACAGGGCCAGCGCCGACCCGCGGGCGGTCGGCGCCAGCTCCGTCGCCTGGGTCTGCATGGTGTTGTGCAGCATGTAGAAGCCGAAGCCGGCGACCAGGAAGGCGAGGCTCACCACCGGCCAGGGCACCGGGAAGGCGATGACCAGATAGGCCAGCCCTGCCGCCAGACCGCCGGCCTTCATCATGCCCCATTGGCCGAGCGAGGCGATCAGCCGCCGCACCACCGCACTGTAGGCGACACCGCCGATGGCGAAGGCGGCGATGGTCAGCCCGGCCTGGAAGGCGCCGGCCGCGCCGTGTTCGATCAGCACAGGCGCCACGAAGGGGAAGACGCCGAAGATCAGCAGCCCTTCCGCCGCCACCGTGGCGAAGACGATCAGCGAGGCCGGGTTGGTCAGCACGGTGGCATAGCGCCGCTGCGCATCCGCGACCGACAGGCGGGAACGCGTCTCCACCTCCCGCGCCAGCCCGATCAGGGCGGCGACGCAGATCAGCGCGGTCAGGCCGGTCGACAGGCCGAACACCGTACGCCAGCCGAAGGCCTCGGCCAGCGCCCCAGACACGGCGGACCCGGACATCTGCCCCAGGATCACCGCCAGCAGAAAGCGGCTGATGGCGATCTGGCGCTCCTCATAGGGCACGCGGTCGCCGATCAGCGCCATCGAGGCCGGGATGATGCCGCCGGCGAAGGCGCCGGCCAGGATGCGCCCCGCCATCACCGTGCCGTAGGTCGGCGCGATGGTGGACAGCGCCAGCCCCACCGTCAGCACGCCCAGCGCCAGCCGCACCAGCCGCGACTTGCCGATGGCGTCGCCGACCGGCCCCAGCACGATCTGCATCAGCGCATAGGGCAGCGTGTAGGCGGAGGCCAGCAGCGCCGCCTGCCGCACCGTCACGCCGAGGTCGTCGGCGATCAGCGTCAGCATCGGATCGGTGGTGCGCAGGGAAAAGGCGCTGGCGAACCCGGCGAGGCCGAGCAGGAAGATGAGACGCATGGATGGCCCGCACGGCGACGATGAAGGTTCAGGACCTTAACCGGATCGGCCGCGGACGTACCGCACCGCGACGGTGATGGCAGGCATGCGCATGCGGCGGGGAGGATTGTGGCCGCCATTACCTGCAGCGTAATCGATTCGGCTCCCTCCCGCGGGTGATCCTGGGTTCACCGGGACAATCCGGCGGACCGGCAAGGGAGGGAGAGCGATCATGGGCTTCATTCAAACCGACGACGGCGTGCGCCTGTTCTACCGCGATTGGGGCAGCCGGGAGGGCAGCCACAAGGGAGGGCGCCCCATCCTCTTCGTGTCGAGCTGGTCGCTGACCTCCGACGCCTGGGCCTATCAGATGGCGCCGCTGTCCGAACAGGGATGCCGCTGCATCGCCTTCGACCGCCGCGGCCATGGCCGGTCGGACGAGTCGTCCTCCGGCTACGGCTTCGACCGGCTGGCGGACGACATCGCCGCCCTGATGGAGGCGCTGGACCTGCGTGGTGTGACGCTGGTCGGCCATTCGATGGCGACAGGAGAGATCGTGCGCTACCTGACCCGGCATGGAGCCGGACGGGTGAAGGGAGTGGTGATGGTGGGCACCATCACGCCCCTGATGGCGAAGACCGACGACAACCCCGACGGCGTCGATCCGGCGCTTTTCGAGGCGTTCCGGTCCGAACAGCTGCTGCGCGACTTCCCCAAATGGCTCGGCGAAAACATCGACCCCTTCGTGACCGAGGAAACAACGGCTGAGATGAAGGGCTGGGTCAGGGGGATGGCGCTGCAATCCTCGCTGATGGCGCTGCTGGAGTGCCACCGCGCCATCACCTCGGCCGATTTCCGGGAGGAACTGCCGGCCATCGCCGTGCCCACCCTGGTCGTGAATGGCGACCGCGACGTGACCACCCCGCTGGCGCTCGCTGAGCGCACGGTGGCGCTGATGCCGAATGCCGCCCTGTCGCTCTATGAGGGAGCTCCCCACGGCCTGTTCCTCACCCACCGCGACCGCTTCAACGCGGAACTGCTGGCCTTCGCCCATGGACACCGGCAACCATAGGCAGCAACACCGGTTCGGAGGCAAAACCCATGCCCCATGGCACTTCGCAAACCGCCGCCCGCAGCGGCAGGGCTCCGGCCGGACCGCCGGTCGGCGCCTTGCTGCGATCCTGGCGCCAGCGCCGCGGTCTCAGCCAGCTCGATCTCGCCTGCGAGGCCGACATCTCCACCCGCCATGTCAGTTTCCTGGAAACCGGCCGCTCGCAGCCGAGCCGGAGCATGCTGATCCATCTGGCCGAACGGCTGGACGTGCCGCTGCGGGACCGCAACGCGCTGCTGGTCGCCGCCGGTTTCGCCCCGGTCTACAGCGAGCACAGTTTGGACAGCCCGGCGATGGAGGCGGCGCGCAAGGCGGTCGACCTCGTGCTGACCGGGCACGAGCCCTTCCCGGCGCTGGCGGTGGACCGGCACTGGCATCTGCTGGCGGCGAACCGGGCGGTGGCGCCGCTGCTGGAGGGGGTGTCGGCGGAGTTGCTGACCCCGCCGGTCAATGTCCTGCGCCTCAGCCTGCATCCCGACGGGCTGGCCGGCCGCATCGGCAATTGGACGCAATGGCGCGAGCATGTGCTGTCCCGCCTGACCCGCCAGATCGAGGCGAGCGCCGACCCGGCGCTGGTGGCCCTGCGCAGCGAGTTGCAGGGCTATCCCGACCCGCCCTCTTCTTCGAATGAAAGCGGCAGCGAAGCCGGGCACCATCCCGACGTGGTCGTTCCGCTGCGCCTGCACACGTCCTTCGGCCTGCTAAGCCTGTTCAGCACGACCACGGTTTTCGGCACGGCGGTGGACGTGACCCTGGCTGAACTGGCGATCGAGGCGTTCTTTCCAGCCGATGCCGAAACGGCGGAGCGGCTGCGGCGGGCGCTTGCTGAAATCCCCTCTTCCCCCCGGGGAAAGGGTTAGGGTGAGGGGAATGCGCGGCGGCCCTTTACCGAGAATCTACCCTGTGCATCCCCCTCACCCCGACCCACACCCCGGGGGGAGAGGGGAATTTCCCCCTCCCAACCCTCAGCTCAACGCCACGAGGCTGGCGTTGCCGCCGGCTGCCGTGGTGTTGGTGCTGAGCGAGCGCTCGTTCATCAGCCAGGCGATCTCCACCCCCTCGCCGCCGGCCGGCACGCCCTGGGTCAGGACGATGGGGCCGGGCAGTTCGGCGATGCGGCGGTTGGCGGCCAGCAGGCGGGCGGCGTCGCCCTCCACCAGCGCACCGGCAAGCGGACCGAAGGACAGCCAGTTCGCCGACACCCGGACGCGGGCGGCGAGCTCCGCCGGCAGGGACTTCAGGCCGGCGGTGGCCGCAGCGTCGCCATCGACCACCACCTCGTTACCGGTGGCGAGTGCCGCCCCCAGCAGCCGGTACAGCCCGTCTTCCGTCTGCGGCAGCAGCAGGATGCGTCCGCGCGGGATCAGGCTGTAGACGTTGCTTTCACCCACCGGCCCGGCCAGCTCGACGCTGCCGCCGACGGGGGAATGCTTCGCCAGCGTCCGTACGTCGGTGGCGATGTCCGCCTTGCCCTGGTCGGCCAGCCAGCCGGCAAGGGCGTGGGCGGGCGCACGTACGGCGTCGCTGCCGCGCAAATCAACGTCCAGAAACGGACGTACGGACAGCAGGCGCGACAGGTACAGCGGGCCGCCGGCCTTCGGGCCGGTGCCGGACAGGCCGTGGCCGCCGAAGGGCTGTACGCCCACAACCGCGCCGATGGTGTTGCGGTTGACGTACAGGTTGCCGGCCTCGATCCGGCCGGTCACCCGGTCGATGGTGGCGTCGATGCGGGTGTGCAGGCCGAAGGTCAGGCCATAGCCGGTGCCGTTGATGGCATCGACCAGCCGGTCCAGATCGTCGCGGCGGAAGCGCAGGACATGCAGCACCGGGCCGAACACCTCGCGCTCCAGATCGGCGATACCGGCGATCTCGATGATCGTCGGCGCCACGAAGGTGCCGTTGGCGGCCTCCTGCGGCAGCGGCAGCGAGTCCACCCGGCGGCCCTTGGCCCGCATCGCCTCGATGTGACGGACGATGCCGTCGCGCGCCTCCGCCGTGATGACGGGACCGACATCGACGGCCAGCCGGTCGGGGCTGCCGATCCGCAACTCCCGCATCGCACCCTTCAGCATGGTCAGCGTGCGGTCGGCCACATCCTCCTGCAGGCAGAGGATGCGCAGGGCCGAGCAGCGCTGACCCGCGCTGTCGAAGGCCGAGGCGATCACATCGCCCACCACCTGCTCGGCCAAAGCGGACGAGTCGACGATCATGGCGTTCTGCCCGCCGGTTTCGGCGATCAGCGGGATCGGCGCGCCTTCCGGCGACAGGCGCTCGGCCAGCTGGCGCTGGATCAGGCGCGCCACCTCGGTGGAGCCGGTGAACATCACGGCACGGGTGCCGGCATGGCCGACCAGGGCGGCACCCACCTCGCCAGCACCGGGCAGAAGCTGCACCGCACCGGCGGGCACGCCGGCCGCGCGCAGGATGCGCACGGCCTCCGCCGCGACCAGCGGGGTCTCCTCCGCCGGCTTGGCCAGCACCGGGTTGCCGGCGGCCAACGCCGCGGCGACCTGACCGGAGAAGATGGCGAGCGGGAAGTTCCACGGGCTGATGCAGACCACCGGCCCCAGCGGCAGGTGCGTGTCGTTGTCGAAGCCGTCACGGACCCGGGCGCCGTAATAGCGCAGGAAGTCGATGGCTTCGCGCACCTCGGCGATGGCGTTGGCGGTGGACTTGCCGGCCTCGCGGATGATCAGGCCCAGCAGGGTCGGCATGCGCGCCTGCATCTCGTCGGCGGCGCGGAACAGGCAGGCGGCGCGCTCGGCCGGCGGAGTGGCGGCCCAGACCGGTGCGGCCGCCCCGGCGAACAGGAAAGCGTCGGCGATGTCGGCCGGTGTGGCTTCGACGCATTGTCCGACGACATCCCCATGGTCGGCCGGGTTCAGCACCGGCTGGGCGGCTCCGCGGCGCTCGCCGTCCGCCAGCAGCGGGGCGGCGGTCCAGGCGACGGCGGCGCTGTCGCGCAGCGCGGCGGACAGCGCGGCCAGCGTGGTCTCGTTCGACAGGTCGAGGCCGGCCGAATTCGCCCGCTCCACCCCGTAGAGATCCTGCGGCAGGGCGATCAGCGGATTCTTCTCGCCCACCGGCAGGGCGGCGCGGGCCTGCGCCACCGGGTCGGCGACCAGATCGTCGATGGACACGCTCTTGTCGGCGATGCGGTTGACGAAGGAGCTGTTGGCGCCGTTCTCCAGCAGGCGGCGGACCAGATAGGCCAGCAGGGTCTCGTGGGTGCCGACCGGGGCATAGACGCGGCAGGGCCGCTTCAGCGGGCCGACCACCTCCTTGTAGAGCGGCTCGCCCATGCCATGCAGGCACTGGAACTCGTACTGGCCGACCTGGAAGCCGGCGGGGTTCAGATGCTCGGCCATCCGGTAGATCGTCGCCAGCGTCTGGGCATTGTGGGTGGCGAACTGCGGGAACACCGCCTCGGGCGCGTCCAGCAACCGGCGGGCACAGGCGACATAGGACACGTCGGTGTGCAACTTGCGGGTGTAGACCGGGAAATCCTCCAGCCCGTCGACCTGGGCGCGCTTGATCTCGCTGTCCCAATAAGCGCCCTTCACCAGACGGACCATCATCCGATGCCCGCTGCGCCGGGCCAGATCGACGACAAAGTCGATGACGTAGGGGCAGCGCTTGCCATAGGCCTGCACGACGAAGCCGATGCCGTTCCAGCCCTTGAGATCCGGATCGAAGCACAGCGATTCCAGCAGGTCGAGCGACAGCTCCAGCCGGTCGGCCTCCTCGGCGTCGATGTTCAGGCCGATGTCGTAGCTGCGGGCCAGCCGGGCCAGTTCGGTCACGCGCGGCAGCAGTTCCGCCATCACGCGGTCTGCCTGGGCACGCGAATAGCGCGGGTGCAGGGCCGACAGCTTGATCGAGATGCCGGGGCCGTCATAGATACCGCGTCCGGCCGACGCCTTGCCGATGGCGTGGATGGCCTTTTCATAGTCGGCGTAATAGCGTTCGGCGTCGGCGGCGGTGGTCGCCGCCTCCCCCAGCATGTCGTAGGAATAGCGGAAACCCTCCGCCTCCATCTTGCGGCTGTTGGACAGCGCCTCGTCGATTGTCTGGCCGGTGACGAACTGTTCGCCCATCATCCGCATGGCGAAATCGACGCCACGGCGGATCAGCGGCTCGCCGCCGCGCAGGATCAGCTTGGTCAGCGCCGACGACAGCGCCTGCTCGCCGCCAAAGCCGTCGCCCAGCACGCCCGTCACCTTGCCCGTGACCAGCAGCCCCCAGGTCGCGGCATTGACGAACAGCGACGGGCTGTTGCCGAGATGGGCACGCCAGTCGCCGCCGGCAATCTTGTCGCGGATCAGCGCGTCGCGTGTGGCGCGGTCGGGAATGCGCAGCAGCGCCTCCGCCAGGCACATCAGCGCAACGCCTTCCTGGCTCGACAGGCTGTATTCGTGGATCAACCCCTCCACCCCGCGCCCCTGCGGCTTGGCGCGCAGCGCCGCGATCAACGACCGCGCGGTCTGGGCCGCCGCCGTGGTCACCCCGGCCGGCAGTGTCGCCTGCTCCACCAGCCACGCCACGCAGTCCGGCTCCGGCCGGCGGTAGGCGGCGGTGATCGCCTGACGCAGCGGACCGGCCGGACGGACGACGGGGGCGAAGGCGGCGAAGGGGCCGGCTCCGCTGGAGAGGGACGGCTCGGAAGCGGGGGCAACGCTCGGGTCGATCATCTGGTTCATCGCGTGGCTGGCTCGGGGAGGGGGCGGGGCTTCGGAAAGCACGTGGCCGGCGCTGCGCAAGGGCCGGTCCGATGCCTGTCAGGCTAACCGATTTTCCCGGATCCATGCCATCTGGTATTTTGCCAATTTTGCCGAGATAAATATTGAAATTACGCGCAATAACCAAACAGAATTTTGGTCACTTGGCAAAATTTCAGAACATACTGCCGGTTTGCGATTGCAATCCGACCGCCTTCCTGATTTGACAGAATATAATTCGGAAATATTGCCTTACCACCGTAAATCCGTCGAAAGCGACCGGCAGTGTCCGAGCTATCGATGGCGATGCAGCTGAAGCGCCCGAATGGGCGGCGCTCAGCCCTTCAGCGGCTTCGTACGGCTGCTTTCGGGCGGCTTGCGCACAGGCACCGGCGGCGCGGCCTTCTCGCCACCGCCTTCCCCCAGGTAAGTCTGTGCCGCGGCGACGACCGAGCGCCAGGGGCGTTCCAGCGGGAACTGCGGCCAGCCGCCGGCGAACAGGCCGGAGATCATCCAGCCCGCCATCAGCGTCACCGCCAATTGTTCGGAAAACCCGCCCGTCTTCAGCACCGGCAGGGCGAAGTTGCGCCGCCGTTTGATCGGCCACAGCAGCGGCAGTCCGGCCGGAGTCAGCAGGTCGCCGGCCAGATGGGTGAGATAGCCGACGATGAAGGGGATCAGCAGGTGCTGATAAGCCGCATGCTCATGCAGGACCCACAGGCATCCGGCGATGGCGAGTGCCGAATGGGTGACGCCGCGATGTCCGAAGATGTTGGAGATCGCGGTGGACAGCGGCTTGACCATCTGTCCCAGCGTCGATTTCGGATGGTCGATGTCCGGCGCCAGCGCCCCCAGAATCGCCGCGCCGAAGGCGACCGGGTCGAAGGTCATCCCGTACCGGCTCGACAGGTAGAACCAAGTGGCGCCACCGACGATTATGTGAGAGGACGCCATCACCGTCGGTCACCGGGGGCCTTAAGCTGGTCTCTGTCGGGACGTGGTCTGCGCCAAGCCCGAAATGGGGGTAGCCTGACCTTAGGATATTCTTCGCCTCCAGAACAATATCGCAAGCAGGACCGAGGGATTCCTTAAACGCATAACCTCCATGCGTTCGGCAACGGTGGGTTGCCGGAGGCGATTGCGCGGCCGGTCATTTCCGCTTTTCCTCCGCCTGGGTCGCCTCGATCTCGTCCAGCACGGCATCGGGGGCGACATCCTGCCGGATGACGTCCAGTTCCGCATCGACCTCCGTCTTCACCCCCAGATGGTCGGCGATGGACGAGACCAGCGTCACCAGCCGCGTCACCTCATGCTCGGCCAGCAGGCTGATCTGCAAATCCAGGTCGGCGCGCTTGTCCGACGCCGAGGCCATGCGGTTCTGGCTGATGAGGACGAAGGTGGACAGGAAGATCGCCTCCACCGACGCGATCATCGCCAGCACGACGAAGGACGGATCCCACGGCTTGACGATCGGGATCCAGCCGAGATTGATCAGGATCCAGCCACCGAACAGCACCAGATGCAGGCAGACGAAGCGCATGCTGCCGGTGAAGCGGGTGATCCGGTCGGCGATGCGGTCCTGAAGCGTGGCCTCCACCTCCTCCCGCTTGCGGCGGGCCTGAAGCGCCTGGATGTTGCGCTCCAGCACGGCACTGAGCCCAGGGGTCTGCGGCGGCGGATAAGTCGGCGGGCCGCCGCAGCGCCCGGCACCGGCGGTGGCCTGCGAAGGATTTGCCATCGTTTGGGTCTCCCTACTCCGCGGCGGCCTTGCGGGCGCTGCCGCCCACCGCCGCCATCCCACAACCGCGACCCCTGACGGACGTTCCGCCTGCGTCGGTCCACACCCGCCACTGCCCGAACGGGCCGGGCGCCGATTGACCTTGGTATCCGGCTACCGCCGCGGAGTGCCGGCAGCCAATGGCACTACTCCGGTCCGGCACGGGTAGGGCACATTCCAGAACCCCTGCCTCCCGGCGTATTTTTGCGGCTTCACGGCGAACAGAGCCGCAAAAAACGCCAGGGAGTGGACATCGATGGCATCGAAGGGAGTTTCGCGTGCTGCGGACGGAGTCCCGCAGGGCTGTATCGGACATGTCGAAAGCCAGAACCCCGCCCACAGGTTTGCAGCCTGGGTTCTCGTTATCGCTTTTCTGTTCGTGCTGTGCGCCGATACCCTGCTCGGTGTCGTGTTCCGGCCCTATCTGGATGGCGGAACCGGAGATACGACGGTCTGGGACGTCCTGATCCTGATCTTCGTCGGTTCGCCGGAATGACTCCCGCTCGATTCTTGGGAGCCGATGATGACCGCCTTCACATGGCTGCGGGACCATGGGAACGGCAATGTCTACGACGCGGTCTTCTTCACCCAGCACGTGAAATTCCAGTACCCGCTGACCTCGCTGCTGGTGATGGAGGCGATGTCGGCGGTGGGCCTGCTGCACCTGCGCGTCTACGCCCTTGCCAATCTGCTGATGGTCGTCGCCGCGGCTGTCGGCATGGCGCTGCTGATGCGCGACCTGGCCGTCAGCATGGGATATGACAGGACGGCGCGCGACGGCATCGGACGGCTCACCCTCGCCGCTCTGGGCGTCGTCGGAACCCTCTGCTTCTACCCGATCGTGAAGGCCTTCGCCGTCGGCCAGATCCAGGTGTGGCTGAACACCGCCTTCATCTTCGCCGCCCTGTTCTTCCTGCGCGACCGGCGGGCGCTCGCCGGCGCACTCCTCGGCGCATCGACCCTGATCAAGCCGCAGATGTCGCTGTTCCTGCTCTGGGCGCTGATCCGCAGGGAATGGCGCTTCGCAGCCGGCTGGGCGGTGGTGGTGGGGCCGGGCTTCGCCGCGGCCTGCGCGCTCTACGGCTTCAAGCCGTCGCTGCACTACCTGGACGTCATTTCCTTCCTCGGCCAGCATGGCGAGAGCTATTATTCGAACCAGACCGTGAACGGGCTGCTGCACCGCCTGCTGCACAACGGCCCCAATCTGCTGTCGACCACCAACGGCGACACCGAATGGCGGGGCAGCGCCTTCGCCCCCTACCACCCGCTGGTGCATGCGGCGACACTGCTGTCGGGCCTCCTGTTCTTTCTGTTCGGCCTGCTGTGGCAGCTCGGCGGCAGCGCGCGGGCCGGCGACCGGCTTGCATCCTTCCTGGTGGCGGGGTTGTGCTTCACCATGGGATCCCCGATTTCATGGGTGCCGCATTACGGGGTGATCCTGCCGGCCTTCGCCTTCCTGCTGTTCGTCCTGATCGACCGCGCGCGGCGGGGCGTTCCCCACGGCCTGCGGGACCTGATGGTTCTGGGCGTCGCCTTCGCGATCATGAGCAACGACTTCTTCCATCCACTGAGCAGCCTGGCGGACGGCCCGTTGAACATCCTGCAGTCCTACCAGTTCTTCATGGCGCTGGTGATTCTGCTGTTTCTGGTCACGACGCCCGACCGGACGGCGGCGGCGCAACCGGACGGAGCGGTGCCGGCCGGCCCGCCGGTCTGAACGTCCCGCGGGCCGGCCCGAAGAGCCGTCCCGAGCACCTGCCGGAACGCCGGGGCTTATGCGCCTGTTGGTGGGCCAGACGACCCAACCGGCAGGAAGGAGCCTCGACATGCCACGCTATCCGGAAGCAGGCTATTCGCATGAGAACGGCACGGGCTGGCTGTCGGCCCGCGGGCTGACGATGATGGCCGGCGGTGCGGCGCTGGCGCTGGTGGCGAGCCGGCTGCTGCCGCCGGTGGTGGCGCAGCTCGCCGGCTCGGCCCGCGCGTCCACGGGCCGTGACGGTTTCGACGCGCTGATCGACGACCACCGCCACATCCAGGCGCTGCTGGTGGAGATGGTGCAGACGCCCATCGACGCGCCCGTCCGCCGCACCCAGCTGCTGCTTCGCCTGAAGCGCCGGCTGGCCGCCCACGCCATGGCGGAGGAGGACGTCGTCTACCCCATGCTGCACGACCAGGCGCGGAAGGAGGAGGACGCCAAGCATCTCTACGGCGAGCATGCCGAGATGAAGATGCATCTCTTCACGCTGGAACAGACGCCGAAGGACGATCCGCACTGGCTCGCCGTGGCGCTGGACCTGAAGCGCATCATCGACGGCCACATCCGGCAGGAGGAGGAGATCGACTTCCCCGCCCTGCGCAACAGCATGGACGACCGCCAGACCGCCACCATGTCCGGCGGCGTCGCCCGTGAAAAGGCGCTGATCCTCTGACCCCGACGGGACTGCACGACAGACGGACGGAACGCTCCGCCCGCCGGTCCTGTTGCTGAATCGACTTGATGAACGGCCAAATTCGCGGAGAGATCGATGAGAGCACTGGTCTGGCATGGCGCCAACGACATCCGCTGCGATACGGTCCCGGATCCGGAGATCGAGCATCCGCGCGACGCCATCGTCAAGGTGACGACCTGCGCCATCTGCGGGTCCGACCTCCATCTGCACGACAACGTCATGCCGGGCATGGAGAAGGGCGACATCGTCGGCCATGAATTCATGGGCGAGGTTGTGGATGTCGGGGCCGACGCCAAAAGCGCGCTGAAGGTCGGCGAGCGGGTGGTGGTTCCCTTCACCATCTGGTGCGGCGAGTGCGACCAGTGCCGGCGCGGCAACTATTCGGTCTGCGAGCGCTCCAACCGCAACAAGGCGATGGCCGACAAGCTGTTCGGCCACACCACCGCCGGGCTGTTCGGCTACACCCACCTGACCGGCGGCTATGCCGGCGGCCAGGCCGAATATGTGCGGGTGCCGATGGCCGACCGCACCCACATCAAAATCCCCAGCGGGCTGACCGACGAGCAGGTGCTGTTCCTGGGCGACATCTTCCCCACCGGCTGGCAGGCCGCCGCCCAGTGCGACATCCAGCCGGACGACACGGTGGCGATCTGGGGCTGCGGCCCGGTCGGGCAGATGACGATCCGCAGCGCCATCCTGCTGGGCGCGAAACAGGTCGTCGCCATCGACCGCGTGCCGGAACGGCTGGCGATGGCCAAGGCCGGCGGCGCCATCACCATCAATTTCGAGGATGAGAGCGTCGTCGAGCGGCTGAACGAACTGACCGGCGGCAAGGGTCCGGAGAAATGCATCGACGCCGTCGGCATGGAGGCGCACGCCACCGCCACGCTGGATTCGATGTACGACCGCGCCAAGCAGGCACTGATGCTGGAATCGGACCGCGCCCATGTGCTGCGCGAGATGATCTATGTCTGCCGCCCGGCCGGCACGCTGTCGATCCCCGGCGTCTATGGCGGGCTGATCGACAAGATGCCCTTCGGCATGTCGATGAACAAGGGCCTGACCTGGCGCATGGGCCAGACCCATGTCAACCGCTGGACCGACGACCTGCTGAACCGCATCCAGGAAGGACAGATCGACCCGTCCTTCGTCATCACCCACACCGTTCCGCTCGACCGGGGCCCCGAGATGTACAAGACCTTCCGCGACAAGCGGGACGGTTGCATCAAGGTGGTCCTCAAGCCCTGAGGTGACGTCATGGCCTATTACAACCGCTCCTCGACCGGTGACAACCTCGCCCGCGGGCTGGGTTGGTTCAGCATCGGCCTCGGCGTCGCCGAACTGATGGCCGGCCGGACCATCGCCCGCTGGATGGGAATGGAGGACAGGACCAACCTGATCCGCGCCTATGGCGTGCGGGAGATCACTGCCGGCGTCGGCCTGCTGGCTCTCGGCGATCCCAAGCCCTGGATCTGGAGCCGCATCGCCGGCGACGCCGTCGACATGGCGACGCTGGCCGCCGGGATGCAGGACAATCCGCGCGCCGGCAACGCCCGCATCGCCTTCGGAGCGGTGGTGGCGGTGACGGCGCTGGACGTGGTCTGCGCCCAGAAACTGCATCAGGAGGAGGCCTATTACCGCAGCCTGCCGGTGCCGGACTACAGCGACCGCAGCGGCTTCCCCCGTTCGGTCTCCGCCATGCGCGGCGCGGCCAGCGACGCCCCCATCGGCGAGGACATGCGGACGCCGAGGATCCTGCAGTTCCAGCCGGCCCAAAGCCAGACTGCCCAGACCCAGACGGCAAGCCACTGACGCACATGCATCCTGCCGACCTGTTCATGGCCTTGTGGCGCCGCCTGCAGGAACGTCGCGACGAGCTCCGCGTCCTGGCCCAAGGGCTGGAAGCGGACCACGCGCGGGCGGGCCGGCGGGCCGGGGAAGCGGCGGCGCACCTGCGCGACGGTGCTGCGGCCCTGGAGGAATGGGTCGGGGATGGCTTGGACCTCGACCGGGCTCTCGCGGCGGCGCAGGCCATCGACGGATGGTTCGCGCCACTGGCCTCCCGCCATGACGTCCGCGCATCCGACGACTTGCTCCCCGCCGAACGGTTGGAGGCGCGCCGCCGCCTGAATCGCGACGGCCGCTTCAATGCCGACCCGGCGGACGGCCAGCTGATCCTGCGACCCGGGCTGCTGGCCCGCGCCATGAACATCCGGGAAACGGCAGCGGCGGGGGCCGATCCCGACGCATTCGACCCGGTCGACCTGTTCTCCGCCTTGCTGGTCGTGCCGCCCAGCCTGACGATGGAGGCCGAGCGCGACGGCGACCCGGACCGCCGCATCGCCGTCCGATACCGCCGCATCGCCGCGGTGTCCGACCAGGACCCGGCCGACCCCGCCTGTACGCCGGTCATCGGCGTCGTTCCGCTGGCGGAGGCGGAGGACGACCTTTCCATCCACCAGTTCCGCCGCGACGGCGAGGACTGGTACGACCCCGCCCCGCGCGACTTCAGCCGCCGCGCCGCCGACGCCATCGCCGGACTGGCGGAGCGTGGCGCCAACTTCGTGCTGTTCCCGGAGGTCTCCGTCGCGGCCGGCACGCTAGCCGCGATCCGGCGGGCGCTGCGGGCCCAGGCGGTGGACGGCCCGATCCGCTACGCCCTGGTCGGCATCAAGGAGGAGGCGGAGACGGGAGGACGGCCGCACAACCGGGCGCTGCTGCTCGACCGCTGCGGCACGGTGATCGGCCGCCAGACCAAGCTGCATTGCTGGGACCTGGACAGCTACCAGTGCCGCTCCTACGACCTGCGCGACCGCAATGGCCGGCTGCTGGATTGCGCGCGCGAGGACATCGAGACCGGCGACTGCTTCACCCTGTTCGAATTGCCGGACCTCGGCCGGCTCGCCGTCGCCATCTGCGAGGATCTTGGGCGCTCGGAGCCCAGCGCCTGGATCGCGTCCGGCATGATGGTGGACTGGCTGGTCACCCCGGTGATGGACAGCGGCCTGACCACCGGGCGCTGGCAGGCGAAGGAAGGCGGCGCCTCGTCGCGCGCCGGCTATTGCCGGGTGATCGTCGCCAACAGCATGGCGCTGTCGCACCGCTTCAACCGCTACTGCCGCAGCACCGGCGAGGAGGACAAGATCATCGAGGAGTGCGGCGTCGCCCTGCTGTTCCAGCCGCGGGCCAGCCAGGCGAGCGCGCCGCGCATCCGATGCCTGACCCTGCCGCTGGCCGACCCGTCCCCCGGCTATGTCTGCGCCGGCTGGACACCAGGCCGCTGGCCGGCGCTGCCCGATCCCGGACAGGAGGAGTGCAGCGAATGAGCGCACTGGAGCCGGCGCTGCGGTCGCTGGCCGACGCGCTTCTGGACGCCGTCGGGCGGCAGGACTGGGCCGTGGCGGACGCCGAGCTGGAGACGCTGGCGCAGGAGACCGTTGCCGCCCTGGTGGCGAACCGGAGCGACGACCTCGCCACGCTCGCCCGGCTGGTCGCGCGCTGCCACACGGCGCTGTCCCTGACCGAAGGGCTGGACGGCGAAGCGATGCACCGGCTGGGACAGTTGCGGGCGCTGGCGCTGTCGATAGCCGCCGCCCGTGCCCGCACCCCGCCTCGTCCGGCCGATGCGCTCCGCGCCCCCGGCACGCCGGCCGCCGCGATCCTGTCGGCGCTGGGCTCCGGCCCGCAGACCTGCCCCGCCCTGGTCGAGGCCACCGGACTGTCGGCGGAGGAGGTGGGAAGCGCCCTGCCGGAACTGCGCGCCGCCGGCCTCGTCCACTCCTGGCCGGCGGGACGGCTGACGGTCAACGCGCTGCGGACCGGCTGACGGTTGGGCGTCAATCCACCTGGGCTCAATCCACCTGGAACGTGTTCCGCAGTGTCCCGTCGGCATTGACCATCTGGTAGCGGCCGTCCGGCAGCCGGTAGATCTCCATGCATTGCTGGCGGGGATCCACGTCCAGCGTCAGGCAATAGCGGTCGCCCGAGACCGTCCAGCGCCCGTATTCGTTGCCCTTGGCGCCGGAAATGACGATCGACCCGTCCTTGGAAAACCGGTTCATGTAGGACTTGCCGCGCGGGTTGACGATGCTCAGCGTGTGGCCGCCCAGCAGCGTGGAGACCTCCGGTCCGGTCAGGCGCTGGGCGCCCGGCTTGCGGAAGTCGGGCTCGATCCCGGCGCAGGCGGACAGGCCCGCCAGAACGACCAGCGCCGCAACCGGCAGCCATTTGCGCATCGGCGCCGGTGTGGTCGCGCGGGGTGGGACTTGCATCGGTCTGGTCGCCTTTTCCGGTTGTCTCACCCTGCAAGATTGGCGGTGCATCCTCTCCCGGCAAGCGTCGCCTCCTCCGGCCAGGAGTTCCCTCCGACGCCCTATACCCGGCGGGTCGGTCGGCGTTCGGATTAGGCGGCCCCCGAACCAAATCACGGCCGGCATGTTCTCAAGCCCGTAAGAACCGGAGGCGCCGCGCCCCCTCGTCTTATCGATCAGCAGAAACCGGATCAGCAGGAACCGATGGAATTTCCGATTTCCTCCACGGTCGCCGCCTTCCTGGCGCCGGTCGTCGCCATGGTCATCGCGATCGCCGTTCACGAGATGGTGTGGCGTGTGCTGCAACGGCTGTTCCGCCCGACCAACGCACCGGTGCTGAGCCGGGTCGTCACGGCCGGCCGCACCGCCACCCGTTTCGCGGTGATCTTCGCCGCCCTTCTCGCCTCGGTGCCGGCGCTGCCGCTGCCCTCCGGCGCCATGGAGATGCTGGCCCGCGCCGTCGGCATCTGCTTCATCGGCGCGCTGGGCTGGGCCATCGCCGGCAAGGTCGGGGCGGTGTTCGACGCCTATCTGGACCGCAGCGGTCCCAACGAACGCGGATTCGAATGGCGGCGGCGGCGGACCAAGCTGACGGTGTTCCGGCGGCTGGCCCTGCTGACCGTCATGGGCATCACCGCCGGCTTCATGTTGATGACCGTGCCGCTGGTGCGGACCATCGGCATCAGCCTGTTCGCCTCGGCCGGCGTCGCCGGCATCGTGCTGGGCATTGCCGCCCGGCCGACCATCGCCAACCTGATCGCCGGCATCCAGATCGCGCTGACCCAGCCGATCCGAATCGGCGACTCGGTGGTGGTCGAGGGCGAGTGGGGCAATATCGACGAGATCACCTCGACCTATGTCGTCGTGCGCATCTGGGACGACCGGAGGCTGATCGTTCCGCTGGGGTATTTCCTGGAGAAGCCCTTCCAGAACTGGACCCGCGACGCGCCGAACATCCTGGGCTCGGTGATGCTGTATGTCGATTACTCGGTGCCGATCCCGGCGCTGCGCGACCAGCTGCGCAAGGTGCTGGACAGCACCAGCCTGTGGGACAAGCGGGTATGGAACCTGCAGGTCACCGACCTGAAGGAGCACACGATGGAGCTTCGCGCCCTGGTCAGTGCTCCCGACGCCGGCACGGCCTGGGACCTGCGCTGCCTCGTGCGCGAGGAGATGATCCGCTTCCTGACGGAACAGTATCCGGGATCGCTGCCGCGCGAACGGCTGGATCTGGCGCGGCCAGCACCCGGATCCGCCGGCGGGCGGCTGGTGCCCATGGAGGCTGACGGGCAGGCCTGAGCCCGCCCGTTGCCACTCAGTTGGCCGTCCCCGTCACGAAGACAGGGTTTTGTTGATCCGCAGCGCCACCAGCGTGCAGACCGCGCCCGACAGCAGGTAGAGGCCGGACGCGACCAGCCCGAACTGGCTGGACAGGTACAGCGCGACGAAGGGCGCGAAGCCGGCCCCGAACAGCCATGCCAGATCGGAGGTCATGGCCGAGCCGGTGTAGCGGTACTGCTGGCTGAAGCCCGACGCCACCGATCCCGACGACTGGCCGAAGGACAGTCCGAGGATGACGAAGCCCAACACCATGAACACCGCCTCGCCCGTCTGTCCGGCGTCGAGCAGCAGCGGGGCGAAGCCGCTGAACACCGCGATGGCGGCGGCGCAGCTGCCCAGCAGGGTTCGCCGCCCGACCCGGTCGGCGATATAGCCGGACGCGACAATGGCGGCGATGCCGAAGGCGGCGGCGATCACCTCGATCACCAGGAAGGCCCCGGTCTCTTGCTGCGCGTTCAGGAAGATCCAGGACAGCGGAAAGACGGTGACCATGTGGAACAGGGCAAAGCTGGCCAGCGGCGCGAAGGCGCCGATCACCACGCGCTTGCCCTCCATCTGCAGCGTCTCCACCACCGGAGCCGGCTGCAGTTCGCGGTTCTGGAACAGCCGCTCGAACTCCGGCGTCTGAACCAGACGCAGCCGGGCGAACAGCGCCACCACATTGATGGCGAAGGCGACGAAGAAGGGATAGCGCCAGCCCCAGGCGAAGAAATCCTCCGCCGACAGGCTGTTGACCATGTAGGCGAACAGGCCGCTCGCCACGATCAGGCCGATGGGTGCGCCCAGCTGCGGGATCATCGCATACCAGCCACGCTTGTTCTGCGGCGCGTTCATCGCCAGAAGCGAGGCCAGCCCGTCCCAGGTGCCGCCCAGCGCCACGCCCTGCCCGACACGGGACAGCGCCAGCAACCATGCGGATGCGACGCCGATCGCCTCATATCCCGGCAGGAAGGCCAGCGCCACCGTCGACCCGCCCAGCAGGAACAGGGCGATGGTCAGCTTGGCGCTGCGCCCGTAATTGTCGTCGATGGCCATGAAGATGAAGGTGCCGATCGGCCGCGCGACGAAGGCCAGCGCGAAGATGGCGAACGACCAAAGGGTGCCCGTCAGCGGATCGACATAGGGAAACACCAGCTTTGGAAAGACGATCACGGAAGCAATGGCGTAAACGAAGAAGTCGAAGAACTCGGAGGTTCGGCCTATGATCACGCCAATGGCAATTTCTCCGGGATTCACCCCGTGATGCCGCGCGTTCACCAGCCTCGCATCCCGTTCGACCGCCGCAATCGATGAAGTCATCATGTCGGCCCCGGCTGCGTTATTTCGCTTGCGATGATCCGCAGATCATACAATATGTCACCTCAACATTCGGTGACCTGTCAAGCGCGCATGAGTCGGGGCATTGGACAAATTGTCCAATGTCGCCGCTGGGGCATGGACGTTAGCTGTCTCCCCAAAGCAAACCTTCGATACAGGTCCTGCCTTGAGCCGTTATCGCGCAATCGCCCTGCTGCCAGTGATGGCGGCGTTGAGTGGCTGCAACCTGGTCGTGCTGAACCCGGCCGGCGACGTTGCCAGCCAGCAGGGAGACCTCGTGGTCATCTCCACCCTGCTGATGCTGCTGATCATTGTCCCGGTCATGGCGCTTACCGTGCTGTTCGCCTGGCGTTACCGTCAGTCCAATAACACGGCCCGCTACGAACCGGACTGGGACCATTCGACGCAGCTCGAACTGGTGATCTGGGCAGCCCCGCTGCTGATCATCATCTGCCTGGGGGCCATCACCTGGGTGACCACCCACAAGCTCGACCCCTACCGTCCGCTCGACCGCATCGCGGCCGACAAGCCGCTCCCGGCAGGCGTCAAGCCGCTGGACGTGCAGGTGGTGGCGCTCGACTGGAAATGGCTGTTCGTCTATCCCGAATACGGCATCGCGTCCGTGAACGAGATGGCGGCGCCGGTCGACCGCCCGATCCGCTTCAGCCTCACCGCCTCCACGGTGATGAACTCCTTCTACGTTCCGGCGCTGGCGGGCATGATCTACGCCATGCCGGGCATGGAGACGAAGCTCCACGCCGTGATCAACGAGCCGGGGACCTACAAGGGTTTCTCGTCCAACTACAGCGGCGCCGGCTTCTCGCACATGCGCTTCGCCTTCCACGGCCTGTCGAACCAGGATTTCGACGGCTGGGTGTCCAAGGTGAAGTCGGCCGGCGCCCCGCTCGACCGCAACGCCTACATCGCGCTTGAAAAGCCGAGCGAGGCCGTTCCGGTCCAGCATTTCGGCACCGTCGATCCGAAGCTGTTCAACGCCGTCGTCAACCTGTGCGTGCGTCCCGGCACCATGTGCATGAGCGACATGGCCGCCATCGACCGTGCGGGCGGGCTGAACGCCGGCGGCATGGCCGCGGCGAACGGGATCCTGCGGGCCAACACGCTGGCCGGCTTCCCGGACACGCAGCCGACCGGCCTGTGCACCGTCGCCGAGGCGGTCGAAGCCGCCGCAAACTCGGGCGCCGTGCAGCGCCCCACCGTCACGCCGATCGGCGCGTCCGCCTCCCAGGCCGGGCCGCAGCGGCTGGCCAATCCCTGATTGGGCACACCGGCATGCTTGAGACACTGACGACCTTCCTCTTCGGGCGCCTGAGCCTGGAGTCCTTCCCCTATCACGAGCCGATCCTGGTCGCGACCTTCTGCGCGGTCATGCTCGGCGGCATCGCGCTGGTCGC
>JBKHVJ010000076.1:0-6478 GCA_046570145.1 Alphaproteobacteria bacterium
GCCCTGGTCATCGCTGAACGCGAGAACTGCCTGAAGGTGGTGTCCCTGCCGGCGACCACGGCGGCGGCGGCGTTGGCAAAGTTCGCGTGCCTGATCGAACTCGCGACCGACACCTTCCAAGACGACAAGGGCCACCCGGCCCATCCCGCCATTGCGACGCTGAAGGATGCCGTCGATTACCTTCCCGGCGCTCAAGGTCGCGCCGTCCAGGTGGCGTTGCAGGGACTCCTCCACCTCGCCGAAGGCTACCACGCAGAGCGAAGCGCCAGAGTTGGCGCCCAGGCCAAGCGCATCCGCGCCTCGTTGGACGAGGTGGAGGGGCCGCTTACCGACGCCGAGTGCGCCGTGGACGCCCTGTCCCTCCTGCTGGATCGGTTGGGCGGCGGCGAGATCGGCAACGCGACCACCTACCTGACGAACCAGCTTCGCCAGCACCTGAAGGGTGTTCGCGCCCGGCTGGAGGACAGTCTCGCGCTCGCCTCCGAAGGAATGAAGGGGGGTGAGGCATGACCACCCGCCCCAAGACCGTCCCCCTCCTCCCCCTCCTCCGCCTTCTCGGCAACGCCGCCGCTCTCGCCCTCCTTTGGGGCGGGCTGGCGGCTGCAGCCCACCTCCTTGGACGGTGACCATGGCTCTCTCTCCCATCGCATGGGCGCACCGCTACGCCCCCGACTCGGCTTCCGTGCTGTTGCGCGACGGCCCGGTCGCCCGCTCCGTCCTCAAGAGCCTTCCGTGGGTCAGCCGCGCAAAGGTGGTGTCGGACCTGTTCACCGACAGCATAGAGGAGGCCGTCGAGTCCAAAGGCCTCGCTCGCCTTTTGGAGAGCGCGCGCAACCGCTGTCAGACGATCCGCGGCGGCACCTTTGCCGCAGAAGTTGACCAAGCCGTCCGCGCGGCGCGCGGCGTGCTGACCGTAGCCCTGCTCGGCATGGACGGCGACGGGCGCAGCAAAGAGCCTCTGGCTGCCACCGACGTTTTCAGCGCCAGCGTCCTCCTGCTGACAGCAGAACCCAGCCTCCAGAGCCATGCCCGCGACTGGATTGCCGGCGGCACCGCCCGCGTCCGCCAGATCGGGCAAATCGACCTTCTCGGCTTCGGCGCGGCGCTGCTGTCCGCGCACATGTCCGGCCCCGCCTTTCCCGAAGACGTCCTCCCGCTGGTGGCGGGCGACCTGCTGAACGAGGTGACGCGATGACCGCTATGTTCTCCACCGTCGCCTCGGCCGGCACGCTCCCGCCCCGCCCGGTGACGATCCACAAGGAAGGCGCTTGCACGGTCGCCTTCGAGGATTTCGGGTCCGTCTCGGTCACCGGCCCGCGCCGCGCCGAGCTGGCCGGCATGATCTCGGCCCTGCCCGTCGTTCTGCGGGCGCTGGCGAGCATCACCACCGTGTTGCGCGAGCGGGACGGCGCCGCTTCACCCCACGTCGCCGCGCTGGAGGAGGCCCTGACCGAGGCCGGCATCAACCCCTTCGCCACGCTCGAAGAGGCGCAGCCCATGACGCCCGTCACCCCGTCCAGCCCCATGGAGCGTTACGCCGCGCTGCTGGGCACCATCGCCGACCGCCTGGACGCCCTGCTGGCCGACAAGAAGGGCATGTACTCCACCCCCACGCCCGTGCGGGACGCGCTGGCCGACATCTCCACCACCATCCGCCGCACGCTCCGTGAGAACGGCACCGACGCGGCGCAGGAAGGCGGTGCCGAATGAAGGAGCGGCTTATCAAGCTGGCATGCCGGCTGGACCCGTGGATGGGAAGTGGGCGGCGCGACCGCCTGCCGACCGAATGGCGGGTTGAGCCGCGCTATCCGCTGTGGCGGCGCCTGCCGCAGGTTCCGGCCGTGCTCCGCGGCCAGTTCCTGATGATGCTGAACATCCAGCCGTGGCCGATGGCGGCAGGCGATGCGATCGCCACCGCCGCCCGGTACGTCTGGACCAGCTTCCACAATGCCGCCTCCATGCCGGATCTGGCGGAGGAGCGCCGGGTTCGCGCCCTGGAGGACTCCGCTCGGGTCGAAATGCTCGTCTGGCTGGTTTCGTGTGCGCTCCGCCTCTCTGCGGCTGGCGTCCATAACCAGGCGGTCCCGATGGCGAGCGAGGTGTGGAACGCCTGTGTCGCGCATCACGGCTCGGCTGAAGCCGTCCTCGCCAACTGCCCGCCGGCGGATGCGGCCGACGAATGGCTGAAGTTCGGGGGGCACGAATGATCGAGGCCACCGGAACCAACCTGATCCGCAAGGGCAGCGCCGACGAGATCGTGGCGAAGCGCGACCGGGCGCTGGACCTCTACACCCGCGGCGTCCAGCTGCTGGCCGAGGCCGCCCGCGTTCACAAGGAGGTGGGCGGCACCGACCACACCCACCTCCGGGAGGTGCTGACCAAGGGCGGCTACGACATTGAGCAGGGCAAGACCGACAAGGTGGTGGACGGTCTGCGCCGAAACCTCGACGGCGCCGTCTGGGGGCACGTCATGGGCGCGCTCGGCCTGCTGAACCTGATGGACGCCAACGAGGCGGCGGCATTCAGGCGGCAGAACGAGACGGACCCGGCCGAGGTGACGCGGGACAATCTCGTCGCCACCTTCGCCCGGCTGACGGCCGAGTCGGAAGCCATCTTCCGGCGGGGCGTCATCAACCTGTTCCAGCGCTTGGATCGGAAGTTCGCCAGCAACCCGGCCTATCGCCTGGGCGATAAGCTGATCTTCAGCCGCGCCCTGTCCGAGCACGGCGGCTGGAGCCACCACGGCAAGGGCCAGGACGAGATGCGGGACCTGGACCGCATTTTCCACATCGTGGATGGACAGTCGCCAATGGACCACCGCGGCGACGCGGCGGCCATGGTGTCGCAGCTTTCCCGCCGGGATCTCGGCGGCACCGTGACGACCGGCTACTTCGAGATCCGCACCTTCAAGAACTGCAACGTCCACGTTCGGTTCACCCGCCCGGACCTCGTGGCGAAGGTGAACCGCATCATCGCCGATCACTTCGGCGAGGTGCTGGCGCATGAGCAGCGCCGGCCGGGCGCCAACCGGCGGAGGGCCGCATGATGGACGATCCCACCCTTCAGCCCCTCCCCTCCTTCTTCTTCGAGCAGACCTATCCGCAACCGCCGGAAAGCCATCTGCCGAAGCTGGAGGCGATAGACGACCTGTGGCGCCGCGGTGTGAAGGTGCCGGTCGAAACCCTGTGCGATCTCGCCCGCCTGGACGGTGCCGAGATCGCCGATGGGTATCTCGACGGCCTGAAGCCGGACGCCTTCGAGCCGGGGACGAACCGGTCGCGCGCCTACTGGCACGGCTGGCGCAATGGGCGGATGGACCGCGACCCGGCCAGCAAGGACGCCGCCGCCGCGGAACTCGCCCGCCGGAGCTACTGGTGGAACATGCGCTCCCCGCCCTCCGGCCGCGTCGCCTCCGAACCCCACCGATACGCCGATCTGGAACGCGCCCTTGAGCGCGGGGAGCCTGTGTAAATGACGAAGCTGAACACCTCCAGGCTGTCCAAGGTGCTGGCGTTGGCCGGCTCCAATCACGACGGCGAAGCGCTGTCCGCGCTGCGGAAGGCGCAGGGCATGCTCAAGGCGGCGGGAAAGACGCTTGCGGATCTGACGGTGGCCGAGCCGGTCACCGTCGCCAAGGCCGCCACGGTGGCGCCCGGCGGGCCGACGTTCGTCGACATCTTCGCGGGCTTCGATGATCACATGGAAGCGAAGCAACCCGGATGGAAGGCCGCGCAGGCGGCGAAGCGCGAGGAGCAGGGCCGCCAGCGTGCCGAATACCGGCGGGCGGTGATCGAGAAATACGGGTCGGCGGAAGCTGTCACGGCCCCCTGCTGGCGCGAGCAGAAGCTGCGCGCCGCGCTCGGCTCCTTGATCGTACCCTGTGAAAGCCCGTGGGAGCGCTGGACACAGCGCATCGAGAACATCGGTCATTGCAGCGACTTCTTCAGCTTCAGGGACGTCTCGCCACGGGTTCGGGAGGCCATCGAAACGGCATACCCGCTGCCCACCACCATCCAAGAGGCGCACGCCGAATATGAGGCGTGGCGGGAGCGGGAGCGCGAGATCGAGGCGGCCGAAAACTGGAAGACCGGGGACACCGCCCTGGACCTCGCGGCCTACGGTCGGATGGAGCGGGTTCGGATGCTGCTGGAGACCGAACTGCCGGCCCGCGATCTTGCGGATCTGCTGTTCCGCTCCCGCTACTACCGCGCCCTTGAGACGCAGTGCGACAACATCGAGGCGGCGCTGCATCGTGACCTGGAGGCTCTGGCCGGGATCGGGGGTGCGGCATGAGCGTTCACGCCCTGCTCAACGGCCCGCGCACCACGGTCTCCAACTGCGTCGGTGTGGTCACCACGCTAAGCGTTGGCGACGCGCCGGCCGTTTCGCTTCCGGCTTTCGTCCCGCCGGTCCCCATCGGAATGCTGGCGCTCCCGTTGCGCGGGATGCTCCGGGCGCTGTCGGGCCGTGAGGTGCCGGACGAGGAAATGCACGCCGTCCGCCGCGCGTTCCAAAAGGCCGGGTGCGGGCCGGAACACCTGCAGGTCGCCATCACCGAAGAGGAGGGGTGCTGCCACACCGTCTCGGCCGATCTCGCTTACCGCATGGCCGATGCAGTCTGCGGAGAGACGTTCTCCGGATACCTCCGCGAGCGTCTGAACAGCCTGGGGGTCGCCGGCCTGACCGAAGACGGGAAGGGGGGCGCCCTCGCCGACTTCGAAAGCCTGTCCCGGCTGCATCGGATCGCTGGCAAGCCGCGGGGCAATGCTCCCGGACACTGGCACCACCGCCGCGGGAAGCGGCTGTCCGAATACCTCGCCAAGAAGGAGCCGCACAGGGGCGTCTGGCAGACCGAGGACGGCGAGTGGATGGCCGATCACAAGCTGGCCCACGACTATGCGGGCTATCTGTTTCCGGCCTTCGAGATCTGGACCATCGACCTCCTTCTCGGAAACCCAGCGAGCGCGGCGGCTGTGCGCGAGTCGTTCGGCGGTCTGTTCGGCGATGGAGGCGAGGCATGACCGACTCGGCGGTCTCTCCCTTCGGTGAACTGGCGTCACAACACTACAGGGTCATTCTGGCGGATCCGGCATGGGCGTTCCGTCACCGCTCCACGAAAGGTGAGGTCAGGTCTCCGCAGCGGCACTACCGCTGCATGACGCTCGCCGACATCCAGGCCCTGCCGGTGTCGCAGCTGGCCGCGCCGGACTGCGCTTGCATCATGTGGGGGACGGCGCCGATGCTGCCGCAGGCGCTCGCCACGCTCGGCGCATGGGGCTTCACCTACAAAACCGCCGGCACCTGGGCGAAGCAGTCGCCCACCGGTGCCAGTTGGGCGTTCGGGACTGGCTACATCTACCGCTCCGCCGCCGAGTTCTGGCTGCTCGGCACCATCGGCCGGCCGGTCCAGCGCTCCCGCTCCATCCGCAACCTGATCGTCGCCCCGCGCCGCGAGCACAGCCGCAAGCCCGACCAGATGCACACCGACATCGAGGCGCTGTTCGACGGCCCCTATGTCGAGCTGTTCGCACGGTCGCGGCGAGCGGGTTGGGACTGCTGGGGCAACGAAACCGACAAGTTCGAGGTGCTGGCATGAACCGCAAGCCCATAACCATGCTGGATCTGGCGACCCGGTACGGGATCGCTCTGGCCGAGGTCGCCGGCCGCCCGCTGTGGCGGAAATGCTGCTGCCCCTTCCATGACGAGGTGACGCCCAGCTTCTACGTCATGACCGACACCAACACGTTCCGGTGCCTCGGCTGCGGTGCGTCGGGCGACATGGTGGCGTTCGTGGCGCGCATGGATGATCTGACCTTCCACGCCGCCCACAATGTGCTCCTCGCCCTGGAGGCCGCGCCGCGCATCGTGCCACCGGCGGCGGCAGCAAACACGACACCGCGTCGCGTTTCCCTGCTCCACAAACCCGAAGGCGAGCCGCGCCGGCCGGTGCGGCGCCCGCCGCCGGCTGAACGGCTGCGCGGCGTCGGCGCGGACCTCCGCGAATGCGCCGGCGAGGCGGAGGTGAACCGGGACGAGCTGCTGGCGCTCGCCAACCGCATCGACAAGATCGCGGCCGAGGTGGAGGTGACGGATTGAGCACCCCCACCCAACTCGTTGGGGCGGCTGTGCTGCCCCATACGATCGACATTGAGGAAGCGCTGCTCGCGAGCCTGCTGGAGGACAACCGGCGGGTCGCGCTCGTTTCGGACACCCTGAAGGCGGAGCACTTCTTCGACCCGGTGAACGCCCGGATCTATGACGCGATCCGCTCCATGACAGACAGTGGGGAAGTGGCGGATTACCTGACGCTTTCGCCATACCTCGCCGACCTGTTCGAAGACGGTCAGAAACAGGCCCTCGCGCACTTGCTCGACCTGACGCAGGGCGTGGTCGGCGGCAAGGCTGGCAACTATGCGCGCGTGCTCGTGGACATGGCAACCCGTCGGGACCTGATCGCCATGGCCGACGACCTGAAGGC